>NZ_OY762276.1:931000-1272000 GCF_963665445.1 uncultured Desulfobulbus sp. | reverse complement strand
GCCGTAGTTGTAGGTGTAGTCGGCCACGTTGTGAATATCCTGCATGGCGCCGCCGGTCAGTTCCTCCTCGGCCTGGAAGATATGGGTGGTATTGACGTAGAGTTTGAGACTGCGGCTCCACTGCAGGGGCACACCGAGATCAAAGCTGAGGGTGGACTCCAGACCGCGAATGTCCGCCCCCAGGGCGTTGATGTAGGTCTTGAGGTTGCCGCTTTGGGTGGTGGTGATCCGGTCGTCCACCGTGGTGTCGAAATAGGTCAGATCCAGAGACAGTCCCCAGGAAGGCAACTCGTAGCCGACGCCAGCATCCCAGGTGGTGGAGGTTTCCGGATCGAGGTCGCTGTTGCCCTGGGTGATCATGGTCACGCCGCCGACCACGGTCTCGGAATAGCCGGCCAACTGAAAGGCGCTGGGCGGGACAAAGGCCTTGCCCACGGTGGTGTGCAGGCGGATGCCGCTGTCGAAATGGTAGTTGGCGCCGACCCGGGGGCTGAAGGTTGAGAAATCCTCGGAATTGGGGGTGAACCCGGTCATGTAGGGGGTGGAGAGGGTTTCGACCTCAAAGGTGTCGTAACGACCGCCACCGGTGAAGGTCAGACGGTTGTCGAGGAACTTCCACACCGATTCCAGGTAGCCGGCATAGTTGGTCCGCCCCTCGTCCGGGGAGGAGGGCGACTTTCTCGTGCCGCTGGTGGTATAGCTGCGGGAAATTTTCTCGATGTACTGGTAGTCGAAGCCGAGAATGAACTTGTGGTTGCCCCAGGTGTAGATGTCCTGCAGCTGCACTCCGTCCCAGGTCGTGTCGGAGTCGTAGCTGCGGTAGGTGGGGACAATGGAACTCCCGGAGTAGTTGGAATAGTTCTCCGCCTCCTCCTCGGTGTGGTAGAGCATTGCCGCCACCTCGTTGTTGGCCCCCAAACCGCCACCGACCTTCAGGTCGACGCCGCTGTTGTCGATATCCTTGCTGCCGCTGCGCACATCACCGTAGGCCACATCACCCGGGGTTTCGATATCCCGGCCCTGGTAGGCATTGACCGAAAAATCGGCCCGCCAGTCGCCGGCAAAGTTGCCGCCAAGACGAAAGGCACCGTTACGGGTGTGGTAGGCGGTGTTGGCACGCTCGTCGCCGTTATCGCCGGTTTTCAGGTTGTCGGCCTGCTCGTAGCGACCGGCAGAGACATCGAAATCCAGCCTGTCGGCAATGATCGCCCCGCCGGCGGCAAGTTTCTGAAAGTTGGTGGCGTAGCTGCCGTAGCCGACTTGCGCCGATCCGCTCATGCCCTCGGTGGTTTTTTTCCTGATCACGTTGACCACGCCGCCCATGGCCTCGGCACCGTAGAGGGAGGAGGCGGGTCCCTTGAGCACCTCGATCCGCTCCACATTGTCGGTGAGCACGGTTGCCAGGTTGGTGGCACCGATGGGGCGGCCATCCACGAGCATCAGGCTGTGCTTGGTGATGCCGGAGAACTCGGGGCGAAAACCGCGAATTCCGATACCGGCCAGGGCACCGGGATACTCGATGACACTGAGCGAACTGGATTTCTTCAACTGCTCGGTGATGGTGTTGGCCGCGGTCATCTCGATATCGTGGCTGTCGATCACCTCGATCTTGGTGGGCAGGGAGAGGATATCCTCCTCACTTCTGGTCGCGGTCACCACCATATCCTCGGCCGCCTGTTGCAAAACCGATTGCGTAACCTTGCCTTGTTGCTTCTTTGCTGCAACGCTCTTTGCCTGGTCCGTATCACCTCCGATTACCTCCTGGGCCAAAACCGGCTGAGCCGCGCACAACAGCAGGGCCAATACAAGCCGGTCAAACTTCTTCACTCCTTTGGGGTCCATCCTTTTTCTCCTGAAAGGGTTGATCATTGACTGCGAGGAACAGAAGCGACAAAACGCAGCATTCACCCTCAACAGAAAGCGGAAGGCCCGTTTTCTGCAATGCACAGCACTGCATCCTCGACAGTCGTGGTAAATATTGGCATGTCCGGCAGGTCTTCTGACTCTCCCTCCCTTGCCGAGGCCTTCCCATGCAGTTGCACAGTGGCCCTGTCTCGGCAGGGTTCCCGATCTCCTGTTTCGGGGCGAGGATTACAGCGGCGGGACCGTTCCCGGTTTGCACGGGATTCCCTTTTCACGCCCGGTTCAACCGGGCGACCGACATGCGACTTTTGGTTTTATTGCTCCTGTTTTTCCTCCTGATGCAGTTGTGGGCAGGATAATTTTGGCTCGGTCGAAACCAGGGCATCCATGATCCGCCATTTTTCGGAAAACCCGAGGGCCAGGGCGCGGCAGGTCAGCTCGACGAAGGCCCTGTTTCCCGTATCGCGCACCGTTGGCGCCAGCAGCATGCGGTAGTGGGCCAGCCGGCTGTAATCGCCGCTGACCGCGCAGGCCACCTGGGCCGAGAACCCGGCCATGATTTCGCTCCAGCAGGTTTGCGGCAACACGCCCCAGGCGGTTTTATCGTAGAGATGGACCAGGGCGGCGACCGCGGCCACGGTGAGCGGGTCGTGCTCAAAGGCCATGAAGTTGGCCCGCAACAGTTGGGCCTGGTCCTGGTCGAGAAAGGAACAGATCGTGGCAACCAAATCTGCGCGGTTGGTGCCAAAACGCTCCAGATGGATCTTGATCGAGCACTGTCCGGCCGGGGTCAGATGATTTTGCCGGGCAAGGGTGCCCTTGATCGCCGCAAAGACTGCCCGCCCGATCAGCTCGCCCAGCTTGGCATGCTTGCCGGCGCTGGTCAGGGGCTTCTCCCCGCTTTCCAGGGCGGCCACCGCGATCTGGTCGGTGCCGGTGCCGGTGGCCAGCCCATCTGAGTAGCGGGAGTTGACCGCCAACTCCTGCAGCACCGCGGATTTCGCCTCGGTGGCGGTCATGATGCAACGGGTCAGGGCGCCGGGAATGAGCGGCTTGTTGATAAAAAGCATGGTGTTGATCGTGCCTGGCCCGGGAATCTCCTCAGCTGGCGGCAACCGTTCAAAGCCCTCCAGGGTTTCCACCACCGAGGCCGAGTCACCCACCCTTCCGGCATTTCCCTCGACTCCGCCAGTGCAGACAGCAACAACCTCGAGGTCGCGGAACCCTTGCCGGGAGATACTGGCGTTATGCATGTTGGCCGCGGTTCCCAGGGTGGCGCAGCGTTCGGCATCCAGGTTATGGCGCCCGCAGATGGCCCTGCGGTATTCCTGCGGATCACGATAGGCGCTTGCAGGCAGACGGTGACAGTGGCCGGCGGGCTCGCAGCTCTGATGGTTATAGAGCGCGTTCAGGTCGGTGCGCAGACCACCGGCCACCCGGCAGGTGGAGAGCACGGAATGAGGTTTGAGGAACCGGGCATAGATGATCTTTTCTTCTCGGTGCAGTTCGACAGCGTCGTACAGGGTATCTATGAGCATAATTTTTAGGGTATTGAGGCTGTAGGGTGGGTCCAGCTGTATCGTACCCACCGTCAAATTATCCAAATAAACAAAATATTGGGCAGCATCTCCGGTGGGCAGGAACAGCACCTGCCCACCCGGAGCTAGTCTCGAGCTTTATTGACCGAATGCAGTGCCAGCCAGAAAAAGACCAGGCCAACGATCAGGAGCACCAAATAATCAAGTCCCTGCGCAGGCTGTCCCAGGCTGGTGGCACGAATGGCGTGGGAGGCATGGGTCAGCGGCAGGCAGGACAGCAGTCCCTGGGCCCAGAGGGGCAGCTTTTCCACCGGAAAAAAGGTGCCACCTAGGAAAGCCATGGGGGTGATGATGAAGTTGGTCAACAGGCTCTGATCGGCATGGGATTTGACCAGCATGGCCATGGCCACCGCCAGCGAGGCGAACACAAAACAGTTACCCAAGACCGCCAGCCAGAACAGGGGTCCGTAGTGAAGGACCACGCCAAAGGGCAGGCTCAGGAGCAGGATCACCGCCACCCCCATCAGGGCTCGGGTCATGCCCGCCAGGACCTCGCCGGCCACATAGCTGAGGTTGCTGATTGGCGAGGCCTGGAACTCCTCAAAGATATTCCAGTAAAACCGGGCGACGTTGATGTCGGTGGCAATGCCGAAGGACTGGGTCATGCTCGCCATGGCCACCAGACCGGGGATGAGAAAGTGGAGGTAGGACTGCTCGCCGAAACGGATCAGGTCGCCCATGGCATAGCCGAAGGTGATCAGATACAACAGCGGCGATACCGCCATGCCCGCCAGCTGACGCTTGAATCGGTACTTGAGGATGAGCATCTCCCGCAGATAGACAGCAATAAATCCATTCATGACAGCACCTTCTTTCCGGTCAGGCTTAAAAACGCATCCTCGAGATTGACCCGCCGCAGGGTAACGCCACAGTCCTGGGAGGCGGCAAAATGAGCGGCCTCGTCGCGGCTGGGATAATACTGGGTTTCCATCCCCTCGCCGTTCATCCTATCCACCGCCCACTGGCCGATGCTGGCCATCAGGGCCTGGGGAGAATCCAGGGCCACGATGCTGCCCTGGTCGAGGAAGGCCACCCGCGCGGCGAGGAACTCGGCCTCCTCGATATAATGGGTGGTGAGAAAGATGGTGGTGCCGTCCTGCTGCACCCGCTTGATCAGCGACCAGATGCGGCGGCGAATGGCCGGATCCAGGCCCACGGTGGGTTCATCGAGAAAGAGGACCTTGGGTTCGTGCATCAGGGCCCGGGCGATCATCAACCGCCGCTTGAGCCCGCCGGAGAGCTGTTTGACCAGGGAGTCGATCCGGTCGAGCAACTCCACATAGGTCAGCAGTTCCTCGATCTTGGTCTGGCGCTGCTGGGCATCCATGGCAAAGAGCCGCCCATGGATGTCCAGGTTCTCGCGCAGGCTCAACTCGCTGTCCAGGTTGATGTGCTGCGGCACCAGGCCGCACTGCCGTTTGGCCTCCCGGGGCGACTCGACAATGTCATGGCCGCCGATACGCACCCGGCCGCCTCCGATGCGGGTCAGACCGGTGAGGATGCGGATGGTGGTGGTCTTGCCGGCACCGTTGGGCCCGAGAAAGGCGAACAATTCGCCCGGTTCAACGCAAAGGTCGATGCCGTTCACAGCCTTGACCTTGCCGTAGGATTTCTGCAGTTTTTCGATATGAATCATGATGACCTCAAAAAAAGTCAAAACGCTGAAATCCACCTATCGTGAAATCAGCATATTACGAAGCTGGGAACGTCGTTCTCGAGGCTTTTAACGAGAACGACAATCATGGTTATTTTTCAGATGTTGTCCTGCTGTTATCGTCGCCCCAGCGCCATGCCGGCGGCTCCCCCTTTTTCCATACAATCCAGACAAACACTCCGGTCAACACCGCCTCCAGAGGTACAAACCAGAGCAGGTCGCCCCCTCCGCGCACTCGCCACGCGCCAAGGGTGGTGAGGCCCAGGTAGATGATCAGCACCAGCCAACCCTGCCAGGTTTTAGGCAGACCCCAGCCGTAGCCGTAGCGCTTGGCCGGGAACCAGCAGCGTTTTTTGTTGTCACCCTTTCTTTGCACGATTTCCCTTGAATAATTGTCTTGTTATCGCCCCTTAGCTCCAATCCACGAGTTCACTTCCCGGCCAATGCCCGTTTGCGCAGGGACTCGACATTGTCGGCGATCTCCATCAGCGGTTGCCGCCGCACCCGATGGGGCAGCACCAGTTCGGCGCTGGTGGAAATATCCGCCGAGCTCACCGCGGTGCGGCCGTCCAGGGCGGCCAGGGTCTTGGCGGTCTTGAGCATGATGATATCGCCCCGGTGCCCGTCCACGCCCACTTCGAGACAGGTGGTGGCGATCTCAAAGAGCAGGGCTCGCTCGACCGCAACCTGCGGATACAACCCACGGGCGGTCAGCAACCGCTCGGCCAGGGCCGCGGACTCCGTCCGCCACTGACCGGCGAATCTTTCCGGATCGAGATCAAAGGCGGCCCGCCGCTCCATGATCGCCACCCGATCTTCGGCGCTCTGGATGCCCTCGATGTTGACGCAGAGCCCGAACCGGTCGAGCAGCTGCGGGCGCAGTTCGCCCTCCTCCGGGTTCATCGTCCCCACCAGGGTGAACCGGGCCGGATGGGAAAAGGAGACCCCCTCGCGCTCGATGGTGTTGACGCCCATGGCCGCCGAGTCGAGCAGCACATCCACCACATGGTCGTCAAGGAGATTGACCTCGTCCACGTAGAGGATGTTGCGATGCGCCTGGGCAAGGATGCCGGGCTCGATCCGCTTTTCGCCCTTTTTCAACGCATGCTCGAGATCAAGGGTGCCCACCACCCGGTCCTCGGTGGCGCCCACCGGCAGTTCCACCACCCGCACCTTGCGCGAAACAACCTCTGGCAGCAGTTCACGGCGCGCCCCCGAAATGAGTTGGCAAATTGCATGGTAGGATTCCAGCTCCTCTTTGGGATCAAGCTGATAGGGATCTTCGGCAAACACCTCAATTTCGGGGAGGATATCGGCCAGGGCACGCACGGCGGTGGACTTGGCCGTGCCCTTCTCCCCGCGGATAAGGACGCCGGAGAGCCCGGGGTTGACCACATTGAGCATCAGGGCCAGTTTCATTTTTTCCTGACCAACGATGGCGGTAAACGGATAGATGGGTCGATTTTTCATTGTTGTTGTCCTCGCACGATGTTGACCAGGGCCTCTGCCTTGAGGTCGTCGATTTTAAAATATTGGGCCTCCAGGGCACCGGCCAGACGCCGGGCCAGACCAAAGGTGACCAGCCCGGCCTCCTCGGTATCGACCACAATGGTTCGAATACGTTGATCCCGGGAAAACGCCTCGGCCAGGGCCAGGGATTCCTCGACGGGCTTGTGCGCTCCCAGGGCCACATTGCACTTGCCGTCGGTGATGAAGAGCACGATCGGTTGGGCGGTGGGATTCTTGATCAGGTAGTTGCGCACCTGCTCATGACTCTTGGCCAGCCCCGCCGAAAGCGGTGTTCGCCCGCCCACCGGCATTTCCGAAAGCATCCTCCCCGCCATGTCGACCGAGGTGGTGGGCGGCAGGTTGACCGTGGCCTCGCCCCGGCGGAAGGTGATCAGCGAGACCTTGTCCCGCTTCTGATAGGCATCGAGCAGAAGCGACATCACCGCCCCCTTGGAGGCGGCCATGCGTCCACGCGCCCCCATGGAACCGCTGGCATCGACCACAAAGAGGAGGAAGTTGCCGATACGCTTTTCGCGGACCTTGCAGCGGATATCCTGGGGCCTGAGCTGCACCGCCAGCCGCTGATCGCCGCCCATGTTTCGCTGGCGCTGATAGGGCGCGGCGGCGCGGAGGGTGGCATCCAGGGCGAAATCGCCGGTGTCCTGGAGGGTGGACTTGACATAGCGGCCCTGCTTCTGGGAGATGCGGCTGCGTGAGCGCCGGCCCGAGCCCCGCCGCACCACCCGGTCCTTGGCCGCGGTGAGCGACTTGACCCGGAAGGTGGTGCCGATGGCAAAGACCTTCTCCTCGGGCTCTGCCGGCGACTGCCCCTGCTTCCCCTCTTCCTCCTGGGCCTGTTCCTCGGGCGGCGACTGCTCGTCTTCCTGTTCCTGCGGTTGGGGAGGCGGTGGCGCCACCTGGCTCTCCGGGTTTTCCTCGGGCTGCTGTTGCTCCTGCTCCTCGGATTGTTCTTCCTGCTCCTGCTCGTCCTGTTCCTCGGGCTGGGGCGGTTCCGGCGGCGGGGGAGGTGGAGGAGGCTGGGCATCCCGCTTGCGATGGAGCAGCACCAGGGGCGCGACCTTGCCGATATGCTCGACACTGACCTCGGTTTTGCCTTCCAGGGCCGCCAGGGCGCGGGCAGCCTGCTCCATCACCAGGTCGGCACGGTGTCCGGCGACATTGTTTTCCCGACAGAGTTCCCCGATAAAGGAGCGAAGTCCCTTGCTGATCCGTACCCGGGGCAGCAGTTTGCGCCCATCGGTGATCCGGTGGGCGATGCGAACCGATTCGTCCGCATAGCGCCTGCAAAAGTCCTTCGGGTCCTGATCGAAATCCTCGCGCCGCAGCATCAGCTCCACCCGAGCCTCGGGGTCTTCGCCTCCGGCCACTTCCAGACAGAGCCCGAACCGGTCCAGGAGTTGCGGCCGCAGCTCCCCCTCTTCCGGGTTCATCGTCCCCACGAGAATGAATTGCGAAGGATGACTGGAGGAGATGCCCTCGCGCTGGATCCGGTTCTCGCCGCTGGCGGCCGCATCCAGAATCAGGTCGACGATATGATCATCGAGGAGATTGACCTCGTCGATATAGAGCAGGCCGCGGTGGGCAGCGGCGAGCAGCCCCGGTGCAATCATCACCCGCCCTTCCCGCAGGGTGGCCGGGAAATCGATGCCGCCGCTGACCCGGTCCTCGGTGGCATTGAGCGGCAGATCGACCAGCGGCACCGGCCGGGTGGTCGCAGGAAGGTTCGGGAACCTGCGTGCACACTCCGGGCAGCGCGGGGCATCGGCTCCGGGCGAGCAGTTGTTGACACAGCCCACCACCACCTCCATATCCGGCAACAGGGCCGCCAGGGCCCGCACCATGGTTGACTTGGCCGTGCCCTTTTCCCCGCGCACCAGCAGGCCGCCGACACCGGGATTGACCGCCGCCAGCAGCAAGGCCTGTTTGAAGTCGTCCTGGCCGACTATCGCCGCCAGGGGATAGACTGGTTTCATTGATGCTCTCCGGTTCTTGCTTTTATCTCAGCGGTGGGCAGGCAAAAAGACGCCTGCACCACCCTACAAATCCATGCCACTGCCACTTCTCGAGCCGTAGGGTGGGCAGGGCTTTTTCTGCCCACCGATAACATTTTGGCATTCCATCACAACCGTACGCTCACACCCGCCATCCAGGTCAGGGGCGGGCCAAGCAGTCCATCGGCATAATAGTAGGTGGTGTCGGCCAGATTGGTGATCTCGGTGAACAGGGCATACCGACCCAGGCGGTATTCCGCACGAATATTGGCCAGGATATAGTCGGGCACGGTCTTGGTGTTGGCGCGGTTGCGGTAGACCTCGGAGACATACTTCCCGGAAAAAACCGCACTCAACCGGTCGGTCAGCTGCCAGGAACAATCCAGGGTTCCGGTATGGTCGGCCTTGGCCGGTACGTAGAGGCCGGTCTCCTCGTCAATGGCGCGGAGATAGGTGTATCCGGCCTTGAGGTTCAGGTCCTTGGTCGGCTGCCAGTTCACCGCCAGATCGCCGCCGCGGTAGGTCACCTCGCCAAAATTTTCGTACTGGCCGACGCCATCATCGCCGGTGACATAGGTAATCCGATCGCTGAGCAGGTTATAAAAGACCGAAGTGCGGATGGTCAGACTCTCCAGTGGGGTCAGGGTCAGGGCAAGGGCGTAGTTGTCAGCGGTTTCCATACCCAGGTCCGGATTGGGCAAGGTCGAGCTGGTATGGTTATACCGCTGATAAAACGAGGGAATATTGTTGGTGTGGCTGTAGGACCCGCTCAGGTTCCAGGCAGACTGCTGATACACCAGCTTCAACTCCGGATTGAGCACGTCGTCGAAGGCGGTATTGGCATTGGCCCGCAGCCCCAGAGTCAACGACCAGGGACTCGTTTTCCGGTGCAACTGCTCGCTGAAAAAAAGAGAAAAGACCTCCTCGCTCTGATCGGAAAAGGTGGTGCCGCTGGCCTGGGCCAGGCGATAGCCGGCACCATAGGTCAAGGTGCCGAAGTCTCCGGTTTTCAGGCTACTGCTGAGGTCCTCGCCCAATTCATTGACCCGCAACCGCTGATCAAGTCCACGGCTGACATCGCTGTTGTGCTGCTCGCCGCTGTTCAAAAAGGTGTCACTGGTCACACCGTAGCCCCTTGCCTGGGCGGAGAGAATCGTAGTCTCGCTCTCCTTGCGCGACTGCGGCGTGGGATACTCGGGCAGGCCTGAGAGTCCGCGCTCTTCGTGGACGAAATCCGCGCCCAGATTCAGGCCCCGGTCCTCATCCATGGTGTAGGCGAGCTTGAGGCTGCCGCGATGGCGCGACTCGTCGTTGTTGACCTTGTAGCCCTGGGAGGTTTCCACCTCGCCGCCGAGCTCAGCTCCCCAGTGGCCGCTTCGTCCCTGGACATTGGCGCTGGCAAAGCCGGTATCCAGGTTGCCGCCATAGGCCTTGAAGGCGCCGTTGACCGACTTGATCGCCCGGGTGGTGACGAGGATCACCCCGCCGCCTGCGTCCTGGCCGTAACGCACTCCGCCCTTGCCGCGCAGGATCTCGATCCGCTCCACCTGATCCGGATCGACCATGGACCAGTTGACCGCCCCGTAGCTGGAGGTGGGATCGTTGATCGGACGCCCGTCGACCAGCACCCGCACCTTGGAAGAGCCGAGGATGCTCACCGAGGTATCGCCCGCACTGACACCGGGGACGTGATTGAGCAGATCCGCCATCTTGTTGGCCTTCATCTGTTTGATCTCCGCAGCGGTGAGAACAATGGCACCGTTTTCCTGCTCGCAGAAACCGTCCATACCCGTCAACAGACAGGCTACACAGCCAAGCACGCTCAAGGCCCTCCGAATGGAACCTACTCGCTCCATTCCTCGACCTCGCCCTCCATCTCCAGATAAGCGTTTTTCAGCTGCTCCTCCATCTCTGTCTCCGCCTGCCACATGCCGCGGCTGATGGCCTCGAGCAGCTTGTCGAGGATGTTTTGCAGGGCAAAGGGGTTGACCTCCTTCATCCACTGCTGCATTTCCGGATCAAGGGCATAGGAGCGGGCGATTTTCTCGTACATCCAGTCGTCGATGACCTCGGCGGTGGCGTCCCAGCCCAGGACGATGTCCATCACATGGGAGATGTCCCTGCCCCCTTGTAGCCGTGCCGCTTCATCCCCGCGATCCACTTGGGGTTGACCAGGCGGGAACGAAGGACATGTTTGGCCTCTTCCTCGGTGGTGCGGATCTTGACCCGCTTGGGATCGGAGCTGTCGCCCATGACCGAGAACGGCAGGTGGCCGCGCACCGTCTTCACCGCCACGATCATGCCACCGTAGTAGTTGTAGTAGTCGGTGCAGGACATCATGTCGTACTCGCGCGAATCCTCGTTCTTGACCGTAAGATCCATGCGCGCGAGCTGGCGGCGGTAGGCCATGGGCCGGGTCTTGCCGTAGGAGCCCTTGCCGTAGGCATGGCCCGAGTAGCGAATATAGTTATTGCCGAGATCCGCCTGGGTCTGCCAGTTTTTGGACTCGACCAGCTCGGAGACGCCGGCGCCGTAGGTCCCGGGCGGGCAGCCGAAGACGCGGAAGGTGGCCTCGCGCCAGGCCTCCTCTTCACTCAGCCCCTCGCTGCGGTACTCCTCCAGGTCGCGAAAGACGTTGCGGCGGATCAGGTTGGATTCCATCGGCTCCTCAAGCGCGGCCACCATGCGTGCGGCCTCGTCGATCAGCTCCACCAGGTTGGGAAAGGAGTCGCGGAAAAATCCGGAGATGCGCGGCACCACATCCAGGCGTGGCCTTCCGAGTTCGTTTAACGGAATCACCTCCAGGCCAGAGACATTGCCGCTGCCCTTCTGCCACACGGGCTTGAGCCCCATGAGGTAGAGAATCTCGGCCAAATCATCGCCACGGGTGCGCATGGTCACCGTACCGTAGACGAGGATGCCGATGGAATCCGGATACTTGCCGGTCTCGCTGAGGTAACGTTCGATGAGGGCGTCACCGAGACGGACGCCCACCTCCCAGGCAGCCGGGCTGGGGATCTTGTTGGGATCCACCGAGTAGAAGTTACGCCCTGTGGGGAGGATATCGGCCTGGCCCCGGCTGGGCGCACCCGAGGGACCGGGCTTGACGAAACGGCCGGAACAGGCGGCAAGGGCTGCGTCCAGTTCCTCGCTGCAGAGGCGAATGTTGGGCACGAGGATGCGGGCTATATACTCCAGGGTGACCTGGACACTGGCGCGATCGGCCTCCGCCAGATGGGAAAGCATTTCTCCGCTCAGATCGGAGATGGCCTCGGCCCGGAAATCAAAGGCCGCCAGCCGGCTCACCAGGGCCAGTCCCTGGTCATGGGCCGCCCGCAGGACCTCGCCGCCAGTGCGGTTACCGAAGCGGGCCTGCCGTTTGCCCCTATTCTCGATCACGTCGTCGTAGTCGCAGCCCATGGCCGTTACCAGGGATTCGCGCAACGAGGGGACATCGCCGTTGGCCAGGCGGGTGAGCTGAACCACGAACTCGACCAGCCGCTGATCCTCGGGCGCCAGTCCCAGGGTGTGGAGGCCGTCGTTGATCATGGTGTCGCCCAGTTCCTCCACATAGCCGTGCAGCTTTTCAAGAAAGCCATCGAAATCGGCAAGGGCCTCGGCCTCGGAAATTTCCAGATCCTTGTCCAGGCTGGCCGCGACCACCGCCTCCCAGATCATTGGTCGCAGGATCTCCACCTTGGCCGGGTCCTCGGAACGGGCAACGCTGTAGTCCGCGACCTGGGCGTTGACCTTGGCCAGATCGTCGTAGAGATCGGCGTTGGTGAAGGCGGGGGTGAGATGGTCGATAATGCAGCAGTAGGAGCGGCGCTTGGCCTGGGTGCCTTCGCCCGGATCGTTGATGATATAGGGGTAGATGTTGGGAAGCTCCATGATCGCCAGATCCGGATAGCACTGGTTCGAGAGTCCCAGGGCCTTGCCCGGAAGCCACTCAAGCGAGCCGTGCTTGCCGATGTGCATTACCGCGTCCGCCTTGAACACGTCCCGGATCCAGCGGTACTGGGCCAGGTAGTGATGCGGCGGCGAGAGGTAAAGGTCGTGCAGCACCTTGTCGATCTGCTCCAGATAGCCGCGCGGAGGCTGGATAGTGAGAAAGACGTTGCCGTTGGGCATGCCGGCAAAATGAAGCTGGTCGTCGTGGACGAACAGTTCACCCGGCATCTCGCCCCAGTCCTCGACCATCTTGGTGCGAATCTGCTCGGGGAGCTCCGCATGCCAGCCCTGATAATGCTCGGGTCCGGCCTTGGCCTCGGCCCGGGCCGCCATCTGGTCCATGGGCAGCCAGCGCTGGTCGCAGGTCATCTTTGCAAGCAGACTGTGGGCCAGCTCGTCTTTTTGCGGATAGTCATGCTCGATCCGGTAGCCCTGCTCGCGCATGAGGGTGAGCAGGGCGGAGACGGAGGCAAAGGAATCCAGCCCGGCGGCACAGCCGATGCGATCGTTACGCGGCGGATAGTGATGAAAAATGATGGCGATCTTGCGCTCCGCAACCGGGATGCGGCCAAGCCGTCCCCAGTTGATCGCCAGGCGCACCACCTTGTCCACTCGCTCCTGAATGGGCATGTACTTGGCCAGAAGCGCGCCGGTGAGCGGATCGATCGCCTCCTGCTCGCGGGTGGCTACCGGCACGGTGATGAGCGCCCCGTCGAACTCGGGCTGGGCCGCCGAGTAGGAAACGTCCATGGTCGGCAGCCCCTGGATCGACTCCGACCACTGGGCATAGGGCGCGGAACAGGTCATGGCCTGGATCACCGGCACGCCGAGGGTGGCAAGCAGATGTTTGAAGGCGGGTGCGGCCAGGGTCATGGAGAACATCAGCGGGTTGATCAGCACATCGATGCGCGGCCTGTCGCCGTCCATGAAGTAGTCGGCCACCACATCGTCGGCGCCACGATTACCGCGCTCCACATCCTTGTAGCGCAGGTGGAACACGGGGATGACGTTGGCCCCGGCCGCCTCGATCGAGCGGATCAGGCTGTCGACAAATACAAGATTGTTGTTGGTCCAGTAGGTCTGGTAAAACCAGAGGCCGACCGTGACCTTTTGGGGGGCAACCCGTTCCTTGAGATATCGCCCAAAGCTCGGAATACCCGGAAAGTCTGGGTGGTAGATGCCATCATCCGGCAAGGGCCGGGGGGGTTGCGGCTTTTCCCCCTCGCCGCGCAATCGAAGCTGCAGATGGACAAGCAACTGGTAAAAGTTCTGCGCCCCGCCGTACTGGAGGTATTGCTTGACCAGATCCCAATCCGGGGTGCCGAACTCGGTGGAGAACTCGCGTGCCGCCTCGATGGAATCCTCATCACCGCTGGTGGGCTGGATGTGAATTAGGGGATGCTGTTCCTTCGCCACCCCATCAAGCGTTTCTTTCAGGAGTGCAAAGGCAGGAAAGGATGCCTTGCCGCCATGGAGGGAGATGATCACCACCTCGGCCCTCATGGCCTCCTGGACAAAAGCCTGATGGCGGCTGCGGTCGAAGAGCTGCACCTGGGTCCGGGCATGGACGCTCAAGGGGTGGCCCTGGTCAAGAAAGAGCCGCACCCCTTCGGAGAGCGAGGGGATCTCAGAGGCGGTGGCGGAAAAATAACAGAGTTTCAGGGGCTGCATCTCAGGCCTCCTCGGGATGGCGGCTGCCAACGGCCTGGCCCTGGTAGGATTCCAAGGCCTCGACCAGCTGGGTGGCGGAGGGACAACGGTAACAGGCCCCCTTGCCCGCGCTCATCAAGGATGGCGGGTCGGTCTGGCGCAGGGTGAACACGGTCTTGCCGCAATCAAAGGCGGCCTGGACCAATTCGAGATTGGCCCGGTTGCCCTCCATCAGGGGAAAACCGGCATCGATCACCAAGTCGCAGTCGGTAAGCAGGTCCATGGCTTTTCGGGTGGCAACACCGTTGATCGGTTCCAGGGGATCGACCACAACGCAGTCCGCCCCCAGGGCGCTGGCCACATGAAAATCAAGATCATTAGCATGGACCACGCCGGTGGCGATGGCAAAGCCCTTGCGCGCCAGCAGCCGATAAATCAACGAACTCGAGCCCATGCCGCCGATGACAAAGGCGCGGCCGCGGTCGCCTTCCCCCTTGAGTTCGATTCCGCCCAGGTTCCGGTTGAACTCGGCCTTATCAAAGTCATAGAGCCCGGTCACCGCCTCGGCGCTGAGCACCGCCTCCGGCGTGCCCCAATCGCACAGACCGCCGCCTTTCACCAGGGCCACCCGGTCGCTGACCTTAGCCGCCACATCCACATCATGGAGGGAGGCAATCACCGTAATCCCCTTGGATCGGCAAAGATCGCGAAGAATGGCCATCACCTCCACCCGATGCTTGAGGTCAAGGTGAATGGTCGGTTCATCCAGGAGCAGGACCTGGGGTTCCTGGGCCAGTGCCCGGGCCATGAGTACCTTCTGCCGCTCGCCGTCGCTGAGATCGGCAAAGGGCCTGTCTGCCAGTTCCAGGGCATGGACCGCGGCCAGGGCAGAGCTGATGATCACCTGATCCTGGGAACGCAGCCGCCCGAGATAGTCGGTGTGGGGATAGCGGCCCAGGGCGACGAATTCGAACACCGAAAAGAGCGGCGGACTGAGTCTGTCGGTGAGGACCACCGCCATGATCCGTGCCAGCTCCATGGCGGAGAACTGATCAAGGGGCCTGCCCTGCACCCTGATGTGACCGGCCATGGGGGAAAGATGGCGGGACAGGGTGCGGAGCAGGGTTGTCTTGCCGGCGCCGTTCGGGCCCAGGAGGCTGATGAACTGACCGGGCAGGCAGCTGAAGTTGAGCCCGCTGAGGATGGGCCTGCGGCCGTAACCGACACTCAGGTCCTGGACTTCGATGATGGGGATCTGGTCGTGTTGATGGAGACAGGCGTTCATAGTTTGACCCTCCGTTTGAGCAGGAGCAGGATGACGATCGGGGCGCCGAAAAAGGCGGTGATGGCAGAGAGCGGCAGTTCCACCGGGGCCATGATCGAGCGGGCGATCAGATCGCAGAGACTGGCGACCAGGCCGCCCATGAGGCAGGCGCCGGGTACGAGTATGCGGTTGTCCGAGGTACCGAAGCCGAGCCGGGCCATGTGGGGCACGGCCATGCCGACAAAGGCCACCGGCCCGGCCATGGAGGTGACCATGCCGGCCAGGGCGCAGGAACAGAGCAGGATCAGGAGACGGAAACGGCGAATGTTGACCCCCATGGAGGCGGCATACTCCTCACCGAGCAGAAAGGCATTGAGCGGTTTGCTCTGCAGGTAGAGCAGCACCAGAATCCCGCCGCCGACGATCAGCAGCAGCCAGATCTCATCCCACTTGAAGCCGGAAAAACTGCCCAGCTGCCAGAGGACAAAGCCCTTGATCTTGTCCTTCTCGGCAAAGGCGGTGAGGATGGCGCTGACCGCGCCGCAGAGGTAGCCCATCATCAGGCCGACGATCAAGAGGGTCACCCCGCCCTTGACGCGGGAGGCGATGGCGAGCACGATCAGCATCACCCCGTAGGCTCCGGCAAAGGCGGCCAGGGTGGAGATGAAGGGAGTAAACAAAGTCCAGCCCACGGTAACGCTGGTGAGCATGACAAAGGAGACCATCAGGGTGGCGCCGGAACTGATGCCGAGGATGTAGGGGCCGACGATTGGGTTGCGGAAGTAGATCTGCAGCAGGAGACCCGCCGCCGCCAGGTAGGCACCGCCGAACACCGCGGCAATGGCCCGGGGAATACGGATATTCCACAGGATCGAGCTGATCATCGAACCGTCGTCCGGATGGCTGAGCGCCTGCCACATCTCCTCCGGGCTGAAATGGATCGAGCCGATGGCCACGTTCAGCGCCAGCATGATCAGGGTCAAGATCGTCAACAAGGCAAAGACAAGGGGCGCCCTCCGGACCGCCAACGGACGGCTCTCCAGGCAGCATGCAGCAGAATTCATAAAGACTCCTTGGTGGCAACCTTGGGGTCGGTTGCAGGCAACTCGGTAAAATACCGCAGACGGTAATTGGGATAGACCTCGGGGTGGAGAATGGCGCTGATCTCGGTGAGAATCTCATCGAGCTTGTCGGCTGACTGGCTGTAATGGGCCAGAGGCGCGTAGACTCGTCCACGCTTGAGCGGGGCGATGTCCCTGATCAGGGGGTTGAGCCGGGCCAGGGCCTCCTTGGAGGTGGCGCCCATTTCCTGGGTGCGGTAGGTAAAAAAGATATCCGCATCCTGGCCGGAATAGAGAAAGCGCTCCACCGTGATCTCGATGCAGGAGGTGCCGAAGACATCCTTGAACTCATAGTCGGACTGGGCCAGCCCCACCAATTCGCCGACCCAGGCATTGCCCGGCTCGACCATGACCCGTTTCTCGTAGATATCGCCCCACATCACCTTCGGCTGGTGGGCAACGGCCGCGGTGCGGGCACGAATATCGGCAAGCGCCTTGTCGATCCGGGTGAAAAAACCATCCGCCTCCTTTTCCCTGTGAAAAAACGGGGCGAGAAACTGGACAAAACGCATGCGCGCATTCAGGCACATGGCCGTGGGGGTGGTGGTCACCACCGCCGGAATCTTCAGGTCATCGAGCATGGGAATGATCGAGGGATCCCAGGTCAGCACCAGCTCCGGCTGGGCCTGCTTGAGCCGCTCATAGTCGACGGAGGCGGCATCGCCCACATAGGCGATCGTGCCGGACTGCATTCCCCGCTTAATCTCCGGAATGAACCACCGTTTTTCCGGGGTGGTCACCCCGACCAGGGTCTGCTCGAGCACGCCCAGGGCGCGGAGCACGGCAATGTCAAAAAAGCCGTAGGCCACCACCCGCTGCACCGGCACACGCACCACCTGATTGGGCGGAGTGTCCGTGGGCATGGGTGCATCGCGCGGGATGAGCACCAGGGTGCGCCCTGCGCCGTCGCGGACCTCAGTGCGCTGGGGAGAGATGCGATGGACGGCAAACTCGCCGATCTGAAGAAAGCTCGGCCGCTTGTCATCGGCATCACTCAATTTTTTATCACCGGTTTCGTTGCGACAGCCACCAAGCAGGGCCAGCCCGGCCAGGCAGCCGATCAGCAACCAGAGAGACAATCGTCTTTTCATGATTTGCGAACCTCCCGAATCATGATCCATTCATAGAGATAAAGCAGCAGGCCCAGGGTAAAGAGGACCATTCCCGCCAGATAAAGACCAACTCCGGGATCCTTGCGCACAAAGAGATCGACCCGAGTTTTCATTTTCATGCCATTTTTCCCTTTGGGGGCAAAGTTGCGCAGATGAAGACTGTAGCCCTGAAATCGCACCGGTCGGGTACAACTGAGCACCGCCTCCCGCTGACTGGTACCGTCGTCGAGCAACAGACGAAAACGAGCACTGATCACCTCATTGTCCATGAAGCCGAGGCGATCACCTTGGTAATACTGGGGTTCAAAGGCAAGGAGTCTGACCTGACCGCTGGTACCGGGCAAGGAGAGGTGGGAACCCGGCACCAGGGTGCGGCCGGTCAGAACCTCGGTGAACAGATAACTGCAGAGATACCCCCCAAGAATGACGATGAGGGCGTAGTGCATGATATGCGGCGCCAGCTTCAGCAGGAAGTGAAACCCGCCCCGCCGCGTGGCCAGCATCTGCCGCACCCGGTTGGTGGTGCAGACAAAGGTATTGAGAGAGAGCAGGGTGAGCAGGACCAGCAGCAGGAAAAACCATCCGGTCTGGCCTGGGTTGTGGCTGCCGTAGGTGCGGCTCCACGCAAAAAGCCCCATGTCGTTAAGCGGAGTAAAGAGCGGGGTGTGGCGCTGGAGGCAGAAATAGCCCCAGATCAGATCCGAGCTCAAAAGTATGCAGAGGCTCACCGTGAGGTTGATGCTGCCCAAACCCAGCCAGATGGAGGAGAAGAGACGTTTCATGGCATCACCCAGGCGCGAAAGGGACCGAAATCGGGGAGGCAGGTCAGGACAAGCACCGCGATGCCGCCAATGCCAATGAAGGCCGCCCGCACCTTTTGGTTCCAGGCCTTACTCAGGTGCAAGTGGAGCACGCAGGCGTAAAAGAACCAGCCGGCCATGGTCAGGGTCAGGGCCGGATCCTCCCAGACGACCGGTGATCCCCAGCCCAGATAGCACCAGAGCTCGCCGCAGAACATGGAAAGGCTCCAGAGGCCAAATCCCAGGGCTGCCCACCCCATTGCCTGCTGGAGGATCGCTGTAGGACGCAGGTCTTGAGAGGATGCCGGAGGAAACGGCCAGGCGCACAGGGCCCAGGCCCCACTGAGCAGGCAGGAGGCCTTGGCAAAGAGAGAAAACCAGAGAAAGGCGTGGCTGAAGAGCGTCCTTGATTTGAGAAATGGGAGGTAGAAATCCTTGGGAAAGAGGATGGCCGCGACAACGAGGCTGAGGGCGAGGACAAGACCGATTCGTTGCAGACGATGGCGGGTCGAATCCACGCCGCTGCCCCAAAAAAACAGGAGGAGTCCCAGGCAGAACGGCAGGGCTATGGCGCCGAGATGCATCGGCAGCATAGGCCAGGCCCGGTAATAGCGCAGGACGATGGAGATCAGATTGCAGACAAGTGCCGGAAGAAGGAGAATGCGTGCAATAAAGGTCCACCTCCCGGGGAGAAAGGTGGCGGCAAGAGCTATCAGATAAAAAAATCCAGCGGATTGAAAGAACACCTGGGCAAGATTGGTCATCTTCCGACCTCTTGATGCAGGCGGTCAAAGCAGGGCTGTGCAGGAAAACGGGAGTGCTGCCGACGGGGGGTGGCACGTCTTGCCTTGAAAAGGGGCAAAGCTTGCGGGATGAAACGGGATGGATCTGTGGCCTGTTGCTGTTGCATGACTCCTCGCATGGTTGGCTAATGGAGTTGACAACATGGGGGCCACGGCTCGCGGTTTACGGGCAGTACAAAAAAAAATCCCGGATCGAAACAAGTCGATCCGGGATAGCCCTATTTATCCGCAGAAATATATCTACCGGGTACGCCGCCGTCCACGCAGTCGTCTCCTTTCCCGTCCAGGCAGGTCTTCTGACTTCCGGATCACCCTACTTGCTGCGTCTTCCCAACCTTGCGGTCAGTGACATACTGCAGCGTTCGTCCTCGGTCACAGCGGCGGGCCCGTCCCCGAGTTGCACGGGGTTCCCTCTTGTGTTCTTGCGAACACCTGAACTAGCCATGCATAGAACAGATGCTCAAAGCGATGTCAAGGAATTTTATTATTGATTTTCTTTGATAAATAGACTGGAACAGTTATCACCCAAAAAACATCAATGCCTGGCAACACCCGTGTATTCCATTCATTCCATGATGACATCAGCAACCTACATCTGGTTACGCTGTGGCACATTCAATAATTATTCCCATGAAAAAGTCAGTAACCACCGGCAAAGCCGGTGGCTTAACGGCTTTAGAACCGCTCAAACTTATGTTTGCGGGTTGTAGGCACATTTTAGTGCAGTGCCGGAGAAAATATCACGCAATTTCAATGTGATAAAATTTTACGCGTGGTGAAAATCTCAAAATCTGTGGGCACACGCGAAGCGATATTTCAGTTGAAATACGCGAATTAACACGCTAACGTGGTGGGCAGTCATGTATCTGCGAACCACGAAACGAAAAAACAAGAACGGCACCGTTACCGAGTATCTCCAGCTCGCCCACAACGAGCGCAATCCGGAGACCAACTCCACCGTTGCCCGCATCATCCACAGCTTCGGACGCGCCGATCAGCTCGACCGTGAGGCCTTGGTGCGGCTCGCCCGATCTATAGCCAGAGTCTGCGGGGTAACCATTGTTGACCCCGCTGGTAGCGAGGAGGCTCAAGGTGGTGGACTGCCCGACGATCTTGAGATCCTGCGCACAGTGGAACTCGGCACAGTGCTGGTCATCGAAACCCTTTGGGAGCGGTTGGGTATCGGCAAAGCGCTGCGGTCTCTGCTGGACAAAGGCAAGTATGCCGTTGCCTACGATCAGGCCTTGCTGGCCATGACGGCGAATCGTCTCTGCGCACCGGAATCCAAGCTCGGGGTTTGGGACCGGTGGCTGGAGCAGGTCCATCTGCCCAAATGCCAAGGCCTGAAACTGCGTCAGATGTATGAGGCCATGGACTTTCTCCACAAGCATATTGATGCGGTGGAGGAGGCTGTCTTTTTCCAGACCGCTAATCTGTTCAACCTCTCGGTCGATCTGATTTTTTACGACACCACGACGGCTTCGTTCTCAATTGATTACGAGGACGAGGCTGATGAAAACGACGGTCTGCGTCAGTACGGCCACTCCAAGGAGGGCACGTGGACGCCGCAAATCGTGGTCGCCCTGGCGGTTACCCGGGAAGGGCTGCCGGTGAAAAGCTGGATTTTTCCCGGTAACACGGCGGATGTATCCACGATCAAACGCATCAGAAAGGACCTGCGAGGCTGGAACCTCGGTCGAGCGCTGTTCGTGGCCGACTCGGGTATGAACTCCTCCGCTAACCGAGAAGAACTTGCACGGGCCTGTGGCAAATACCTGCTCGCCACCCGCATGGCATCGGTGGCCGAAATCAAGAAAGAGGTCCTCTCGCAACCAGGTCGCTTCACCACCTTCACCGACAGCCTGCAAGCCAAGGAGGTTGTTATCGGCGATGGCGAGCGACGGCGGCGATACATCCTCTGCTTCAACCCAAAGGAAGCAGAGCGGCAACGAATACATCGAGAAGAGATCGTCGGCATGCTCGAAGAGGAGCTTGCCAACCATAAGGACCGTAATGCTTCTACCCAATGGGCAGTCGAACTGCTGGCCTCAAAACGATACAAGCGGTACCTGACAACAACCGAGGCCGGTAAAATTCGCCTGGACCGAGCAGCCATCACCGAGGCCAAACGCTACGACGGCAAGTGGGTGCTGGAAACCAACGATGACACCATCAGCCTTGAAGATGCGGCCCTTGGCTACAAAGGACTTTTGGTTATCGAGCGGTGTTTCCGCTCCCTCAAGCGTACCCAGATCAAAATGATGCCTATGTATCATTGGGCCGCACGGCGCATCGAAACGCATGTAAAAATCTGTGTTCTGGCGCTGCTCATAGAGCGCGTTGCGGAACGTGAGTGCGGGGAGCCCTGGTCCCGGATACGGCGCAACTTAGCCAAACTTCAAGCCACTGAGTTTCAAAACGACCAGCACAGTTTTTTTCAGATTAATTCAGCGCCGGAAGCCTGTCGTGAACTGATGAAAAAACTTGTAACTCCGCTACCGACCAAAATTTTTGGCATTAAGCCCCTTGAAAAATAAGTGCAATACCTGTGGGCACACGCCAAAATCGGCACCACCCGCCAACGCCCACCAGGCAAGGCTTTGCGGCTAGGCGTGTTCCACAACCCGTAAACCCAGGTCAAAGCGGTATATTTAACAGATCAACTGACCACCATTCGGTGGTCGCCTATTTAAACAGGTTCAGTTGCTCGATACGTTGGTCTTCTTTTTCCTGATCGCGGATATACTCCCGCACAACCTCTTCATCGGCACCAACTGTTGAAACAAAATTCCCTCGAGCCCAAAAGCTCATTCCGCTATAATTTTTCTTTTGGCCAAGATACGTGCGCGCTATATGAATCGCACTTTTCCCTTTCATAAAACCCACCACCTGCGACACCGCGTACTTCGTCGGTATGGAGATCAGCATATGCACATGGTCGGGTTGCAGGTGTCCTTCCAAAACCCGACTTTCCTTTTGCCGGGCCAATTCGTGAAATACATCTCCAAGGCTTTTCCGAAGTTGACCATAAAGCATTTTCCTCCGGCATTTCGGTATCCACACTACATGGAACTTGCAATCCCATTTCGTGTGGCTTAAACATTGTATGTCGTTCATGAAGCCTCCTTTTTCGTGACTTTGAGCGGTCCACGAAATCGGAGGCTTCTTTATTTTGCAGGATCCGTCAAACTTTGTGAGTCCCCCGGCAAAGCCGGGGGTTTACCTAAGAGAAATTAATCACCACCAATACTCAGCTCTAAAAACGAGATCTCTCCCTTTGGTTGAGATGACATCCGGATAGGGAGACACTCCTCGGAAAATACAGCAATATCGTTGTCATTCCGAACGAACGTGAGAAAGCTCAAATTGCTTTCCTTCAGTCGAGGTTCAGTGGTAATCACATAAAAAAAATACTGCACAGCACACTGTTTATCTCGCCCTCACCGGCCTGACCATTTGATCGTATACAGGTCGTGCCGGCGATCTTTCAAATTCTGCACCGTTCCGTTGGCGCGGGCCATCTGCAGGTTGGCGATATTCAAATCGGCAAGAAGCACGGTTTCGGTGTTGGGGTTGGAATCGGCGGCAATGCCGTCCCGGGCAAAGGGAAAGTCACAGGGGGTGAGGATGCAGCTCTGCGCGTATTGGATATGCATGTTCTTCACCCGCGGCAGGTTGCCGACATTGCCCGCCATGACCACGTACAGCTGGTTTTCCACCGCCCGGGCCTGGCAGCAGTAGCGCACCCGTTGATACCCGGCCCGCTCGTCGGTGCAGAACGGCACAAAGAGCATCATGGCGCCAAGATCGGTCAGGCGGCGGGCAAGCTCGGGAAATTCGGAGTCGTAACAGATCAACACCCCGATGGGCCCGCAATCGGTCTCGATGGGCTTGAGCACGTCGCCCCCTTCCACGTTCCACCAGGTCTCCTCGTTGGAGGTGGGATGAATCTTGGGCTGTTCATGGACCTGGCCATCGCGGAGGAAAATATAGGCAATATTGAGAATGCGGCCATCCTCCTTGCGGGTGGGATGGGAGCCGCCGATGATGTTGATGTTGTAGCGCAGCGCCAACTCGCGCATGGCACGGACGAATTCCGGCGTCTGCCGGGTGATCTCCTCGATTGCGTCCGCCGGATTGAGGCTCTGCTCCTGCATTGAGAGCAGCTGCAGGGTGAACATCTCGGGAAAGAGGACGAAATCCGCCTTGTAGCCGGCGCAGACATCGACAAAAAACTCGACGATATCCATGAACTCACTGAAACTGGCGACCCGCCGCTGTTCATACTGCACCGCAGCCACCCGCACCGTGGCCGGCAAGCGGCCGCGCTCACCGGCCCATTTGGGTTTGGCGCTGCCGTCCGGGGCCATGAGCGGGTTGCGCCAGACGAGATGGGTGCCCCAACCCATGGAATCCACATCGTCCTTGATGTAACCCGGCATCAGGCCGATGATCTCAAAGCCGTTGCGCAGCTGGAAGTTGAGCACGTAATCGCGGATCCGCCCGGCCTTGGCGAGTTCGACGTAATTCTCGGCGCTGCCCACCTCCTTGATCCGTTTGCGCAGGCCGGGCAGGCGGCCGCCGAAGACGATGCCCTTGATCTCGTTCTTGCGCACAAAGCGTTTGCGCTGGTCGTAAAAACGCTGACCGATCTTGTAGCCCCTGTAGGCCGGATCCACACAGACATCCATGCCATAGAGCCACTCACCGTTTTCATCGTGGCGGGTGGCATAACCGCCGCCGGTGATCCCTTCCCAGGTATGGGGTTTCAACGCGTACTTGCCGCCGATGCGAAAACTGGCGCTGTAGCCGACAATCACCTCGTTTACCGTGGCCACCCACTGGCCTTCCTGAAAGTGGCGGATATGGGATTCAATCATCTCCGGTGTGTAGTTGGGCATATCCTTGTCATAGACACGATGGGTCAAGACGCTGATGGCATCGGCATCCTTGGCCACGGCGTTGCGGATGACAAGACGATGTTTTTCAGGAATGGACGTTCGCTTGGCCATAATGTACTCCTTGAAGGTAGCCGCCCCGGATATTCGCCGGGTTGGAAACAGTGGAAAAATCCCTTTTACAGGGAGAGTCGTCGTGAAAAGAAATCTGCGCCATTGGGCATGTTGGAGATGATCAGGATCGCGGCGTGGGGCAGCTGTTCCCCGATCAGGCGCACCATCCGCTCCTCCTCCTGGATCTCCAGGGAATCAAGTGCCTCCTGGATAAAAATCCACGAGGGATAGTTGATCAGCAGACGCACTATGCCCAGACGCTGCTGCTCGCCCCGGGTCAGGGTCTGGACCCAATTGTTCTCGCAATCCAGCTGGTCGATCAGATGCTCGAGATCAACCAGGCGCAGACCTTCTTCGATCTTGTCACGGGGAAAGCTCCGCCGCATGTTCGGATAGCAGATCGCCTCCCGCAAAGGCCCGGTCGGCAGATGCGGCCGCGGCGGCATAAAGAACAGCCGCCCCTTGGCGGGCAGATCGATCTCGCCGGCTCCCCAGGGACTGACCCCGGCGATGGCCCGGAACAGTTTGGCCCCGACAGCGGAATTGCCGGAGAGAATTACATGATCGCCCTCGTTGACCTCCATGGAAATGCCCTCCGCAAGCACGGTACCGTCGTGCTCGGCCAGGGAAAGGTCGCGAAAGGCCAAGACCGGCTCCTCCGAATTCTTGAGTTGAATCCACTGGTTTTCCCGCAACTCCTCGTCGATCTTGTCGAGGGAGTCGAGCAGACTCAACACCCGCTCCACCGAGGCCCGCCATTCGGCAATGGCGCCGAGACTGTTGACCGGCCAGGAGAGCGCGCCCGACATGTGCTGAAAGGCTTGGACCGACTGCATCAGATCCCCCAGCGTGATCATCCCGAGGATGTAGCGCGGGGCTACAACCAGGGTGGGAAAGACCATGGACAGTGTTGCGTAGCCGTTGCCGAACATGACGATGTTGCGCCATGCCCGGGTCTGCGTGTTCCATACCTTGCGAATCTGGCAGAAGAGCTTGCGAAAGCGATGCCGTTCACTCTGTTCCGCATGGATCAGGGCAATGGCCTGACTGTTTTCCTTGGCCTCCAGCAAACCGGCGCGGAACTTGGCCTCGGCCGATTGGCGAACATTGGTCGCATCGGTGAGCGGTTTGCCGACCCACCAGCCGATCCAGGAGGCAATGCAGGTATAGACGACCGCCACCAGAATCAGGTGGCCGTAGATCGGAATATGGTAGCCACCGTAATCAAGATGGATCACCCCGGACTTGTCCCACAGCACTTTGGTAAAGCTGAGCAACAAAAGAATACTGTAAAACAGGGTATGTCCGAGCAAGACCGCGGATTCGGTCGCCACCCGGCAATCCTCGGCAATGCGGCCATCGGGGTTGTCATGCTCCCCCTCGAGATTGCTCACCAGGTGATGGCGGCCCTTTTCCATCCAGCGCGAGATCACATGATCGGTCAGCCAGGTGCGCCACAATATCTGCAGGTTCCGCTTGACCTCCAGGTGGGAGCCCATGAGCGTCATATCGGCAATGAACAGCAGCGACAGCAGGGCAACCTGAATCAAAAAACCCTTCATGGAATGCCGTTCCAGGGCATTGTAGAGCCCGGCGCTCCATTGGGTCATCAACACCGCAACCACCATCTGCATCACGGTGAGCAGGGCAAAAAGATAGGTTGTGTTGCGAATTCTCTTTTTGCGGCCGGAGTGCCAAAACAACCGGGACAGCTTGAGAAACTCTATAAAAAAATTCTTCTTGTTCGACATAGTGATCTCACACAACCTCTGTCGACCAACGCGCATTCCTGGCTGCAGCCGCGCGACGGACAAAGTGATACAGGCTGATGAAGGGAGGAGATATCAGGACGACAACACGGATTTCACCACCGAGGGAGCCACCGGAGGAGATGGTGAGGCGGGGAGAAAAGGTTGGTTCGAATTTGGGCGCGGTTGAAGAGATGCTGCATGACAATGTCCCGTGGTACTCCTCAACACGCTCGTTCGGCATACAGGCCGATCAGCACTTTTGCATGGCCTGCGCCCCTGGGCGCAGGAAAGGCTTGCCAAAATAACTACACCCAAAATACGGTATTGATATTCCCTTATTTTTAGGCGATTAAATGATGCGGAGAGCCATGAGCGGCGGCAGGCTCGTCCGGTAAACTCAGCTCACTATCTATATGTAAGGGCAGAAGGCGTCAACAGTTTATTGCAGCACAAACAACTATTTCCCATCTTGCTGATTTTGGATCATTTTTTGTTATTTCAACTTGAAGTTTTCCCCCATTGAATGCTGCCTGCACTTCCTGTCCCGGCGGCACAACGAACGCGGCAGCAAAGAAGCCTGCTTGCCCCTTGCAACCAGCGCCTTTCCCGGCTATGTTGCGCCTTTTTTTTAGACAATGATGCCTGCCCCCACTTTTCTTTCCTGTGAGTGTCCATGATCCATCTGACTAACATCAGCAAACAGCACGGTTCCCGCGTTCTCTTGCGCAACGCCTCAATGCAAATTCTTCCTGCCAGCCGCACCGGTCTGGTCGGACCCAACGGTGCCGGCAAGACCACCATCTTTCGTCTGATAACCGGCGGCGAAGAGGTGGACAAAGGCGAAATTTCCTGCGGTAAACGAACGGTGGTCGGCTATTTCTCCCAGGAGGTGGGCGAGATGTCCGGCCGTTCGGCCCTGGCCGAGGTTATGGCTGCTGCCAGTGAGGTCATGGCCCTGGGGGAGCAGATTCGCGAGATGGAAGTCGCCATGTCCACCCCGATGGAGGATGATGAACTGGCAGCATTGCTGGAACGCTACGGCAACGCCACCGATGAATTCGAGCACCGGGGCGGCTACGATCTCGAAAACCGGGCCCAGGCGGTGCTCACCGGCTTGGGTATCGGCAGCGACCGCTGGAATTTCCCGGTGGAATCGTTCAGCGGCGGCTGGAAAATGCGCATCGCCCTGGCCGGCATCCTCACCCTCAACCCGGATGTGCTCCTCCTCGACGAGCCGACCAACCATCTCGACGTCGAATCCATCATCTGGCTGGAGGAATGGCTGGTCAGCGAGTTCAAGGGGGCACTTTTGATGACTTGTCATGACCGCGACTTCATGAACCGGGTGGTCGGGCGGATCGTCGAGGTGGCCAACCAGGGACTGACGACCTACAGCGGCAACTACGATTTCTACCTGCGAGAGCGGGAGATCCGCCGGGAGCAGCTGCTGGCCAGTTACCGCCGTCAGCAGGAGATGCTGGCCAAGGAGGAGGACTTCATTGCCCGCTTCGGCGCACGGGTTTCCCATGCGGCCCAGGTGCAGTCGCGGATCAAGAAGCTGGAGAAGATCGAGCGGATCGAACTGCCGCCCGAACAGCGGGTGATCAAGTTCGAGTTCAGTGAACCGCCCCGCAGCGGCGACGATGTCGCCCGCCTTGACAACCTCGGCAAGGTCTGGCTGCAACCCGACGGCACCACCCGCCAGGTATTCAGCGGCCTTGCGGGCATGATTCGGCGGCAGGAGAAAATCGCCCTCACCGGCCGCAACGGCGCGGGCAAATCAACCCTGCTCAAGGTCCTCTCGGGCCAAGCCGAACCGACCACCGGCACGGTGACCATTGGCGCCAACGTCATGGTCGGCTACTTCAGCCAGCACTCCATGGACCTGCTCGACGGCGAGATGACCGTGTCCGAGACCGTGCAGGCGGCCATGCCCGAGGTCAACATCGGCGTGGTCCGCAACCTCTGCGCCGCCTTTCTTTTCCAGGGCGACGACGTCGACAAGAAGATCAAGCTCCTCTCCGGCGGTGAAAAGAGCCGGGTGGTACTGGCCATGCTCCTGGCTCGGCCGCTCAATTTCCTCATCCTGGACGAGCCTACCAACCACCTCGATATCCAGTCGCGCGAGGTCCTGCTCGAGGCCCTGCAGAGTTTCACCGGTACCCTGATCATGGTCAGCCACGACCGCCATTTCCTTCGTTCCCTGGTGAACCGGGTCTTTGAAATCGACCACGGCGAGATGCGCATCTTCGAGGGCAACTACGATTACTATCTGGAACAGACCGTGCCGGAAGGCGGGGAAGCCTGAGAAGAAGAGAGTCGGTTGAAGACCGGAATGGACCGCCTTTTGGAACTGCCCATTCCCGGTTTTCATGCACGAAGGACGAGATTTCTCATGTTCGGGATGACGTCGACATAGCAGGAAAACCAGTCCTTAGTCCCCGTCTTCCGTCATTTCGACCAAAGGGAGAAATCTCGCTATTCAAGCGCTCAAAAAATCGCGGGCCATGCCCGCGAAAAAATCAACTCAATCCAACACAATCAATCTGGAATGTCCACATCGGGATGCTTGCAATGGGAACAACGCAGCGTCTGATCCCACTCTTCAAAAGCCACGCGCCAATGCTCCTTGGCAATCTGTTCCACTAATTCCGCCTGGCACTCATCGCAGAGCCAGCGGTCACCGTTCGGGGTTACCCAAAGCTTCATATTTTTCTCCCTTATCGTTTCTCTTGAAAGCGGAAAGCCTCTCCACCTTACCTATTTTCCAATCGGTTTTTGATTTAAGGACTGCAGATAGGCCTTTTCGATCCAGGCGTCACCCTCTTGCTCGTTGAGCGCATCCAACCGCTCTTTTTCCACACAAAGAAATTCCTGCGCAAACTGCCGAATGTAGGCATCCACCTCAAGGCCTTGAGCGGCACTGAGTTGTTTAAATATCTGAATTTGTATTCTATTGAGGTTCATTTCCTTCCCACAACAACTGATTTGTTTGAAACCGGCATCAAGGACCGAATAATACACGCACACTTAGTGAGCGGAGTGCGGCTTTTTGCCAATTTTCCCAGAAACACCCAGGAAGACAAAGCCGAACAGCCCCACCACCGCCGCTGTGGACACAATATCCGCCACTGTATGGTATCCCTGATAGAGCATTAACAGCAGATAGGCAACAAAGGATGCGGCCACCAATCCCCGATACTTCCTATGTCCCGTTGCCAAAAACAGGGTAAGCACCAGGGAAAGCGCCGTGTGGGTGCTGTAGTCCACCCCGCCCAGCTTATGCCATATCGCCAAGCGGTTATCAAGAAACATGAGTCCATAGACAAGGCCAACGAGCAGCAGCAACAGGGAAAAACGAGCACAGAATTTCCAAAGCGAGGTTGTTGAAATCCGAAAGTTGATGGCTTCGTAAAAAGTCAAAAACCTGAATGTCACGCATCGTGAAATCAGCAGCTTACGAAGCTCGAAACGTCGTTCTCGGGCCTTTTTTACGAGAACGACAAAGTTAAGGATCAACGAGAAAAACGAGAGAAAGCCCAGGAGAGGGATATATGCATCGGCAATTTTATCAAGCGTTTCAAAGGTCATCGATAATAATGTATTTCACCACAACCGGCTCAACAAAGGAGTGAAATGAAGGATCGCCAATTTATTGAATCCGAGTCAAAGACCACCGGCAAAGCCGGTGGCTTGAAAGACTGGGAGCCGCTCAAAGCGGCATATGCAACTGATCCACTGACCACCCTTGGTGGTCAAGTTGTTGGCAAGATCCAGCAATAAAATATCACGAGTTCGCATCTATTATCTTTCGATTCTGACTCTTGTTGTTTTGTGTGAGTATAAGCAAAAACTGATGCTCCGGTATTCGTTGATCGATTCCTCATTGAAATCTGGGAATTAAGCATCAGAAAAAATTGTGTTGATTCTTGCCTATGCTCTTTGCATTGTTGATCTCAACAAAGACGATCAAGAACGCAATCAATTGTTTCTTTTCTGCAATCCAGTAACCGTCAAACTGTTGGAGTCCCCCGGCAAAGCCGGGGGTTTACCCAAGGGAAGTTAACCATTTTTCGGTTTTGCAACTCCCCAATATGACCGCCAGCGGACGCCACTTGGTCCGGTACGCCGCGCGCCGTGGTGCGTCACCTCAGTAGTCGCTGGATGCACGAAAAAAAACCGTGGCAGTGCTCTTCTCTTCTCAAATCGTCTCAATTCCGGCAAAGGCCGGTTCGTGCAGGGGCAGCAGGATTGCGCCCATTGCCTTGACCTGCTCCATAATATCGTAGGCCTGATAGACGTTGACGTGGGTACCGGGTGGAATGACCTCCATCTCCATGGCCTTGATCTGCTGCGGCGGATTGAAATTTTCCATGATCACGCAGAAGCCGGTGATCACCGCCGGGCCCTTGGCCGTCTCGATAAGGATACTCAAGCCCCCCTCGGTGTGGGCCGGGGTGTGGATCACCCGGATACCGGGGAGAATCTCACCGTCTTCGCGGATCACCTCGATCTGGCCGTTCTCCTCAACCTCGGAGAGAAACTCCTCGTTGTAGCGATAATCCAGCGGATGCGGGTTGTGGATGCGTTCCAGTTCCTTTTCATGGACATAGATCCGGGCGTTGACGCACTTGTAATCGTTTTCGCAGTGATCGTTGTGCAGATGGGTGTGAATGACCACATCGATGTCTTCCGGCTTGAGCCCCCACTTGGCTAGCCCCTCCTCAAAGGTGTAGATCCGGCCGCCGATGGCACGCTCCCGGTCCTCCGAACGGATAGGCCCCATCTCGCCGGTATCGACCAGGATCTTTCGGTCGCCCCCTTCCAGGTACCAACAGTAGATGGGAATGGTGTACCGGGTGCCGTTGCCGAACTGGTAGGTCATCATGCTCTTGTCAAAGACCTTGGTCCCCATGACGATGGGATGGATTGCGTAGGTGCTCATACTGTTCCCCCCCTGTGGCGCTGCCAGGTTGTGTTGCTCTCTGATTTTCACGATTTCAGCATAGATTACACAACAACTATTGCTTCGTTTTCACAAGCAAAAAATAGATAGACACCGTACGCTCAGGATACCACAAAATCGAAACGGGCAAATGAAGCAGGCCTGCAGGCCCCTGCCTGCGGGTTTGGGTGCAGGAGGGGCCCAAGGCGGAAGTGGCGTGATCGCTCCCACGATGAAACGCGGGAACGATGATATGAGAAAATGTCGATGCGGTAAGGGGGGATGGAAACGCTTAAAACCGCACGCTGATACCTGCCTCGATATACAGGCCGTCCAGTACGTAATAGGAGGTTAAGGGCGTTCCGCCAACACCGCTGAGTTCGCCGTCGGAGTTGATGGCCCGCTCCACCTCCTCGTTGAGGATGTTTTTGGCCAAAATCCATACCTTGTACTCATCCCAGGAATAGGAAACCGAGGCGTCAAAGGTGGTCTTGCTCGGGTAGGTCAGCCTGTTGGTGTAATCGAGATAGTATTTGCCGAAGGTGATCGCGTCGATGCTCGCCTTCCATCCCTCCCAGGGGTAGAAATCAAGACCGATACGGCTGGTGAACTCGGGAATGCCGTTGACCTTGTACCCATCCAGATCCACCTCGACCCGGGTATTGGACGGATGCTGGTAGATGCGGGCGGTGCCGTCCTTCCACTCGGCGTCGATCCAGGCCCCGGAAATCCGATAGCCGAGCCATTTGAGCGGCCGGCCGTCGAGTTCCAGCTCGATGCCGTAGGTCTCGGCATCGCCGGTGTTCTTCTGCCCCATGTAGCTGCTGCCCTCGTAGTAGCCGCTGAACTTGTCCTGGGTTTCCATGTAGTAGCCGGTCAGGGCGATGTTGAACGCCTTGCTCAGGTGATGTTTGTAGCCGATCTCATAGGTGAGCGACTCCTCCGGCTTGAGGTCTTCGGGCAGATTGTTGGGGCTGCCGTAGCTGGCGGCCCAGTAGTAGTACTGGGGGCTGGGAAACCAGTAATTGCGACTTAGGGAAAAATAGACGTTGGCATTGGGGGTAAAATGGTAGGACGGGGCCACGGTCCAGCTCCACATGGTATCGTCGATCTCGAGATGGGTCGGCTCCAGGGTTTCAAAGGTCATGTCCACCCGATCCACGCGGTTGCCGACCTTCAGCCCCCAGTGTTCGCCAAAGAGAAAATCGTTGTCCCAGTAGATGCCGGTGGTGGTTTCGTCGAGGTCGACATCGGCGGAGGCGGTGCTGCGGGTGCCACTGGTGTCGTAGGGATAGGTCTTACGCTGGGTGAAATCGATGCTCTCCACATTCAGGCCCAGGGTCGGCGTGTAGGCGACGTTGCCCAACTCGAAACGGTAGCCGCCGGAAAGGGATGCGGTGTAGGTATCCTGATCGCGGTCGTCGATATCCCCGCGGGCGGTTGAGCTTGAGCTAAAGATGTCTCTGGTATCGTAATACTTTTCGTCGTAATGGGTGTAGGAGAGGGTGCCGTCGGAAAAGAAACGGCCATCGTCGTGGTTGAAATCGATCGCATACACCCCGGACTCCTGCTCCTTGGTGTTGTGCCAGACCAGGGTATTGTCGGTGGCGGACACGGGAAAATGGCTCGAACGGCGATAATTATCCAGCTGCCACCTATATTTGGCCAGGTCGTAGGCGTTGTCGCTGTCCATGTTGACCCAGTTGCCGCGAAGGCCGATGCGGGTATTGTTGGAGAGGTTGTAGCCCAGTTTGACCAGCCCGGCGCTGCGGGTTATGTCTTCGCTCTCGTACCCGTCGGTGGTGTAGTAGTTGACATCGGCCAGGTAATCCCACTTGTTGTACCGCCCATTGAGGCCGCCGGAGATGTTGCCGGTGTTCCAGGAGCCGTAACTGGAGGAAAGATGCCCGCTGACGGCCTTGTCGCCGTGGTTCTTCTTGGTGATGATGCTGATCACGCCGCGAGCGGCTCCCGGCCCGTAGGCCACGCCTGCGGAGCGCAGCACCTCGATGCGTTCGATCTGGGACACCGGTATGATATCGAGTTCCTCGCGACGGTAGTTGCCGTAGTTTTGGGCAACCCCATCCACCAGGATCACCGGTCCGCCGGCCATGGAACTGCGCGTGCCGCGAATGGAAAGCGACGAACTGCTGGCAGTGGTGTTGTAGACCCCGGGAATGCGTTCCAGGGCCTCGGTGATGTTTTTCGCGCCCATCTGCTCGAGATCTGCCGCGGTGATCACTGAAATACTGGCCGGCGTATCCACCAGCTTGCTCTTGTTAGTGGCAGTGACCACCACCTCCTCCAAGACATGGACATCCTCATCGTCCTGCTCGGCCATCGTCATCTGGGGCCAGAGCATCAGGCCCCAGGCCGCCAGCCCCATAAAGAACCCTTCCCTTTTCCGCCAATTCCCTTGCACTGCAGTCACGGTACCCCTCCTTTTGATAGAAAAACATCCAGACTGCGGGTACGGGGCGGGAAAATATCGGGCAAAAAAAATCCCGGATCGAAACAGTGATCGATCCGGGATAGCCCTCTTTATCCACAGTGATATCTCAACAATATCGGGGTCCGCCGCCGTCCACGCAGTCGTCTCCACTGACCATTCAGGCAGGTCTTCTGACTTCCGGATCACCCTACAGACTGCGTCTTCCCAACCCAAATCGGTCAGTGACTTCGATGCAGCGTTCGTCCCCGGTCACAGCGGCGGGCCCGTCCCCGATTTGCACGGGGTTCCCTCTTTGGTTCCTTAGAACACCTGAATTGCGGCAGATAAACTGGAGTTCCGCGGTAAAGTCAAGCAAAAAACAGCAAAGACAACGGAGAGTTAGCATTTACAAACCACTGCCCCGGCCAAGGTGGGGCCAACTGCTGGAATCGCTCTCCCTCGATGGGGGACATGGCAGAGGATGGCGTAGGGGGAAGGCTCTACAGGCAGCTGTACGGAAGCGGAAAAATTTGTCAGACCACCTTTACCTACAATGAAGGAGTTGTCTTCTCTGTAAACTCTTCAATCTGTGGAATTACCACTTGCCGCCTCGTGCCGTTTGGGCTACTGTAGCTGATTACCTGAGCCTCTCCCTTGCTCAGCGGATCTCAAAAGGTTAACCGCCCATGTGAGCAGGACAACGGCCCCTGGGGGCCTTTCATCGTAAGAAAACGATTTTTGTTGTTTGAGTACCCGGTTGTCTGTTTTTCGGCACCTGCATGGGGCAGGAGGCCGATTTTCAACACAAGCAGGAGGAAACACATGAAGCGTCTTCTGGTTCTCGTCACACTGGTCGCCCTGTCTGTATTTGCCACCCAGGCATTTTCGGCCGACCGCGCAGCTATCAGCAAAAACGTCGACGAAGTCGTCGCCGCGATCGATGGCGGCAAGGCCGTCACCGAGTTCGCTCCCGATGCCTATACCCCCTATGTCTTTATCATGGACAGCGCAGGCATGCTCCTCGTTCACCCCAAGCTTGCCGGAAAGGATCTGAAAACCGTGGCTATGCCCATCTATGATGCCCTGCAGGCCGCTACCCCCGAAGGCGTCTGGGTCCAGTACGTGTATCAGGAAAAGGAAAAAAATACCTATGCCAAAAAAACCAAAGGCAACCTGACCGTTGCCAGCGGTTACTGATTCCCCCCTTTTCCAGTACATGGTCTTTGCGGGATCCCGAACGGATCCCGCTTTTTTTGTCCCATGCCAGGCCCATAAAAAAAATCCCCTGCCGCATTGCTGCTGAAGGGGATTTTTTCGCCCGATATGTATTGCAGAGGTCCTGCCTCAGAGCACTTCCTTGAGATACTTCACCCCGCTCGCCGCCACATTGACCACTTCGGCCGTCTGGCCGTTGAGCATCAGCTTGCCCATGGACTGGGCAAATCCCTTGAGCTGCTCGAAGTTGACCTGCGGCGGCATGGCCAGGGCATTGGGATCGGTGAAGATGTTGACCAGGGCCGGTCCATCATAGGCAAAGGCCTCGGCAATGGCGGGCTGCACATCCTTCCCCTCTTTGACCGTCCAAGAACGAATGCCCATGGCCTCGCCCACCTTGGCGAAATCCGGGTTGACCATGTTGGTCTGCCAGTCGGGCAAACCGGCCACTTCCATCTCCAGCTTGACCATCCCCAGGCAGCGGTTGTTGAAGAGAATGATCTTCACCGGAATGACATACTGGCTGATGGTCATCAAATCGCCGAGCAGCATCATCAGGCCGCCATCACCGCACATGGCGATGATCTGCCGTCCGGTCTGGGCAAGGCCCGCGCCAATGGCCATGGGCATGGCATTGGCCATGGAGCCGTGATTGAAGGAGCCGGTGATGTACCTGTTCTTCCTGCCCTTGATGTACCGTGCGGCCCACACCGAGCACATACCCGTATCGACTGTGAAGATGGCATCGTCGCTGGCCAGTGTATTGACCACCGAGGCCACATATTCCGGATGAATGTTACCCGCACGCGCCTTTTCGGTGACATAGGCCTGATACTTCTCTTCCACGATCTGGTAGAGCGATCGCATTTTCTCGAGAAAGGCGCCGTGTTCCTTGGTCGCAACCATCGGCAGCAGGCGCTCCAGGGAGGCCTGGATGTCCCCGCAATAGCCGTGCGAGACCTTGGCCCTGCGGCCAAGCCTGGCCGGATCGATATCGATCTGGATAATGGTGTTGTTTTCCGGCATGAATGCGCTGTAGGGAAAATCGGTGCCCAAAAGGACCACGACCTCGGCCTCATGCATGGCCTGGAACCCCGATTTCATGCCCAAGAGCCCGGTCAAGCCGACCGCATAGGGATTGTCTTCCTTATCAAAAAAGATCTTGCCGCGAAAGCTGTAGCCGATGGGGGCCTGCAGTTTTTCGGCAAGCGCCAGGACCTGCTGCTGGGCATCCTTCGCCCCATGCCCGCAGTAGAGCATCACCTTTTTACTGTTGTTGAGGATGTCGGCGATCTGCTCAAGATCTTCGTCTGCAGGGAGGATCCGGGGCCGTACCCTGTAATTTCTGAGGGAGGATTGCGGCATTTCCACACTGGCCGCAGCCACGTCCCCGGGCAGCCCGAGTACGGCGACTCCGCGCATGCCGATGGCATGCTGGATGGCGCTCTGACATCCCTGCAGGGCCTGGATGGGGGTGTTGCTCATGAAACAGTATTTGCTGCAGTCGGCAAAGAGCTTGGTGACGTTTGTTTCCTGAAAGTAATCCAGTCCCAGTTTGTCGGTGGTGGCGGTGGAGGCAATGGCGATAACCGGGTTACCGGCATGATTGGCGTCATAGAGGCCATTGACCAGATGGACATGCCCAGGCCCACTGCTGCCCATGCAGCAGCCGATGCCACCCAACTCCGCATCCATGGAAGCGGCATAGGCACCCGCCTCTTCATGACGTACATGCACCCATTGGATTCGGCCATCGCGCCGAATGGCATCGTTGATCGGATTCAAACTGTCGCCGGTCACTGCGAACACGCGTTTCACGCCTGCGGCGACCAGCATCTCGACGAGAACATCAGAAACATTTTTTGCCATAACTCTTTCACTGACTAAGGATTGACGATAAATCCAGCCCTACCCTCCTTGCTGTTTGCCAGGCGGACAGCCACACTGCCCCCTGGACCCGATTGCTTGCCTGAAAACGCGTTCCCTCTCTTTTAAAAAGATCGGGAAGAGGATAATTACCGAAACTGCCAAACTTCAGTAATCATTCTTCCTGTTCCGGTCAATTTGCCTGACAAAAACTTCATGACTTCCCCCTTGGATCTGGAGACGCTGTAGGCCTGGCCCAATTACCGAAGGGTACGAACAAACTCCCAATATTCTGATGGCTTCGTAAAAAGTCAAAAACCTGAATGTCATGCATCGTGAAATCAGCAGCTTACGAAGCTCGAAACGTCGTTCTCGGGCCTTTTTACGAGAACGACAATATTCTGAATTTGCGTGAATCATCTGCACGTTCAAAGATCAAATCCTTGAAAAGAGTCGTATTCACCGGTGCTCATTGACCAAGAACGGGGTATGATCATTGCCCAAAACGGCAATATCGCCTTCAACAAGCGACTCCCGGGTGAGGAAGATCGCTCACCGCGACACGATATTCATGGAGAGTTTTGTAGAATGTTCATGGGATACAAGTGGTTGTTGGTCATGGCGGGGGGCAGCCTCGGGGCGGCGAGCCGCTACGGTATCGGTCTTCTCGCCGCCCGGTTCTGGGGCACATCGTTTCCCTACGGCACCCTGACCGCCAACATGGCGGGGTGCTTCATCATCGGCCTGATCTTTGCCCTGGCCGACCGTTCCCGGCTGCTCACACCGGATGTACGCCTGCTGTTGATTACCGGCTATCTCGGTGCCCTGACCACCTTTTCCTCCTTTTCCCTGGAAACCGTGAATGCGGGCCGGGCCGGGTTGGCCCTGCAGTCGCTGACCAATATTCTACTCAATAACATCGGGGGGATGACCCTCACCTATCTGGGACTGCGGCTGGGCAGTCTTCGCTGGGGGATGTGATGCTGAACTACAAGGCGATTGAAATTTTCACTAACGAGGAGGCCCGTTGCACCAACAGGCCGGTGGTCGATGCCGTGCTTGCATACGTGCGGGGCCTGAAAATTGCTGCGCGCTGCACGGTCACCCGCGGCATTGCCGGCTGCTACGAAAGCGGCGAGATCAGCACCGGACGGCTGGAAATCCTCTCCTACAACCTGCCGCTGCAGATCTCTATCGTTGTGCCGGAGGCCTCCTGCGAGCAGGTCCTGGCAGGCTTGGATGGGCTGGTCTGCGACGGCATTATCGCAGTCCGTGATCTGGCCGTGGTCAGCCACAAGACCGCAACCACCTTTTTCCCCCGACAACTGAAGGTAGGCGACGTCATGAGCAGCAGCCCGGTGTGCATCAAGGCGGACAAGGGGTTGGATCAGGCGGCAACCCTGTTGCTCTCCTCCATCTTCACCGGGCTGCCGGTGGTGGATGAGAAGGACGGCCCTGTGGGAGTGGTGACTCAGGGCGATCTGCTCAACCGAGGCGGACTGCCGCTGCGCCTCGGATTGCTGGCAGCCTCTGGCGAAGATGAGCGTACCCGGGTATTGGCCGAGCTTGCGAAGAAGAAGGTCGGGGAGATCATGTCAACGCCGGCACAAACCATTGAGGCCGACCAGCCCCTCAGCAAGGCGGTTGAAGTGATGCTGGCCAAGGGGTTGAAACGGTTGCCGGTGGTGAACAAAGACGGAAAACTGACGGGCATGCTTTCCCGCCTCGATATTTTCAGGGCCGTGATGCACGAAACCCCGGACTGGCAGGCCTTTCGCGCGCAAAAGATCGAGGTGGGCAACCTCCGCACAGTGCGCGACATTCTCCGCCGGGATACCCGCACCGTGACCAGGGAAACTCCCATCGGGCAGGTCATCCAGATCATCGATGGCAACGATATACAGTGTGTGGCCGTGGTTGACGACGGGGGCGTTCTCGTCGGCATGATCGCCGACAGCGACCTCTTGCACTTCTTCAAGCCCGATCCCCAGGGACTGCATGCTCTGTTCGCCCGCATCGCCCATCCCTTCAGCCCGGATCTGGCCCAGCGAATCGCCCAAACCACCGCAGGCGAGGTGATGCGCAGCCAACTGCGAACCGCTAGCGAACACATGCTCATTGAGGAGGCCATCGCCCTCATGACCAATGAGCAGCTCAAGCGGTTACCGGTGATCGACGATCAGGGGTGCTTCATGGGCATGATCAGCCGCGATTCGCTGCTGCGCACCGGATACGGCTCCGTACAGGAAAAGTCCTGAACCAGGCTGCTTGTTCAGCTGTCACTTGCGTCAAGAGGCACGGCTGGCTTTCGAGCGCGAAAGCAGATAAAAGGTGGAAACGACATCAATTTCTGATATGCGGGAGGATCGGCCTCCGCAAAGGCCCGCGTGGGCAAGGGTTCCTTGATCTCTTCAATGACAAAACCGTTTGCGGCCAAGGCCGTGGTTATGCTCCCCAGGCTATGATAATAGCTGGGCATGCGCACAGGCTTGCCAAAGCCGGTCCACTCGCAACTGACCTCACGAGTCTGAAAATAGTTGTCGATCTGGAAATAACGGTAGGAAAAAAACGGATGTTCGGTGGAAAACACCAGCCAGCCACCGGGCTTGAGCAGACGAGCGAATTCTCCGAACAAGGCCTGGTGATCGCGCACATAGGTCACGGCCAGCGCACTGACGATACCGTCAAAGACTTGATTCTTAAAACAAGCAAGCGGTTCTTCCAGGTTGGCCAGCAGGAGTTGCGCCGCGTCGCCCACCCGTTGACGCGCATGGGCAAGCATGTTGCGATTGGCATCCACTCCCACCACTCCAGCCCCCTGCTGCAGCAGCCACTCACAGTTCACGCCGGTGCCGCAGCCGGCATCCAGGATCGTCTGCCCTTCCACCCCACCGATCAACGAGCGTAAAGCCGGGCGTTCATAGTGGGCATTGTGCGGTTTGGTATCGGCCATAGCGGCATAGAGATCGGCCAGTTCGTCATAGGCCTGCTCCGGGAGAGAGGGGCGCATGGCTACGGCCTACCATCCCTGGCGGATCGGTCTGGAGAACGCCTGCAGATCTTGCATGCTACCTGAGTGTCCGCCACCTGCACCCTGTTCCTGCCAACTATCCATCCGAATTCCCTCCTTCATCGTTTTCTCCTCATCGGTCGAGCCGATGCTCCCGCAGTCTTCGTTCGGCCAGACGCGCCTTCATCGCAATCATCAGCCCCGAGACAATGACGATTCCCATCCCCAACAGACTGAGCTGATCGGGCATGTGGTGAAAAACGCCCCATCCAAGGAGCGAGGCAAAAACCAATTGCATGTAGTTGATCGGTGCGAGCTGCGAGGCGGAGCAAAATCGGTAGGCCAGGGTGAAACAGAAATGTCCCAGCCCTCCGAGAAGACCGATGGCAAGAAACAGCACCAGGTGCAAGGAGGTGGGCGCATCGCCGGCTATCGTCCAGGGCAAAACCACACCAAAACAGAACGCCCCCACCAGGGCGCTGTGAAAGAGCATGGTCAGGGTGCGTTCGCTGCCGGCAAGAACGCGCGAGAGCAGATGGTAGGCCACGTTGGCGACAACGGTCATGAACACGCAGAACAGCCCGACAAGATTGAGCCCAGCCCCTGGACGGACGATAAGGAGGACGCCGAGAAAACCAAAGCCCGCAGCGAGCCAGCCGATAAGGCCGATCTCCTCCTCAAGCAGTGGCCCGGCAATCAACACCACCAGAATCGGGGCGAGAAAAATGAGCGCGGTTGACTCGGCAACCGGCATCCGCTGCAGAGCTGACCCGAAAAAAAGGGAAGCCGCCACCAGGGAGAAGGAACGAACAAAGACCAGCCACGGCCGATTGGTTTGCACCAGCTGCCGCCCCTGGCTTGGAGCCAGGACAAGAAGCATCAGCAGGCACTGGATCAAATAGCGAATGCCCATGATCATGGGCACGTTGTAGCGGATGGCGAGGTACTTGGTGGTGGCATCCATGGAGGCGATCAACATGGTGGCCGCCACCACCAGCAGAACACCCAGGAAGGGCCGCTGCTGCTGGCTGGGCACGGATTGGGCCTCAGCCGCCTCCTGTAGGGATTCAATCTGCATGATAGCTTTTTTGATAAGGGATGGTCCTGGCGCAGGGAAGAGTTCGGATACAGACCAAAGGAGCCGGGCGAAACCGACTCCTGTCCATCTTTGCCGATACCAGAGGAGACTGCAAACACTTTTCCCAGGGCGAACGTTCTCTCAAACAGCCAAGACCTCTCCAGGAAGTTGCGCTGCTGCGACGAAGCCCCCTGCCCCTTATTTGCCGTTCGCCGGTGGCCGGGAGAGAAGAGTACGTGTGCCGATGAGCTGTTCGTCCTGCCCCAGGTTGGGAATGATCCCCTCATCCACCAGGTTGCGGTAGCACCACTCGGGTGTGGTCTCGGTACGGTAGGTCCAGAAGAACCAGCCGTCGCACTGCTCGAAACTCAGCAGCTGCGCCGCCGCAAATCCTCGCAGTGCGGTAGCGGCCTGGAAGGCATCCATGTTTTCCAGGGCGTGGTTGTAGGGCCCTTCGGCCCAGAGCGAGACCACCTTCAGATCAAGGCCCAGACTCCATTCGCCGCAATACACCTGGTATCCGGATTCGGCGACAATGGTTTTGACCTCCTCGCGCAGGTCGACCGCACTTTTGTACAGGTGACCAAAGATATCCAGGTCGATCTCCTCCCGCAGAAAACACTGGTAGCGGTGGATGTCAAAGGCCACATTGCGATATTCGGGTTCCTGGAGAAAACCGGCATATTCGCGAAAACTTCGGAATCCGTCGTGGAACACCACGGTGACCTCTTCCGCCGGGCAATGGCGACGAATCCGCTCGTAGGCGGCACGGGTGTAGTCCTTGAGCAGGTCTGTGGGGATATCCCAGCGCGGTTCGTTGAGGACCTCGATGGCGGCCAGCATGGGCTGGATATGGTACCGCTCGGCGAGCCGTTCGAGCACATCCAGGCAATGATCGATATACTCTTTCTTGGTGTGCCACTCGCAGACATTGAGCATGCCGCCGTTGTCGAACCCGTTCTGGCAGCCGGGCGCGGCATGGAGGTCGAGCACCACCCCCAGGCCGCATTCGCTGGCCCATTCAAAGACCTGATCGACGATGTCCAACCCGCCGACCGCAAAGGGATAGCGGCACTCTCCGTAGGCCGGATGGTAGGGGTAGTCCTTGCCGAAGAGCCAGTGGCCGAGGGGGAGACGAACGGTGGTGATGCCCGCTTTTTCCAGCCAGACAAAGTCATCTCGGGTGATGAAACTGTTCCAGTGTTCCCGCAGGCGGCGGGTCGCCTCGACCTCGCCCAATTCGACACAGTAGGAAGTTTCATCCGTGGCCTTGAGCCCGGCAAAGAGGCTGGGTGTGATCCACTTCTCCAGCACCAGCCAGCCGCCGAGGTTGACGCCGCGCACCGGGTTGCGATGAAACCGGGCACCGTTGGCCAAGATTGTCGTACTCATAGGAGAACTCCTGAAGGATTACAGGGAAAGAGAACGTGTGTAAAAATCGGTGTTTTTGTGCACGTTTGAAATCGACACAATTGCGGCGTTGGGCAACTGCTCGCACAGCAGGTCGAACATCAACTGCTCATCCTCCGGCTTGAGCGAATCAAAGGCCTCCTGGAGGAAGATCCACTGCGGCCGGTTGATCAAAAGACGCACCATGCCGAGGCGCTGCTGCTCGCCACGGGTGAGGCTTTGCAGCCAGTTGTCTTCGACATCGAGCTGGCTGATCAGGTGCTCCAGCCCGACCAGGCGCATGGCCTCCTCAACCTGCTCGCGGGTGAATCGGCGCCTGAGCATCGGGTACCAGATGGCCTCCTGCAGGGTACCGGTGGGGAGATGGGGCCGGGGCGGCATGAAAAACAGGCGACCTTTGGCGGGCAGTTCAATGCGGCCGCTGCCCCAGGGGCGAATACCGGCAATGGCACGAAACAGTTTCGCCCCATTATAGACGTTGCCGGTGATCAGCACATGATCCCCCTCGTTGATCTCCATGTTGATGCCCTCGACAAGAATATCGCCCTCGTACTTGGCGATACAGAGGTCATGAAAGGCCAAAACCTGACGCTCCCCGGTCTTGACCTGAATCCACTGACCGGTCTTGGAGACCTCCTGATCCACATCCTCCAGCACCCGTAAAAGGCTCAACACCCGCTCCACCGAGGCACGCCACTCGGCAATTCCGCCCACGTTGTTGACCGGCCAGGAGAGCGCACCGCTCATGTGCTGGAAGGCCTGGGCCGACTGCATCAGATCGCCCAGGGTAATCTTGCCGAGAATGTAGCGCGGCGCCACCACCAAAATGGGAAAGGCCATGGAAAGGGTGGCGTAGCCGGTGCCGAACATGACGATATTGCGCCAGGCCCGGGTCTGCTCGTGCCACACCTTGCGGATCTTGCAAAAGAGGATGCGGAACTGACGACGTTCGCAGGGCTCGGCATGGATAAGGGCAATGGCCTGGCTATTGTCCGTGGCCTCCACCAGGCCCGAACGAAACTTGGCCTCTGCCGACTGACGCACGTTGGTGGCGTTGGTCAGGGGTTGACTCACCCACCAGCCGATCCACGAGGCCAGGGCTGTATAGACGATCGCCACCCAGATCAGGTGACCGTAAATGGGAATCTGGGCAAACCCGAGATCAAGGGTAATCACCCCGGACTTGCTCCACAGGACCTTGGTGAAGCTGATCAAAAGAAGAACACTGTAGAACAGGGTGTGGAGCAGCACCACCGCAGATTCGGTGGCCACCCGGCAGTCCTCGGCAATACGACCGTCCGGATTGTCGTGCTCTCCCGGGAGATGCGCCACCAGGTAGTGGCGTCCAACCGCCATCCAGCGGGAAAAGACATAATCGGTGAGCCAGGTCCGCCACAACATCTGCAGGTTCCGCTTCACCTCGAGATGCGATCCGGTCAGGGACATGTCGGCAATGAACAGAAGCGACAGCAGGCCAACCTGATTGAGAAACCCCTGCATGGAGTGGGCTTCGAGGGCATCGAACAGTCCGGCGCTCCACTGGGTCATCAGGACGGCCACGATCATCTGCATGACGGTGAGCAGGGCAATGAAGAAAAAGGCCTGGCGGACCTTGGACTTACGGCTCGAATTCCAGAACAGCTTGGTCAGCTTGAGAAATTCTATAAAAAAATTGGGAGAATTGGCCATATGGTCTGAAAATTTCCTACTTGTGCTCAGGTCTGATCCCCGGATCTCGAGGACAGGGTGGGGAGTTGGTCCAGGTAGCTGCGTAGCATTTCGCCGCTGAACCCGTTGTGTTCAATGATTGTGCGGTACAACCATGCGCTCGCCTTGGGGGTGCGTGCATAGGTTATCGGGTCTACCGCCACCAGGCCGAATTTGGGGAGAAAGGTGGTCCACTCGTAGTTATCCATCAGTGACCAGTAAAAATAGCCGCGGACATCCACCCCGCGGTCCATGGCCTCCTTGAGGGCGGAGAGGTGCAGGGCCAGGTAGACGATACGAAAGCGGTCATCATCGCAACAGCAGCCGTTTTCAGTGATGTACACCGGATAATCCGCGAGCCGCTCGAGGTTGGCGATCAACCCTTCGGGAAACATCTCCTCCAGATAGAACGGCATCGGAATCATGCGCAGCTCTTTGTGCCTGAAGCGGGGGCCGTCCAGGTTGGCCAGGCGGGCATCGACCATATGGCGGGTATAATAATTGACCGACCAGAAGTCGATCGCCCCTTTGACTTCTGGATCGTACTTGGCATCCGCGTTTGGATAGACCAACTCACCGGTGCGCAGGGCGTGGAAGAAGAACTCGTTGGTCGAGAAATCGATGAAGTCGGTCATTCTCCGGTCAAGGGTATCGTTGAACCGCCGAGGAAACCAGTGGATAAAGGCATGGGCGCTGCTCACCGGGGCCTGCGAGTACTGTTTGATGAGATGGTAGCCCATGGCGTGGATGCGGATCATGTTGAACTTCAGTGGTGCGATCGAGGCACCAGCGTCGAAACCGCCCCACTGGTTGAACTCGTTGATCACGTTCCAGCCGCTGACATAGGCACTGATCCGGGGAACGATGAAACTCAGGTAGCGTTCGAAATAGTGGTTGTTCTCCGGCTTGGCGAAACTGCCCAGACGATCGAACCACAGAGGATGGGTGAAATGGTGCAGGGTGACAAAAACCTGAATCCCCTTTGCCACCAAGCGCGTCAGCAGGTCTTCATAGTGGGCCACAGCCTGGAAATCCCACCTCCCCTCTTCCGGCTCGATGCGACTCCACTCGATCGACATGCGATAGCCCCGGTGACCGAGTTCGGCGATCAGTTCCACATCCTCGCGGTAGAGCCGGTAATGGTCGCAGGCCTTGCCCGAGGGGGCCCGGACCTTGCGTTCGGAATCATCGCGGTAGAATTCGGGTTTGAGCTCGTTATGCCAGGCCTGGGAATGGATGTTGTCGCCTTCGATCTGATGACCGGCGGTGGAACTGCCCCAAAGGAACTCTTCGGGAAAGGTGATGGACGGCAGACTGAAGACATCGTACATACGACCGCTCCATGGTGAAAGAGAGGAAGGAAAGAGGCCCAGGGGAGCTGATTTGGCGGTGGAAAAAGCGACCGACCAGCCACCGTGTAGTTATCGCAACCGCCTTGTTTCTTCCTATATGATAGCGCTTCACCAGTCAATAACTTATTGAGAGTGTAGCAAAAATTTGGCATGCTGCGAAAAAGACGACACAAACTGACCTGGCCCTCCTTGCCCGAGTACGTGACCTCAGACAGGCGGTCTTGACCGCATGTTCCTTGTGCCCCGTAGGTATTACGCCTGTATCAGGTGTTGAATTCCCATTTCGAAAGTACGACGCAGCCGTGGCGAAAAGACCATCGCGAAGAATACACGACCATCTCATTGAATTCACCCGATAAAGAAAATCATACCTGTCCACCGGTATGATTTTCTTGAGCCGGCACTGATCATGCTTATAATAAGACATAAATATCTTTGGAGGACGACCATGCTCCCAGCCATCAGCGCAGCAACTTCCGGATTACAGGCCTATACCGTGAAAACCCAGGCGACCGCCAACAACGTGGCCAACATGAACACCGAGGGGTTCAAGAGGGATGTGGTCACCTTTTCAAGTCAGGCGCCCCAGGGAGGGAGTGCCAATGTCAGCAAGGACCTGTCGCCCGGCGCACTGGTCGAGGAAACCACCAGCAACGGGAGAGAGATGGTGGAGCAGTCCAATACGGATCTTGTTCAGGAAATGACAGATCTCATCGTGGAAAAAAATGGGTTGCGTGCCAACATTAAAACACTGCAGACCACGGACGAGATGCTGGGAACCCTGATCAACCTCAAAGCCTGATGCCCCTCTTTCCGTCGGGGAAAAAGAGCGCTTGGTACACAGTCAAAAAACAAACTGATTACCACTGAACTTCAGCTGTAAGATTACCTCTTGAGATTTCTCATGTTCGTTCGGAATAACATCGATCTTGCCGCTCATTCGAGGACGTGTCACCCCGCCCGGATGTCATCTCGACCAACGGGAGATATCTTGTCTTTTCAAGTTGAGCATTGGTGGTACTCACAAAAAACAAAGAGGTTTTCCCTGTCAAATCAGTGAAACAACCAGAAATCGCCTCATCAAAAGCCTTCTCGAATTCGGGAAGGCTTTTTTTGCTTAAACCAGGGAACAAAAGGCCGCTGCCTGTATTCCTATTGCTCATTATACAAACGGCAGGAATCAATGCCGGTCCTCCCCGATGATTCCTGCCGTAATGGTTATGGTCACAGTACAACCGGTTAACGGTGGTACTCCCACTCTCAAGGATGCTGTGTTTTCTTGTCTTCCTCTCGTTTTTTCCCGTCCCGGCGCTGGTTATTCTGTTGAGGCTGCTGCACATTACGCTGGTTGCGGTTATCCCGCCGTTGATCCATCCTGTTCTGATCGTTGCGTCGCTGATCCATGTTTCGGTTTCTCGGGTCCTGTCGACGTTGATCCATATCTTGGCGGCGGTTGTCGTTGCGCCGCGGGTCTACCTGATGCCGACGAGGATCATCTCTGCGGGGATCGTTCCGGTTGTATCTATTGTCCCTCCGCGGATCATTGTTGAGCCAGCGTTTGTCATCCCTGCGGGGATCATTGTTGGGACGACGCTTGTCATCCCAGCGGGGATCGTTGTTCGGACGACGCTTGTCATCCCAGCGGGGATCGTTGTTCGGACGATGCTTGTTATCCCAGCGGGGATCGTTGTTCGGACGACGCTTGTCATCCCAGCGGGGATCGTTGTTCGGACGACGCTTGTCATCCCAACGGGGATCTTTGTTCGGGCGATGTTTGTCATATTTGTGATCTCTGTGGTCATTGTAATGATGGCGTCCTTTCCACCTGGTATCCCGCGGCCATTGGGATCGGGGCAATTCCAACCAACGGCCTCCTCTCGTCCGACTGTAGTACCAGCGCGAGTTATCGTAAAAATAATAATACCCCTGGTGCGAGTAATACGGACGATCCGAAAGATACACCTCATAGGGCAGGACGGGAGCGACCGCCACATCCGGACGATAATAGGGGTCGGAATAGTAACCGTCTGCCGGGACAACGCAGCCGGAAAAGAGGCCTGCACTGCTGACAATCATGAGCAGAGCGAGTATTGTTGATCTGTTCATACATCACCTTGTCTGAAGAGTTTTGAAGAATAAAAAAAGAGTACTATGGTTATGGTTGCAGTTTGTCATAAAAAGGACTCCTTTGTCTAAAAAAATTTTATAACCTCGGGAATTCCATCTGATCCACGATGCTTGTCCAGAGCTTTCACACCTCCAGCAGCAAGGCCGCCAATAACAGACAACTTCGTTACTGTCCCCATTGCGCCCACCCCTTCCCTACAGGGAAACTGAAACCCTTTATGCGGCAACGCTGCTTGCATTGCGGCTATGTCCATTTCCTCAACCCCTCGCCCGGCATCACCATTGTTCTTCACTCCCCCGAAGGCAAAATCCTCATTGGCAAGCGGGCGGCAAAGGCTCGCTACGGTGGCCGCTGGTGTCTGCCGGGGGGCTATATCGAATACGAGGAATCCTTTATTCAGACAGCTCACCGCGAAATCTGGGAGGAAACCGGCCTGCAGATAGGAATTCAGGGGGTGTTCAACGTGGTCTCCAACCTGCTTGATGACCGGCACCATACCCTGGTCATCGTCCTCTTGGGCACGGTCCTCGGCGGTTGTGAAGCGGCAGGCGACGATCTGGTTGCCCTGCGCTGGATTGACCAGAAGCAGCATCTGCAGATCCCCTACGCCTTTGAGGCGGATCAACGAATCATCGACGTTTTTTTTAGAGGCAACTACAACCTCCTGCCCATTGATCAACGGGCAGAGACGGCCATGCGAAAATCGTAGGACTACTGTACAGGGAGGATCGGGATGAAACTCGTACTTGCACTTTCGTTGCTGCTTTCTTTTGGTGTCCTTTCGGCCACGGGCCGTGAGATCTTGCGCAAAGACCGCATTACCACCGCAGCGGGCGAAGTGGAGCTCGGCTTTATCGGCCACGGGTCGCTGATGCTGACTTTTCAGGGGAAGGTGATCCATATAGACCCGTACAGCAAGGTCGGTGACTATACGACCCTGCCCAAGGCCGACCTGATTCTGCTCACCCATGACCATGGCGACCATCTCGACCTGAAGGCACTGAACGCCGTCCGCAGCCCGTCGACCCAGATCATTCTGCCACCGGTCTGCGCCGATCGGGTGACCGGCGGGCTGGTAATGCGCAACGGGGACCATCACACGGTGCTGGGCGTTGCCATTGACGCTGTCCCGGCCTACAACCTGGTGCATAAACGGGAAAACGGAGATTTTTTTCATCCCAAGGGGGTGGGAAACGGTTATGTGCTCACCTTTGGCACAACCAAGATCTACATCGCCGGTGACACGGAAAACATTCCCGAGATGAAGGCGCTCACCGACATTGCCTGTGCCTTTCTGCCGATGAACCTGCCCTACACCATGACCCCGGAGATGGTTGCCGACGCGGCCCGGGCCTTTCGCCCGCGAATCCTCTATCCCTATCACTACGGCGATACCGATCCCCAAAGGCTGGTGACACTGCTTGCAGACGCTCCGGAGATTGAGGTGCGCATTCGGCCACTTCGCTGAAAGACCGGGATATCAATCCACTCTGTATAAACGCTAGCGTTTCCTTCGCGAATTGCTCGTCTTTTTTGGTTTTGCAGCCTGACGATAAAACTCCGGTTCGTAGCCGATGGTAAAAGGTTCGCTGATGGTGCTCCGCAGACTTAAAAAATGTCTATTGCCGGGATCAAAGGGACACAGCGGAGCCGAGCAGGGAGCAAAGCCGAATTTTTGGTAAAAGGCGGCGGGACCGAGGACAAAAATCGGTTGGGCGGCAACGACCTCCTGCCGAAGGGCAAAACGAAGCAGTTCCGAACCGATGCCCTGGCCCTGCAGCTGCGGCTGCACCGCCAGCGGAGCCAGATGCAGACCGCAGACCTCCTGCCCGTGAAAGGCACGGGAAAAACAGACATAGGCGATCACCGCATTCCGATGGATGCAGCACCATTCGTGGACAGGCCGCTTCTGGGCGTGAAGATCGTCAAACAGCTGCAATTCATAGCGGCTGGGCGCAAAGGCGTGATGGACCAGCGAACCGGCCTTGGGCAGCAATTCCGGGTCAAGGGCACGTATTTTCATTCCATCTCCTGGGGTTGAACATCGGCAGCCCTGCGCAAGGCGGTGAGAAATCGGGAGCGAACCGCCTCGCTCATCAGGGTCTGCTTGACCAGTGGCAGCTTGAGAAAGCCGCCCACCAGCCCACGCATGAACTGGTGGGTGCAGCTTAGGGGATTGTCAAACAGAAACGTTTGCAGGGTGCCGCGCTCCAGGGACTGCATCAGCACCCGCTCAAAACTGTCTTCGGGATGGTAGACTTTCTGGTCCCGTTTGTGCAGCCGCAGGGCGGCGGTGGGGCATTTGAGGGCGCAGACGCCGCAGCCCAGACAGAAATCTCCGACCTTTGCCCGGGGCCTGACGCGGCCCCCCTCCCCTTGCCGCACCTTGGTCACCAGGCTAATCGCATCAATGGGACAGGCCCGCACACAGAGACCACAGCCGATGCACGTGTCGAGATCGACTCTGGCCACCACCGAGGCGGTCACCAGAATGCCGGTGTAGCCGGTTGCACGGATGCCCTGCATCAGGTTGCAGCAACAGCCGCAGCAATGGCAGATAAAGCCTGCATCCCTGCGGACATTATCCGCCGACAGGGTCAGGCCGAGATCGCGGGAACGGGCGAGGATGTCCCGCATCTGCTGTTTGTCGATTTGCCGGGCCAGACCGTTGCGGATGAGGAATTGTGCACCGGCACCCATGGAGGTACAGGTTTCCATGGGGACACGGCAGGGCGGATGCCCCAGGTGATGCTTTTCATGGCGGCAGGAGCAGAGCCCAAGGGAAAATACATCGTGATTTTCGATCAGCCCCGCGGCCCGTTCGTAGTCAAGGATCTCCACCTGCGCATCCAGTGCCTCCTCATGGGGAATCGCGCGCATGACCGATACCTGCTGCTTGTCGCCAAAGTTGGCTGCAAGAAACTCCCTGCGGCCGAACATATAGCCTTGGAAGAGTTCCGCCCAGCGGGACATCGGCAGATCAGGCCCCACCCGCATCATGGTAAACTCGAAAAAACCGATCACCAGCGGGCTGACCATGTAGAGGTAGCCCTTGCCGTCCCAGATATCGATCACCAACCCCTTGTGACTCAGCGATGCCAACCGATGCTGCAGGTCAGTCTCGCTTATACCGGTAAGGCGGGCAATGCGGTCAAGCCCGGAAGGTCTGTACGGCAGGCGAATAATCAGCTCTGCCTCTTCAGGGGTATAGAGCGAGCTGATCAACTCCCGAAATACCGGGGTCCAGGGCGTTCGCATCGGCGCCTGGTCCAGACGAGCCGCCAACTGCCGGTAAATATCCTTGCCCACTCTATGCCCCATGCGCCCTCTCAGTCCTTCGAGTTTACCTTTCAACCGCAGTCCTCCCTTCACATACCGGTTTTTCTCCGGGACGACAAGGGTCTATGGGATTTATCTCTTTTGGCCATCCAGGGGCATGGTCAGGGGAAAAAAAATGGGGTATGGTGAGCACTTCTTCGATTCATGGGTACATTTTCGCACCATTTTTCTTATCCAACCCCATTGACTTTAACCTATTATTGGGTCCATCGATATGCAGACCGAAGGCACACTCACGAAATGGAATGACGACAAAGGGTATGGAATGATCACTCCACAGCGGGGCGGTCGGGACATCTGGGTTGAGTTGGCCGCCTTTCCCCAGGATGGTTCCGTGCCGCAGCTGCACGAAAAGCTCTCTGTCACCTTTGAGATCGACAAGAACGGTAAACAAACAGCCGTTCTGGTAACACGGCAAACCACAGCGACGACTCGTCCGCAACCGCCAATATCAGGGCGAAAACGGTCCAGCACGACCACGGCCTTTGCCTCTTTGGCCCTCTTTATCGCTGTCCTTGGCTACGGCTATCTGGGGTTGTATCGAAACGACGAATCGGATGCAGTGAACATCACGACAACAGATGCCCCTTCGCGCACTCTTGACCCCAAATGCGATGGCCGCACCCTCTGCAGTCAGATGACCTCCTGTACGGAGGCCGAATTTTTCCTCCGTCACTGCCCCAATGTCCAGCTCGACGCAAACGGTGACGGCATTCCCTGCGAGCAGCAATGGTGCGGCAAGTAAACTGGGCCTGACTGCATTTGATTTCAGGAGGAAAGCGCATGCATGGATACATCCACGTCTACACCGGCAACGGAAAAGGGAAGACCACAGCCGCGCTCGGCCTGAGCCTGCGGGCGGCAGCTGCCGGGAAAAAGGTCTATATTGGGCAGTTTATCAAGGGGATGCATTACAGCGAGCTCGACCTATTGCCGACAATCGCCAACATCACCCTCAAACAGTACGGCCGGGGCTGTTTTATCTATACCCAGCCCACGGAGGAGGATCACCAGGCCGCCAAGGACGGCCTAGCCGAGATGGCCGCCATTCTTCGCTCCGGTGCCTATGATCTGGTGGTGCTCGATGAGGCCAATATCGCCCTCTATTTTGGTCTTTTGACATTTGCGGAGCTCAAAGCCGCTCTTCTCGATCGGGCCGAACATGTCGAGGTCGTTCTGACCGGCCGCTACGCCCCTCAGGAACTGATCGATATGGCGGATCTGGTGACGGAGATGCAGGAAATCAAACACTACTACAACAAGGGCGTTGAAGCGCGGATCGGTATTGAAAAATGAGCACGCCACTGCGTAAAAAATTGCTTGTGCTCTATCACTCCCAGGGCGGGACCATGCAGCGGATGGCCCAGCGGTTTGCCCTGGGTGCCGGCCATGAGGAGGAGGTGGAAACCATCTGCAAGCCCGCCGCAGAGGCCGGCCTCGAGGATCTCCTCCAATGCCGCGGCATAGCCATCGGTTCGCCGGAATACTTCGGCACCATGGCCGGGATGATCAAGGATTTTTTCGACCGGACCTATGAGGATGCACGCGAAAAAACCATTGGCCTGCCCTACGTGCTTTTTGTCTGCGCCGGCAACGACGGCCGGGGCGCGATCACCCAGATCGAGCGGATTGCCGCCGGATACAAGTGGCGCCAGGCCCTGGAGCACCTGCGCGTGGTCGGTGAACCCACAGAGGAGGATATGGCCAATATCGAAGAACTGGGCCACACCATGGCCGCCGGCGTGGGGATGGGCATCTTTTAAATCTCCTCGTCCCCATCAGTACTGTTGTTGCCCTTTTGCCGGCCCCGGCCACGAACCGAATGGCCGAAACGGCTATGCCGTTTGCCCTTGGCGGTATCCTCCCGGTCCACTTGGTTTCTCAAATAATGACGCCGCCCCCTCCCTCTTCCGCCTTGTCCACGCCTGTTTTGCCCCAGGTGATCGATAATTTTCACCAAGAGCGTCTGCAACTGCTGCTGTTCTTGACTATCCAAACAACTGAAAGGGTTTGCTTCGAACATGGGTCCGGTCTCGGGAACCACCCTGTTTCCATCCCCTCCGTTTTCGTTGAGGGAGAGGATATACCCCCGTTTATCGTTCTCGTTGCGCCTGCGAATAATGGCGCCACTATGTACAAGCTTGCCGATCAGTTCACTCAAGGATGAAGATCGGACATCCAACAGTTGCAGTAACTCCGCCTGGGTCAACGGACCGCGTTCCCGCAGGATCGCCAGCACCCGCTGCTGGGCATGGGGAGCCTGGTGCGACCGGTGGGAACCGCGGGCCATCATGCGGGAGGCATGACGGAACAGGTTCGCCAGTGCCTCCGCCTGCCCCGTCGTCCCAGATTGAGAAGGTTCTGTCATACCTTACTCCTATCGTGCATTTGCCTGGGCAAAGACCTCGCCTTTGGGGCAGCCGGGATCGCTCAGGGGGCAGTGATTTTTGCACAGCGGACAGGTAGCGCCGCTCATTGCCGTGGCCTTGGAGGGCGCATTGTCCTCATGCCCCATGGTTTGCAAGCCCTGCCCCATGGTTTTTCCAAGATCACGTCCATGCGGGCGGCATCCCTTGTGCAAACGGCCGAATTCGCCCCGGCCTCCACCGTGTTTCCCCCGGCCATGATGTTTGTGACATGTATGATGCATATATATCTCCTTTTTGGAATGTTGTCGTTATTTCAAAGGCACCTTCCTTTTTCATGTACAATAACATCTTCCACCACCCTGTCAATATAAGAAGGTACCTTTTTATATTGCCCATACCTTGCCCTGATTTTCGCCAGGCCATCATTCCATTTTTATCTCCATGGGATACTCTTATCCCATGAGGTACCGCCGGGATCAATAGCACGGCGGTGACAGAAAACGATGTATTTGAGGAGTTGAACTATGAACACCACGATCATTTTCGGGAAGAAAGGCTGACCCCATACGGATCGCGCCCGTGCGGCGAATCCAGGTCATACCTTTTACGATGTGAAGCTTGACAGTACGCGGATGGAGGAGATGCTCAAGCACAGCCAGGGCCAACGCAAGGTCCCGGTCATTGTGATTGATGGCCGGGTGACCATTGGTTTTGGTGGTACCTGAGGAGTCTAGGATTTCGGCGGTCGCCGAAGAAAACAATTGACAAATGGGATGGGGACCGCAATAGGCCCTCATCCCAAGCCGGTTCAGGGCCTATCGCTCACTGAGCCAGTAGAAGCGAAAACGGGGGATAACCAACGACTGTTTAAAAATCTCCGGGCTCTCCCCGCGATAGAGATCCACCAGGGGACGCTGCCCGCGCCATGACCCGAGTTCTTCCAGATTGAGATGCTGGGGTTTGTCGCTGAAATTTGCCACCACCAGGACCCACTCGTTGGCTCTTTGCAGATGATAGCGGCCAAAGACGAACAGGTAGGGGTTCTCGACCTCGAGCAACTCACGATTGTTGAAGTCGGCAAAGACCTCGATTTCCTTGCGTACGGCAATCATCCGCTTGATTTCGCTGAAAATTTTATATTCGACCGTTCCCGGCATGTTTCTCAGCTCCGCCCTCTCCCAGTCGATGGATGGCCGGTGCACCCAGCGGGTATCGCTTTTCTTGAAGGGATCCTGGCGATAGGAATCGTCGTTGAGCGTGCCAATGGCATCACCGTAGTACAACAGCGGCAGACCGCCAAAACTCATGATCATCCCGTGCAGCAGGACAATCAGTTGGATGGCATCGTCAATGGCACTATCGTCTCCCTGTTCCAGGGCGTACTCCAGGCCGGCCAGCGAGGCCAGAGAACCGGAAATGCGCGCATCTCCGGTCTTGGGATTCTGGCCAAAGGGTAACCCGCGGGCATGGGAATCCTCATAGTTGCCGATGAAATAATCGATGAGAAACTTGCGATGCTTGGCCGGGTCGTAGCCGCAGCTGACGATGCTGCGGTCATCGAAGCCAAAGCCGATGTCGTCGTGGCAGCGGATGTAGTTGAGCCAGGTGGCCCGGTCCAGCTTCACCGGCAGGTTCTTGATTCCCTGGTTGAGCAGCCGGGTATTTTTGGTGGCCACCGCGTCCCACATCAGTGCCATGAAGGTGGCGTTGTAGGCAATCTCGCACTCCTTGGCGATAACCGCATCCTCGCCGAAATATTTGATCACCTCCAAAGGGGCGACGATCGCCTCTGCAATGAAGACCACGCCTGGCGCGGTCACCTGGCAACAGTCCTTGAACAGCTGCAAAATGAGATGGGCTTCCCGCTCGTTCTGGCAGCTGCTGCCGATTTTTTTCCAGAGAAAGGCCACCGCATCAAGACGCAAGATATCCGCCCCCTGGTTGGCCCAAAAGAGGATGATATTGATCATTTCAATGAAAACCGACGGATTGCTGTAATTCAGATCCCACTGGTAGTCATTGAATACGGTCATCACCCAGCGCTGCATCTCCTCGTCCCAGGTGAAGTTGCCCGGCGCATTTTCGGGAAAGACCTCGGGCATGCTCTGCTCGAACATGTCGGGTACGTTGCGATTTTCAAAGCAGTAGTAGTAGTCCTGATACTTTTTCTCGCCGGCCTTGGCCTGCCTGGCCCAGTAATGCTGGTTGGAGGTATGATTGACCACGACATCGAGTACCAGCAGGATATCGCGCTGCCGCATCTCCCTGGCCATCTGCTGGAGATCCTCCAGCGTGCCGACCTCGGGATTGATCTCGCGAAAATCGCTCACCGCATAGCCGCCGTCGCTGCTTCCCTCCGGGCACTGCAGAATCGGCATCACATGGACCATGTTGACGCCCAAGTCCTGGAAGTAGTACAACCGCTCCTGCAGCCCCTGGAGGGTACCGGCAAAACCTTTGCAGTACAGGGCCATACCCACCCACTGCTGACTCAAAAACCAGTTGTAGTCCTTTTCCCGGGCCAGATCCAGTTCACGCAGTTCCTGGGGACGCTGAATATACTGGGAGGCCATGGTCTCCACCAGTTTCTGCGCCTGCTCTTCAAAATCTTCGCGATCGCCGTAGAGCCGTTGAAAAAGCGAGTGGATGCCGTAAAAATTGGCGCCCAAGCGGGTATAAAAATGGCGGAGATCCTGCTTCGATATCTCGGGCTTGATCCGGTTGAGAATATCGTTGAGCAGTGTATGGGAAACCTGTTCGTACATATGAAAAAACCTTCTGTATTCGAGGAAAATGAGGTGATCCTGCTCCGGCAGATCAAAAATCCTGTACGTCTTGGTAAAAATGGGAATCGCTGGTTGTCGCCCCTCTAAGCCCGATCACCTTGCCAGCAAAACGCTGGGCTCTCCTGCCAATTGTTTCGATGGGCCAGCCCGCCAGCAGACCATGGAGATATACGGCACTGAAGGCGTCGCCGGCACCCACGGTATCGACCACAGCATCGACCTTTTCCGGGCTGAAACTCTGCATCGCACCACCCGCTGTCCTGACCAGTGCACCACGCTCTCCGCGGGTGACGATCAACTGCTCAAGCCCGCATTGATTCTGCAGGGCTTCCATCTGTTGGGCGATATCGTCCTCTGTCTGCGTCAGCAGCTGTAACTCGAGCTCGTTCATCTTGGCCCAATAGGCCCTGTGCAGCAGGTCCACGACGCTCTCCCGCTTCCACCAGGGTGCCCGCAGATTGACATCGAGAAAAACTTTCAGTGCTGGCTTTTCCGAGAGCCGCCGCAGGGCCTCCCGCGACTCCTCCTGCCGCAGGGCAAGCGTGCCGTGATAGAGCACACCCCCGCCGGAGCAATCCGGAAGGTCGGCGGCCGAAATACGATCATAGGCGCTGTCGGCAACGATGTCGTAACTGGGCTCGTTGTTGGTGATGCGCACCTCGACCCGACCGGTCGGCCGGGTGGTATCGATCTGCATTGCCCCGGTCTCCATCCCCCACTGGCGCATGGCTTGAAGAATCTGTCCGCCTTGTGCATCTTCGCCGATGCGGGAGATGAACAGGGGGCGATCTCCCAGGGCCTGCAGATGCCAGGCCACGTTAAAGGGCGCACCGCCGAGAATCTGCTCCCCGCCGGGAAAGCAATCGAACAACACCTCACCAAAAATAAAGAGTCCTGCCTGTTTCTGCATAGCTGTCCTCTGGATATTCATCGATCAAAGGTTGAGGGCCTGGGCAATGGCAGGGGCAAAATGAACCACGCCCTGCAAAACACCGGCGGCGTAGTTGCCGCCAAGGGCAAAGGAGTCGGATTCGGCCAGATACAGGGTATCAGCGACATTGTTGTCCCTGGCCAGTTGCTCTGCCGCCGTCTTGGTTGCACAATCGGCATTGGCCACCAAAATGGAACGGATCGCACTGCCCATCACCGGCAGATCGTTGCCGCTGTCACCGGCAAAGAGGATCTCTTCACGCCGGTAGCCCAGATGGTCGGCGAGAAATTCAATGCCGTGCATCTTGGTGGCATGACGAGGCAGAATATCAAGCAGACCGATTTCGTTGGGTTCATCGATACTCCAGATGAGGCTGGCGTTGACGCCCATGCCCTGCAGACGGTTGTCGATACGGGCCAAGAGCGGTTGATGGTCCACCTCCAAGGCTACGTAGTAGCTGAGCTTGAACTCCTGCTGCTTGTCGACTTCCTGCAACGTCAAATCATCAAGATCGGCAAGCACCGCCTCCAGTTGACCGTGCTCCTTGCCCGCCCAGTCCACGGCGATCTCCTCGCGCCAGGAGGAGAGCTCCAGCCAGCTCCCCTCTGTTTGCTCGTAAATTTTTGTGCCCACGTCGGTAATCGCATAGGCCGGCATGGGCAGCCGGTAGTGATCAATGGCCTGCTTCGTCAACATGAGGTCGCGACCGGTCACATAGACCAGGCAGACCTGCGGCAGACTGCACAGCCGGGAGAATGTTTCCCGGGCATGCGGATGCTCGACTTGATGGCCATTGGGGATCACGGTCCGATCCATATCGGTACAGAGCAGCAGCCTAGGCATCGTCATGGCCTCCGGAGGACCGCGGATCGCGGCACTCGCCGAAAAAATCGTAAAACTCGATGGCCTCGAGGATTCCTGCGGCATAGGACTGTTCGGAAAAATAGATCCGTTCCACATCCACCAGCTGGGACAGTTCTTCGTTATGGCGGTTGGCCACCACTGCAGCCAGGGTGTTGCCGCGCATCATGTCCTCGTCCGCGCCCGAACCACCGGCCACGAAAACCTTTTCCAACTCAAGCCGCAACTGTTGCACCACATAACGCAGGGCCATGCCCTTGGATGCACGCAGGGGCAGGATATCGAGGAACTGGCCAAAGGCGGTCTGAATGAACACCGCCTGCTCATCGCGGTAGAGGATCTGTTTGATCTCCTCGAGATCGGCCAGTTCCGGGTCGAAATAATAACTGATTTTATAGCGGCTCTGTTCGGCTGCGGGCTGCAGTTTCAGACCGGGTAAATCGGTCAGGAGTGCCTTGACGATGTGCGGTGTCCACTGGTGATCGATATGCTTTGCCCAGGCAGTGTCTGCGGTGAGTTTGGGGGCATGATAGATCTCGGTGCCGCTGCTGGTAATGAGTACATCCGGTTCGGGAATATTGTGTTTTTTCATCAATTTCAAGGTGGCGTCAAATCGACGTCCCGTGGCAATGATGAAATAACTGCGGGTTCGCTGCCAGCGAAGCTGCTCAAGAAGCCGTTCCAGGGCGTCGGAATCGCCAACCAGGTTGAGATCGAGATCGCTGACAATGGCCCGGTCGCAGTAGAGATGCTGACGGCGAATGACCGGCTTGCGTTGAAGTCGTTCCGAACTCTCGGCGATCGGCTTGATAACCTCCAGGTAGCGGTACGCATGCGCATCCCAGGAATAATGGTCGCTCACGCCTCGCAGGCCGTTGGCCGCACACTGCCGCCACAGGTCCTGGTCCACCAGGAGTTTGACGATCGCATCGCCAATCGATATCGGCTCCAGCGGATTGATGAGAAACCCGTTCTGACAGTTGTGAATGATGTCCTTGGGACCCCCGTCCTCGGTGGCAACGATCGGCATGCCGCTGGCTGCGGCCTCGATCAGGGTCAGACCGAAGGGTTCGGTCAGCCCGGGATTGACGAACACGCCTCCGCTGGCCGCGGCAATCCGGTAGATCATCGGCACCTGATCGCGTCGATGGTGCTTGGGCATGGTCACCTTGCTGTACAGATCGTACCGGTCAATGACGAGGAGCAGCTCGCGGAAGACCTCCTGTGCCCCCTCGTCGAGCTCGTTGATGTCGTCGCGATTGCCGGCGATGATGATCAGGTTGGCCAACTCCTGCAACCGTTCGTTCTGGCCATAAGCCTCGACCAGGGCAGCGATGTTTTTACGGTGATCCGGCCGGGACAGGGCGAGAACAATGGGCTTGTGCGGATCCTTGAGGTGCCTGGTCAGGGTGGCGAACAACGCGCTTTTATGTTCGTCGCCGGTTGGCGGCGTGAACTGGTTGAGATTGGTCCCCGGAGGAATGACCCGCATCTGCTCGGGCTGGTAGTAATCGTAGAGCTCGTACTGCTCGGCAATTTCCTGGTGGGTGCTGGTAATCACCCGCTCGGCGGTGGAAAGCGTTTGCTCCTCCGCCTCGATGCGGCGGCTCATATTGAACCGGCTTTCGATTTCCTCGGCATTGAGTCCGCTGGCAAGCAGTCGGCTTCGTTTGACCCGGCCAAGCGAATGGCCGGTATGAATCAGGGGAATGCCGAGTTGATTGGCCAGACGGCAGCCAACGTAGCCGGCATCGGCGTAGTGGCTGTGGAGGATATGGGGAAACGAATTCTCTTCCTGAAAAAAGTTGACCAGATTGTCGGCAAAGAAGTCGAGATGGTCCCACAACTGTTCCTTGGGTAGATACTGCTCGGGGCCGGCATCGATGCGAACAATACGGAGATTCTCCCCGAGAATTTCAAGATGCTGCGCATAATCGGGAGAAACGCTGTCGTCAACCACCCGTTGGGTGACCAGGTCGACCCGGGCAATGCCCCTTTGCTTGGCCAGGGCCTGGGCCAGTTCGACAACGTAGAGGGTCTGGCCGCCGGTATCGGCATCGCGGCCGAGCTCGAGGTTGTTTCCTCGAATCAGTCCATGGATACTGAGCAAGACAATGGAGAGTCCTTGATCATTTTTTTTCATTCACTCCTCGTGGGTATGCAGTTTTGGCTGAATAACGGGCAAAACTGTTCTTTCAGGAAAAAACGAGAACGACGCTTCGAGTTTGCAAGACGTATGGTTTTCCCTGCCGGTTGTCACCGTATGTGACGGTGAACAATGACGGCGGATTAAAGGTAGGGATTCGATGCAACGAGAACCGAATCTGCCCGGCTAAACGATAAGTAAAAATAATATTAATATAAATACAGCAAGTTAGCTCTCAAGTCAACCCAGAGGGGAAAGTAACGTCTCTGATGCCGACCTCCTCTTGCCAATGGAGGCCTTGAAAAACAGGTTGATTTTATCCCTTCCAAGAGCGGGCGGGCGATTGCAGGCCCCCTGCCCCTGATATGATGCGGGAATCATCGTCCTTGACGGAAAGAGTCTTCACTGATTTACTGCAACGCAGTCATTGATCGCGGTAAATCTGCATACCCCCCTCCTGTTTTTCCGATCATGGGAGCAAACAGGACAACAGCATTCAACCGTTGGAGAGACTCATGAATCTGGCCGAACTGCTGCAAATCTCAGGCTCCTATTGGCAGACCTGCACCCTGCACGCCGGGGTCAAGATGGACGTCTTTTCTCCGCTCTGTCACCGGTCCATGACGGCAGAGGCCTTGGCGCAGCAGCTCCATGCCGACCCGCGCGGACTGGATATGCTGCTCAGCGCCCTTTGCGCAATGGAGCTCCTCGTCAAGGAAGGGCGCGCGTTCAGCTGCAACGAATTCAGCGCCACCTATCTCGGTAAACAGTCCCCGCAGTACATGGGACATATCATCATGCACCACCACTACCTGGTCGAAGGCTGGAGCAAACTCGACCAGGCCGTACAGAGTGGGACACCGGTGCGTCGCAACTCTTCCTTTGAGACCGACGGCCGGGAACGGGAGAGCTTTCTCATGGGGATGTACAACCTGGCCAACCAGTTGGCCCCGAAGCTGGCGGAGCAGCTGAATTTGGCCGACAGGAAGCGTCTGCTTGACCTGGCCGGCGGTCCCGGAACCTATGCAATCCACTTCTGCCGAAAATATCCGCAACTCGAGGCCGTGGTGTTTGACCTGGCCAGCACCCGTCCCTTTGCTGAGACAACCATTGCCGCACACGGACTCAAGGATCGCATCCGCTTTCTCGCCGGCGACGTGCTCGAGGACCCCATTGGATCGGGATTCGATGTGGTCTGGATCTCCCATCTTTTGCACAGCCTGGGGCCGGCGACCTCTCAGGCGGTGGTCGACAAGGCCGCGGCAGCGCTTGCCAAAGGGGGCACAGTGTTGATTCAGGAATTCATTGTAGACGATGAGCGGACCAGCCCCCTCCATCCTGCCCTGTTTTCACTGAACATGCTGCTTGGAACCAGAGAGGGGCAGGCCTACGCAGAGGGGCAACTGGCGGAGATGCTCAATCGGGCCGGACTCTCCCGGGTGGAACGGTTGGAGCTCAACCTGCCCAACGGCGCAGGCATTCTCCGGGGGATAAAAGGACGGAGCAGCGTCTAACTCCAGACACCGGCAATCGAGGTCCGGCATTGAGCGCAATGGCCGTTTTCCAGGCCGATAAGCGTGCTTTGAAAGCCCCGTCGGGCAATGAGCAGGGCGCCGCAACCGGGGCAGAGGGTATCCTCACCGCCCGAGCCGACCACATTGCCGGTATAGACGTAGCGCAGTCCCCGGTTCAGGCCGATCTCGCGGGCGCGCACAAGGGTTGCCGCCGGCGTACTCGGCCGGTCAAGCATCTGATAGGTGGGGTAGAATCCGCTCACATGCCAGGGGATATCCGGGGAGATCGAGTAAAGAAAGCCGGCAATGGCCTGCAGTTCCTCCTCGCTGTCGTTGTGTCCGGGAATGACCAGGGTGGTCACCTCGACCAAAACGCCGAGTTCATGGAACAACCTGATATTTTCCAGCACCGGGTCCAGGCGTGCCTTGCAGATCTTCACATAAAAATCGTCTTGAAAGGATTTGAGATCGATATTGATCCCATCCAGGACCGGAGCCAGATGGCGCACCACCTCCGCGGTCATGTAGCCGTTGCTGACAAAGATATTTTTCAGGCCACGTTCCCGCGCCAGCAGGCAGCAGTCATAGGCGAACTCATAGAAGATGGTCGGTTCGACATAGGTATAGCTGATGCTGGCGCAACCGGCCTGCACCGCCTGGTCGATAACGAATGCCGGGCTGCGGTCGGAGCCCGCAATCTGCCCCTGGTGCACCAGCGGATACTGCGAGATCTGGTAGTTCTGGCAGTGACGGCATTGAAAGTTACAGCCCACGGTGGAAATGGAGTAGGAAAGGCTGCCCGGGAGGAGATGAAACATCGGCTTTTTTTCGATCGGGTCGATATGCTCCGCCACCAGTTGGCCATAGACCAGGCTGTAAAGGCGCCCTTCCCTGTTCTCCCGGACTCCGCATCGCCCCCGTTTTCCGGAGGAAATGCGGCAATGATGGTGACAGAGGTTGCAGACAACTTTCTGCGCCTCGCCCGCTTGATAAAAAAGTGCCTCGTGCATGGGTGCCTCCTGTTTTATTCCTGTGCAGGTCAACTGTTGTTGGAGAGCATGGTCTGCAGATTGGTTTTCTGGTGGGTCAGTTCCAGCTTACGTCGAATATTCTTGCGATGAATGCTGATCGTCCCCGGTGAGAGATGCATGATCTCGGCGATCTCCTTGGTCCGTTTCCCCAGTTTGACCAGGTTGGCCACCTGCAGTTCCGCCGGAGTCAGCCGATTGAGTTTCGAGGAAAAATTGGCGGAAAAGGGTGAGGTCAACTCGGTGATGTTGGCGGCGAGAATATCCACCAGGGTCCGCTGTTCGCCACTGAGATTGGTTTTTCGTAACCGCTCCACAAGGGGGTCTACCAAATGGGAGGTGTTGGACACCACCTGATCGGCGAGGATCTTGCGATCCTCCTCCCGTTTCTTGAGCAAGACGGTCAGGGCGACGTTTGATTCATGCAACTCGGTGGTGCGTGCGGCCACCCGCCGTTCCAGCTCGTTGTTCATGTCCTGCAGCTGCTCCTGAACCTGAATCAACTCGGAAATATCGCGGAAACCGCCGACCAGCTTGGTAAAGACGCCGTCGACCTTACAGAAAGGATGGATCGAGACAACAGCCGGAAACTGGTCACCGGATTTGCGCATCAGGGTCATGTTGAAGGACTGCATGGGCTCCCCCATCCGCCATTGCTCCATCTGCGAAAACAGCAGCCGCGGCCCCTTATGGGGGCAGATCAGCGAGAGCGACTTGCCGAGCATCTCCTCCTGGCGATGGCCGAAGAGTTTCTCCGCCCCGGCGCTGAAGATATCGATACGGGCATCGTCCTTATCCAGGTGACAGACGATCAGTCCTATGCTCTGCAATGCCTGGTAGATGGAAGCCAGATTTTCCGCCTGCTCCCGGAGGCGCGCATTTGCCGTCTCCAGCTCGCTGGTACGCTGCTGCACCAACTCTTCCAGGTGATAGCGGTAATGCTCGAGCTCAATCGAGTTGCGACGGGACTCGGTCACGTCCATCATCGCAATCCTACACTGCCACCTGCCCAGGGCATTTTCAAACCCGGCCCCTTCCAGGTAGAGATGCCGCTGCCCCCCATCACCATCTGCAATGAGGATTTCGCCGGTTGCCTTCTGCTCTTCGGAGAAGACCTTGGTAAAAAATTCTCCCAAAGCGGCGATGGATTCGGGCGCAACAAAACATTCTATCGGCCTGTTCAACAGTCGAGCGCGATCGATTCCCAGCAACAGGGCTCCGGCCAGGTTGCTCTCCTGGACCTCGCCTTTGCGGTCCACCGTGCAGTAGCCGACCGGAGCAAAATCGTACAACTGGTAATATTTTTCCAGGCCCGCCTCGACTTCGGCGCGGGCAAGGCGCAACTCTTCGTTCTGCCGTTCAAGTTCTACCCGTTGGTTCTGCAGTTCCTTGAACAGACGTCGAGATCCCGTGGTGTTTGCGTCGCTGGATAGACTGTGATCCGGCATACCCCTCCTCCGCGGTTGCGTCTTGAACCGTCGCGCCAAGCTTCCGCAACGACGGGTTCATCATGTTTGCGATATTTTACCATACAAGAGAGAACAAGTTCCGCATATCTCTTTTTTTATAAAAACAAGGAGTTCCCGCACAAGGGATTTGTTTCGAATCCATAGGGATGCTCTCAATGCAACAGCAGGGCAATCGTTGCACGGGCGTTTCCCGTTTCATCGACCAGGAAACAGGGTCAGTTTCTACACGGGCGGTCAACAGAGCGTGAGTAGCGAAAATGGCCGTACTCATCGTAGTAGTTGTAGGTGTCACGGCACATCCGCACCGGCGGTGCAGGTTGGGTATAGACCGAGTCCATCTGGGAAAGCGCAACTATGCCCAGGACTCCGCCCAAAACGGCCAGGGGAATCCAGGCATCCCGGTGATCGTAATGAGCATGAGGGGGAGCGTACGAGGGATAATGACGAGGACCGTTGTACCCATAGGCCGGAGGACCGTAGCCATATCCTCTTCCGGCGAAGGCTATCGTCGGCAGCAAAACGACAAGAAGCACGATGAGTATCTTACGCATGAGTCAGTCTCCAATAAAATTCTCGAAACCTCTTTCGCAGGAGGCACTGAGGAGAACCGCCTGGAAAGTACTTATTGCAACCTCACCTCCCTTACAGACACCTTTCTCCATTCATTTATACACTAATCCCCATGAACATGGTACGCTAGTCCCCGGAAAAAATTTAACCACAATCATTGCCATGAAATCGAACAGTTAAAAGATTATGCAACCCATACTCACCTTTATCTACAACTTGGCCGTCAGTTGCTGGCTGGGAGGCGCAGCCCTGTTCACCTTCATTCTCACCCCCAAGCTCTTTGCCGACTGTTCGCGTGATCTGGCCGGCAAAATCGTCGGCCTGCTCTTTCCAGGCTACTTCCGCTGGGGCCTGGCCTGCGGTGCGGTGGCCCTGCTGTGCCGCCTGGTCGGACGGGGCCGATTCAGCGCAGTCTCGGTGACGATTCTCCTGCTCATGCTCCTGCTCACCGCCACCCAGGCCTTTGTGATCGAACCCAAGGCCGCTGCAATAAAGGAGCATATCGCCTCTTTTGAAACCACCCCCAAAGATGATCCCTACCGTGCCCAATTCCGCAGGTTGCATGGCCTGTCCATGGTCGCAAACCTGGTTGTGATTGTCGGGGGAATCGTGCTGATCCTGCTCGTCTCCCTTCCGCAATCTCCAGCCGGATCCCAAGGAAGCGTGCCCCCGACCAACATAGGTATGGAAGCAAAGAGATAATGTGTCCGTCCCCCTCTCGGGGGTTTGCTGCATTCGCTTGCACAAGCACATCGTCGCCCCTTGGAGATTTCAGGCACGCCCTCATAACAGAACCTTCTTGGCGGCGGATACGGGCCGGGACAACCTGAGTGCCCACAAAGTGGCGTATGTCCGGACTCGATTGCGGGGGAGATGTTTACTCACCTCATGCATTGTCGCCTGCACCTCTGTTGCGCCCCGCTTCTTGGTCTCTCTTTTCGTCGGTGGAGTGGAATATCTGGTCCGACTCCGCCAATTTTTCGATTTATCCTTGCAAAATCGACGGGTTCTCATCGATAATCGCAATGAGAACCTGCCCAGGACACAAAGGTTTTCTCATGACTTCAACGAGGGAGACAACAGCTATGGATCATCGTCGACGGTCAGGGCTTTTTTCTCTGATCATTTGCTGCGCTCTGCTGGAACTGCTCTCCTGCCCCTGCCGCGCCGTGGCCCAGCCTCAGACCTCGCCAATCCGCTTTGCGCCTCTGCCCATGGAAAATCGGGAACCCCTTGTGCTCCAGTTCCGCCCCATGATCGAATTTCTCCAACGGAAGCTGCAACGAGAAATCGTGTTCGATTTTTCAGAAAGTTACGACAATATCCTCGAGAAATTTCAAACAAACAAAATCGATCTCGCCTATCTCGGCCCCCTGCCCTATGTGGAGTTGCGGGCCAAGGATGGCCAGGCCCAACCGCTGATTCATTTTCGCGAATCCTCGGGCCAACCTAAATACACCTGTGCCATTGTCGCCTTGGCCGACAACCCCATCCAACTGCACGCTCTGAAAGACAAGCATATCGCCCTGACCCAGCCCCTTTCCACCTGTGGCTATCTCTCGGTCCACGGTTTGCTCCAGGAACAGGGCAGCTCCCTTGCAAACAACCGGTACCGCTATCTGGACAAACACGACGCCGTTGCCCTGGCCGTGATTCGCAAAGAATTCGATCTTGGGGGACTCAAGACGGCTATCGGGAAGCGCTACAGCCATATGGGCCTCAAAATCCTGGTTGAAACCCCGCCTTTTCCCGGATTTGGCCTGATCGGCAATCAAAGGACCCTCTCCCCGGAGACCTTACAGTCGATTCAACAGGCTCTGGTCGCCCTTGATCCGGAGAACGCCGATAAAGAGATGCTCGCCCGCTGGGGCAGATCCATTCGTTACGGTGCGATCAAAGCCACGGATAGTGATTACCAAACCATACGCCGGTACAAGGCCGACCTCGAAATTCCCACCGGGAACAAGGAGTAGCCCCCCACGCGCGGGGCAAGGTTCATCAGCGAATAACACTAAAATAAGCATGAAGCGAATATCGACCGGAAAACGACACCACCGCCTTGTTTTTGTATTCATGGCCCTATTCTGCACTGTCTCGGTGGTTCTCTTCCTCTACAAGAATCAAGTGCAGCGGGAGAAAAGCCATTATTCGGAACAACAGGCCATTCTCGATACCGCCTACCGTGCTGCTATCCATTCCTACCGGCTTGCCATGGAAAGCTTCTTTGACAATGCCCTCAATACATCGGCGACCCTGGAGCTCTTTCGCCAGGGAGTCGACAGTCAAGGAATCGAACGGGATCTGGCCAGAGGCAAGCTGTATCGCTCTTTGTACAATGCCTACGAATCGATGAAGCGGCAAAACCTGCTCCAACTGCAATTTCATCTCGCCGACAGCACCAGTTATCTTCGCTTTCACCAGCCAGATCGCTACGGCGATGCCCTTAATATCGCGCGTCCCAGTGTCCATATCTGCAACAGTCAAAAGATGGTTGTTCAGGGGATGGAGCTGGGTAAAATCCGCTCCGGATTCCGCTACGTCTTTCCCTTGATGCTCGATGAACGCCATCTGGGCAGCGTGGAGGTCAGTGTCACCTTCAAATCCATCATCGATGCGCTCAAAGAGCTGGCACCGGATAAGGAGTATGCCTTTGTACTCAACAAACCCCTGCTGGACCAATTCCTCTTTCCCGAACAGCGATGGTTGTACAGCTCCTCACGGCTCAATGAGCAGTATGTGGTAGAGGATGCCAACGCCATTCTTCCCAACAGTCCGGCGCCGCTTTCGGACACCGCCCAAATCCTCAACAACCAGCTGCGATCACTGCCTGTGGTGCAGCAGGCCATGGCCAAAGGCAAGACCCTGAGCACAACCGTTGCGTTGGCAAATCAGCCGTATACAATCACCCTGCTGCCTGTTCGGGATGTTGGCCACCGGTTGGCCGGTTATCTCGTGACCTACGCCCCGGACCCCCTTTTCACCCAAATTCACCAAGAGTTCACCGTTCTCCTGCTCTACTCGCTGCTCGCCCTGTCTGTCATTTTTTCCCTGGTGTGGCGGCTCAATCAGCGCACCCTGGCCCTTGATGAAGAACAGCGGAATCTCAGTGCGATGAATAACGCCCTGGCAGAAGGGGTCTATGTCCAGGACACCAACGGAGTGATCGAGCGGATCAACCCAGCCGCCTGCCAACTTCTGGAGTACGAGGAGTCGGAGTTGGTCGGCCAGATTGCCCATGACCTGTTCCATCGCCAGGAAAACAACGTCAGCTGCCCCAAGGAACAGTGCCATTTTTTTTGCAAGACTCAACAGGGGGATGAGTTTGAGGGCGAAGAATATTTTCTTCGTAAAAAGGGAAGATTACTCTTGGTTGAAGTGACCAGTCGTCCCATTTATCAAGACGAGCAGGTCGTAGGCGCGGTGGTGGCCTTCCATGATATCACCGACCGCAAGCGGACCGAAGCGGCCCTTGTGCAGAGCGAGGCGCTCGGCCGGCGTCTGGCCACGGCGGTCGAACAGAGTCCGGCCAGCGTGGTGATCACCGACGCCCAGGGAGCCATTGAGTACGTCAACGCAAAATTCACCCAGAAAACCGGCTACAGCTTCGACGAGGTCCGGGGGCAAAACCCACGGATCCTCAAATCCGGAGTCATGCCGGAAACCATCTATCGAAATCTCTGGGAAACCATTGCCGCCGGGTTTGAATGGAAGGGCGAACTGCAAAACAAACGCAAGGACGGCAGCCTGTTCTGGGAGGCGATTTCCATCTCTCCCATCCGCAACGATTCCGGTCATATCACCCATTTCATTGCGATCAAGGAAGACATCAGCGAAAGAATCCGCATGGAAGCGGAACTCAGGGAAAATGAACGCATCCAGCGAACCCTGATCGAAAGTCTGCCCATCGGCCTGGCCATTATCGACGGCGAAACCCGCATCATCGACGAGGTCAATCCCTTTGCCGCCGAACTCTTCGGCGCCGAGCGCGAGACCATTATCGGTCATCGATGCCACAGTTTTCTCTGTCCTGGCACCGAAGCCGCCTGTCCCATCGTTGATCTTGGATTGAAGGTCGATAACTCGGACCGCAACATTCAGCGTGCCGACGGCATCCAAATACCTGTTTTGAAGACGGTTCGGCCGATCACTATCAGGGGTCGAACCAAGATGCTGGAGTGCTTTGTCGATATTCGTCAACGGATCAAGGCCGAAGAAAATGTGCGCTTGGCCAATCGTCAGTTGGAGCAAGCCATTGCCAGGGCGGAACAGCTGGCCCGGGAGGCGGCGGAGGCCAACAGGGCCAAATCGCAGTTTCTGGCCAACATGAGCCACGAAATCCGAACCCCGATGAACGCTATCATCGGGATGACCCATCTGGCGATGCAGGCCAAGGATAGCGGCAAACGACGCCGTTTTCTCGAAACCGTGCAGCACGCAGCGGAGAGCCTGCTCGGCCTGCTCAACGATATCCTTGACTTCTCCAAAATGGAGGCTGGTCAACTGCAGTTGAACTCGGTTCCCTTTGTTCCTGCGCAGATGATCGGCGGCGTACTGGCCACCCTGCAGATGCCGGCCGAGGAAAAAGGATTGCAGCTGGAGCACTCTCTTGCCCCTGAACTTCCCGAATGTCTCCAGGGCGATGACATGCGCCTGCGCCAGATCCTGTTGAACCTGATCGGCAATGCCATAAAATTTACCGAAAGGGGATCGATACGGCTCCACATCAACCAGGAGGAATCGCTTGTAGCGGGTGAGTGCCAACTCCACATGACGGTGAGCGATACCGGCATCGGCATTCCACCGGAAAAACTCTCGCAGATCTTCAATACCTTTGAGCAGGTGGACAACACCTATGCCCGTCAGTATGGCGGCACCGGCCTGGGGCTTTCCATCTGTCGGCAGCTGGTAGCCCTGATGGGCGGCAAAATCTGGGCGGAGAGCAGTCTCAACAACGGCAGCACCTTTCATGTGGTCGTGCCGCTCCAGCTCGGCAATGTGGCCGATCTGCCGAAGCCAGAGGCCGAGGCCGGTACCTCGGAGGTGGCGCCCAAAAACCTGCGAATCCTGGTTGTGGACGACAATGAGGTCAACCGCGACGTGGCGGTTATGCTCCTTGAACAGGAACACCGGGTGGCAACCGCGACCAACGGCCTTGAAGCCCTGCAGGTCCTGGCGGGGGATGCCTTTGACATCATTCTCATGGATGTGCAGATGCCCGTCATGGACGGGCTCACAGCCACCCAGATCATCCGCAGGCTGGAGTGCGGGGAATCTTTGGATATCGAACTCCCGCAGGGCTTTGGCACTGACCTCGCAACCCGCCTTCACGGCGGCCATCTCGCCATTGTCGCCATGACGGCCCACGCCATGGGCGGTGATCGGGAGATGTGCATCAGTGCGGGCATGGACACCTACATCACCAAACCCTTCCAACCAGGCCAACTCCTCGAGGTGCTCTACTCGCTGCAGTCCTTCAGTCAATCATCCGCTACGGCACAGGAGACGCGTCCCAGCATGCATGCAGATTACAATTCCGATACAACTCTCTCCGCCCCGACCTCGGACGAGGTGGTCACCTATCTGCAACAGGCAACCATGCTCAACACCGCCCAGATAGAACGCATTCTGGCGGCCATTCAGGTGAGCCTGGCCGATAATCTGGAGAAGGCCGAAACTGCCGTAGCTGCCGACGATATGGTTGCCCTGGCCAAGACGAGCCATACCCTCAAAGGTACCCTGCTCCAATGCGGCTTGACCCCCTGGGCGCAAAAGGCGCAGTCGATCTATGATGCGGCCAAAGAGAACCAGGATCTGGACTATGCCCACCTGGTGGCTGAAATCCGCAACGGCATGCACCAGCTGATCTGACCAGCGACGGCAGAGAATGGGCGAGATCGATGGCGCGCCTTGCCCCCCCTTTTTCCCGGAGAACGATTATGTTCAACTTTGAATACTCCAATCCCACGCGCATTGTCTTTGGCAAGGATCGCCTCGCCCGGCTCGACCGGCTGATCCCGACCGATGCAAAGGTCTTGCTGCTCTATGGCGGCGGTAGCGCCAAAAAACACGGCACCCTGGACAAGGTCTCCCTGGCCCTGGCCGGAAGAGACCTCCTCGAGTTCGGCGGTATTGAACCCAACCCGCGCTACTCCACCCTGATGCGGGCAGTGGAGGTGGTGCGCAGCGAAGGTATTGACTTCCTCCTCGCCGTGGGCGGCGGATCGGTCATGGATGGCACCAAGTTCATTGCCCTTGCAAGCCCCTATGCGGGCAACGGCGAAGACATTCTCTTCTCCCGCAGCAAACCGGTCAAACTGACCACGGCCCTGCCCATGGGCACGGTGGTGACCCTGCCCGCCACCGGTTCGGAGATGAATTGCGGCGGGGTGATCAGTCATCAATCGGGCAAGTATGTCTTTTCCAATCCCCTGGTCTTTCCGCAGTTCTCCATTCTCGACCCCACCCTGACCTTTACCCTGCCGCCAAGCCAGGTGGCCAACGGCATCATCGACACCTTCATCCATACGGTGGAGCAGTATGTGACCGTTCCCGCGGAAGGACGGTTCCAGGACCGGACTGCGGAAGGGATTCTCCGCACCCTGGTGGAAATCGGTAAAACCACTTTGGACGATCCCAACGATTACGATGCACGGGCCAACCTGATGTGGTGCGCCACCAACGGCCTCAACGGACTCATCGGTGCAGGGGTGCCCCAGGACTGGTCCACCCACATGATTGGCCATGAACTGACCGCCATGTTCGGCATAGATCACGCCAAGACCCTGGCCATCGTGCAACCGGCGGCCTGGACTGTGCGGGTAGGGGAAAAACGGGAAAAACTGCTGCAGTTTGCCGCCCGCGTCTGGGATATCAATCAGGGAAGCGAAGACGAACGGATCGAGACCGCTATCGGCAAGACCCGCGCCTTCTTCGAGGAGCTGGGCGTTGCCACCCGTCTCTCCGCCTACGGAATCACCCGTGACGGTATCGACGAGCTGGTCAAGGCCCTGGAAGCCCACGGCATGACTGCCCTGGGAGAGAACAAAAGCGTCACCCTGGATGTGAGCCGGAAGATTCTCGAGACTGCCCTATAAGGAGTAATCTCGCCCCTCAAATGGCAAAAAGGTGTTTCCGCGCATTGCAGAAACACCTTTTTCTCTCTTCAAACAACGCTCAAAGGGGAGCAGGGGCTGCCCTGCAACAACGCTGCGATCAATAGGGAGGATTGCCGCAGGGACCGACCGCATACTCCTTCATCGGCCTGCCGTAGCCGTCAAGCATCACCCGACCGTAACCGTCCATCATGTACCGCTCATAGCGGCAGGTCTCCGGCGCAACCCGGACCGCGTAGCCGTAAGCGGCCGGTGGTGGATAAGCCGGCGGCGGTGGAGCCGTGTAGACAACCGCCGGTGGCGGCGAACTTGCGGCAACCAGGGCGGAGCCGACCACCAGACCGGTAATCCCCCAAAACAGGGCATCTCCTCCTCCACGAGGATGGCACTGGCCGGCCCTTGGGGCCATGGAGAGCGTAAGCATGCAACAGGCGAAGATCAAAACCGTTTTTTTCATCATGGAAAACCTCCCGAAAAGTACCATGCGTTCAGTTCTGCATTGTTTCAGCGCCAGACCGCAGGGAAGATACACGGATCGTCTGCAGACCGTGTCCCATTGCAGGATGGCGGAAGCCAGCCTACCACCAATGACCTACTTTTCAACCAGGTTCGATGTAAGGGCTGGGTAAAACTTGGTTAAATTCCCGTTCAGCAGCCACCTGCGGGATCAGTTGAACATCGCTTACCCATCCGTGCTGAAGGGTCGCGCGCAGGCTTACCGACAGGGGACCACCTTGCGATAACTGTCCTTGGTCCAGATGGTCTGCCCATCGGGTGTTTTGCCATCCACCTTCCACTCTTCCCGTACCTGCAGACAGTATGATCCCAAATTCAGTATCTGCGCCTCCTTATTCTCCGGCTCATCGCCGCCGATGCGCATCAGGTCCGGATTGGCGGAGGTATAACTGGGGGGAATGGTCTTGGCACCGCATCCAGCCAGGGCTGCGGCCACTGCGCCACACACGAGCATTGCGGCAATCTTCTTCATAAGAGTTCTCCTCACCCTTAAGTTGTCATTCAAACCGCCCGGAAGTTATTCCGGTTGAAAACGAAAAAGCTCCCCTGATCGGCAAAGAACAAGAGAGCTGAAGTGGCGCGAGTATACAACCGCAAATAGAGATTTGCGAAAGTTTTTCCGTCAAAAAAACAACTCCTAGAAAATTTCTCTGGAAAAATTTTCAGGTTGGGGAGGATCGAGGATCCGCTGCAGCTGATCCTCGAGATCCTCCAACTCCCTGTGCCAGTATTCGCGGGTGGCAAAATCGGGAATGACCGCCGTGGCCCCGTCTTCGATGACCTGATGGGCACACCAGGCACTGTAATGGATAAACCGCATCGCCCGCAGGGGCTCGATCAGGCGCAGGCTGCCGTAATCAAAGGGACGAAAGGTTTCATATCCCTCAAAAAAAAGATCAAGCTCGAGAGCGGAGTCCTCAGGCGTTCCGGGCAGGAGCATCCACAGGTCCTGGACCGGCGGGCCCACTGCCATGTCATCAAAATCAAGGATGTAGAGGGATTCCCCGGGACGGTGAATCAGGTTGCCGCTGTGGCAGTCGCCGTGGATACGGATCATTTCGCGCTGTGCAAACAGGGGCGTGATCAGCTCGATCAAGCGCCCGGTCACCTGCATGTAGGCATCCGTGAGATCGGCGGGCAACAGACCGGAGCGACGGATAAACTCCACCTGGTCGGCAGTGCTCCGTGCCGGATGCATGTGGATTCTGTCGCGCGGCATGCGACGCGCGCCCACCATGTGCATCCGTCCCAACAGTCGGCCAAGAGCGAGCCAGAGGTCATCGTTGAACTCATCGATCAGCCGCCCCCCCTTTTTCGGGTAGACGGCAAAATACATCTCACCGACACGTCCCAGGGTTTTCCCGTCACAAAGCGGCAACGGCGCCAGCACCGGAATCTCCTCTGCAGTCAGTTCAAGGAGGAAGTCGTGCTCGTCCTGCAGGGCCTGCACAGACCATCGTCCAGGCCGGTAAAACTTGACCACCATCCCCCTACCCGCGGTATCGGCGATCTCGAACACGCGGTTTATATAACTGTTGTACGAGCGGCAGAGGTTGGAGCAGCGGATCCCCAACTCCGTCTCCACAGCCTCGAGAATACGTTCGGGACTCAGCCCCTGGAAAGGACCTTGGGTCAAGCGGTGCGCGTCACTGTGTTGCATGGAAGAGCCTCAGCAAAGATGGATCACGAAATGCGAAAATCAGTCCTCGATGTACTGCTTGCCCCAATCGCACATCTGCTTGAGGATGGGAAATATGCTTTGCCCCTTGGCGGTCAACGAATACTCGACCTTGGGCGGAACCTGGGGATACACCTCGCGATGCACCAGACCATCGGCCTCCAATTCACGCAGCTGCTGGGTCAGCATCTTACGGGTCGTATCGGCAAACTGGCGCTGCAACTCGGAAAAACGCATGGTGCCATGGGCCAGATGCCAGAGAATGGACGCCTTCCACTTCCCCCCGACCACGGCCAGGGTGAGATCGATACCGCAACTGTAGGCCTTGTCGCGGTAGATCAATTTATCCGCTTCCAGTTGCCTGACGGAGGTTGTTTCAGTCATCGTCTCTTATGTTCCCAAAAAGATACTATGGCCCCTAAAACATACTACGGTACAAAAAAGTGCGTTATTGACTACAAGAAACCTATGTATCACTATAGACCCAGCACAGTATTTCGCAAGCAGATGTTTGTCCAGATCCCCCATGCTCAAGGAGAAAAACAATGAACGTCGTCGCTTTCAACGGCAGCCCCAACAAGAACGGCAACACCTATCACGCCATCAAGATGGTCACCGATGAACTGGAAAAGCAGGGCATTGCAACTCAAATCATCCATGTGGGCAACAAACCCGTTCGCGGCTGCCTGGCCTGCGGGCAGTGTGTCAAGAAACGCAACGAGCAGTGCATCCAGACCGATGACCCGGTCAACGAATGGCTGCAGCTGATGAAAGAGGCCGACGGCCTGATCTTCGGCTCGCCGGTCCACTTTTCCGCCATCGGCGGTACCATGAAATCGTTTTTGGATCGCGCCTTCTATGTTGCCGGTGTCAACGGCGGCATGCTGCGCCACAAAGTGGGAGCCGCGGTGGTGGCCGTGCGCCGTTCCGGCGGCCTGCCCACCTTTAACCAGCTCAACAATTTCATCGTCTATTCGGAGATGCTGATGCCTTCGGCCAATTATTGGAACGTGATCCATGGCACCCGCCCGGGTGAGGCGGTCAAGGATGAGGAAGGGGCCCAGATCATGCGCACCCTGGGCAAAAACATGGCCTGGCTGATGCAGTTGGTCGAACACGGCAAAGGCACCATTCCGCCGCCGGAAGCGGAAAAGAAGGTGTACATGAATTTTATCCGCTGACGACTGTTGTTCTCATCTTGAGGAACACCACCTCCGTCCGTCCATCGGCGTACAGCGGTAACTGGGAAAACGGCGATATGATCGGCGAGGCTTACAAAGACAACAAGGAGTTGCCCCCGCAGGTGCAACTCCTTGTAATTGAACGACAGCTCTCGTTGTTCGCTTAACTTGTGCAGGCAACAACGCACCGGTCTTGGTCGAAGAGAATTTATCTATCGAATTCTGTCAAATTTCGAGGGTATCACCATAGTTTCCGACGACCGACTGCAGCCAGCCCTGACAGCCCGGCGCCAAACAGAAGGACAGTGGTTGGTTCCGGTACCGGACAAGTACCCGCGCTTGCAAAGGTAAATTCACTTGCAAAGACCCACTGATTTCCTCTTGCCAACACTATCGACAAGGTATCGGTAGTCAAATTGCCAAGAGTAAACGAGACGGAAAAAGGATCTGAACCCGTGGGATCATTGACGCTAAAATACGTCCCGTTTATGGTAACGCCCGTCGGAGCCGAGACGCCGCCAGCGCCGTTGGCATCATCAAAATAAATGGTGACGCTGTCGAACACCGTATTGCCTGCAAAATGAAAGATAATTTCCGGGTCAATATTAGACCAGCCGACATACGGTCCAGGCCCTTGCGGTTGCTCGACCACATACCAGTTTCCGGTGGCGATAACGCCGTCGGTCAGATCCCCCAGCCCACCGCTCAAGGCGGCACCACTGACAGTGGTATTACCGGCTCCGTTATAGCTTTCATCCCAGTATTCATAACTTCCCGTATAACCATTAGGCATGTCATAGCTGGTTGGTGAAACAGGTGCAGCCATACTTATCGTTGAAGCCATTAACACTGTACAGATCGCCAAAACAATTTTTTCCATCATCCCCTCCTCAAACAATGAATATAAACATCCCTTGAAAAAGGAAAGCAAAAATCATTCCGTCCCCAACACCACACGAAGTTTTTCCAGATGATAATTTTCCACACAAAAGCAATCAGATACGACAAAACGCACGACCAATCACCACCTGGTCCAAGATGATATATTCAATAACTGATAGCCCCATACATAGGCAGAAGCCTACAATTGTCGTTTCCGTAAAAAAAACCCTCGAAAACGACGTATCAAACTCCGTAACGCACTGATTTCACACTCGGTTATTTTCAGATTTGGCTTTTCACGAAGACATCAGAATGAGCCTTCTCCAAAGCAGGCGAACACGACAAACAGCCAACATGCTGATTTATCGAAATTAACAGCAAAATAGCAACCTTTCGCAAAGTTTTCACAACCTCATGAAAAATCACAAAAAACCATCCTCATTGGCCCAAAATCATCAGTGTGAAACTGACAGCAACTCAGTTTCAACCAGTTACAACAGGCTATAAACACAGACAAAATTATATAATTCCGCCAATTATTCCTGTTTTTCGGATTTATTCACCAAAAAAAACAAACTTTACATCCACGGCCATCAATCAATGAGTTTGCCGTGCCTGCAGGAAACTGCCTTCAGTGCGAACCGCAGGTCCCTGCATTTGATTCTGCAAGAAAACAGAGCAGTTCATCGCTGGTGGGCTGTCGCTTGGTCAGGGCTGCATGGCGGCGCAGCTGCGGGAGGACGGTTTGCGCCTGGGTCTCGTTGATATCGACGCCGATTTGACGATATCCCCAGCACACCGCATCGGTGCCGGAATGCTTGCCCAAAACGAGTTCATGGTTCCGCCCCAGTTCATGAGGATCGATACTCTGATAGTTGGCGGGATCGCGCAGCAGGCCGCTGACGTGAATCCCGGATTCATGGGTGAAGATGCCTGCGCCGACAATGGGTTTATTGACCGGAATCGGACGGCGTGAGGCCTCGGCCACGACCAGGGAAACTGCGGCCAACGACTGCGGATGAATGGAGGTCGGCCGATGATAAAGCTGATGGAGCGACATCACCACCTCTTCCAGGGGGGCGTTGCCGGTTCGCTCTCCCAGGCCATTGACCGTGGTGTTGACATGGGTGGCTCCGCCGAGAATGGCGGCTAGGGTGTTGGCGGTGGCCAGACCGAGATCGTTGTGCGCATGCATCTCGAGCTCCAGGTTGCAGGCGCCACGCAACCGTTCAAAAACGGCCTTGGTGGCAAAGGGGTCGAGCACCCCGAGGGTATCGGCAAAGCGAAAACGCCGCGCCCCGGCCTGTTCGGCGGCCTCGACCACCTGCACCAGGAAGTCGGGGTGGGCGCGCGAGCTGTCCTCTCCGCCGACACAGACCTCGAATCCCAGATCCAGTGCCTGGGCGGTCATCAACCGGATCCGATCCAGGACCCAACTGCGCTCCCGCTTGATTTTTCGGGCGATCTGCTGATCGGAGACAGGGATGGAGAGGTTGAGGGTGCCAATGCCCAAGCCCTGGGCCGCAGCCAGATCGTGTTCGTGCATCCGGCACCAGACAACCAGCCGTGCCTTCAGCCCCAGCCCGGCAATGGCACGAATCTCGTCGCGCTCCTGCGGCCCCATGGCCGGAATACCGATTTCCAGTTCCGGAACTCCAGCCTGGTCGAGCATCCGGGCGATGGTCAGCCGCTCCTTGGCGGTAAAGGCGACCCCCGCGGTCTGCTCGCCGTCGCGAAGGGTGGTATCGTGGATGGTGATTGCGCCTACGTCGTTGTTCATGGTGTACTCTCCTTGCTTTCAACCACTTCAGAAAAGCAAGCCGCATACCATCCTCGATCCTCACACAACCGCCCGACTATCTCTTCATTTTCCCATGAAAAAAGCACATGCGGCAACGATGCGCTCCGCAAACGGCGCTGTCCCGAACCGTCACTTTCCCTTCAAAATTGTCGAACAACGGGTGCTACAAGACAAAAATGCGCCACTTGCCACAAACCGGCACCTGAGCGAAAGAGCTTGCACCGGGCACACTTTTGCACTATCTCAGGAAACAATAACGAGTTGATCTCGCTGTACAAGGATACCACGACCGAATTGCCCGGCCTTTGTTCCCCTGCCCTTGCGGAGTGTTCCATGTCCTGTTCACCGCTGCTGACCGATCTCTACGAGCTGACCATGCTCGCCGGCTATCTCGATCAAGGTATGGCCGACAAGCCAGCGGTTTTTGATCTCTATTTTCGCGACAATCCCTTTGCAGGGGGCTACGCCGTTTTTGCAGGGCTGCAACCGGCCCTGGAAAACCTCGAGGGGCTGCGATTTTCCAGCGAAGAAATCACCTATCTCCAGGGACTCAACCTGTTCAAGCCCGCCTTTCTCGACTTTCTTAAGACATTTCGCTTTCAAGGCACGGTCATCGCCCCGGCCGAGGGGACAGTGGTCTTTGCCCACGAACCTCTGCTCACCGTCAGCGCCTCCCTGGCCGAGGCCCAACTGGTTGAGACCATGCTGCTCAACATCATCAACTTTCAAACCCTGGTGGCCACCAAGGCCGCCCGCATCTGTTATGCCGCAGGCGAGGCCGAGGTGATAGAATTCGGCCTGCGCCGTGCTCAAGGCCCCGACGGCGGGGTCTCGGCCTCTCGTGCCGCCAGTGTAGGAGGCGCCAAAGGGACCAGCAACGTTCTGGCTGGCCTGAACTTTGGCCTGCCGGTCTATGGCACTCACGCCCATAGCTGGGTCCAGTCCTTCCCCGATGAATTGAGCGCCTTCCGCGCCTATGCCGCCTCCTTTCCCGATGCCACCGTGCTTTTGGTCGACACCTATGACACCCTCAAAAGCGGTCTACCCAACGCAATCACCGTAGCCCGCGAACTCAAGGATCGTGGCCATAGCCTGCACGGCATCCGCCTTGATTCCGGCGACTTGGCCTACCTCAGCCGCGAGGCACGAAAAATGCTCGATGACGCCGGCTTTCCGGAGGTGAGAATTCTCGCCTCCAATGAAATCGACGAATCGGTGATCGACTCCATCCGCGACGAGGGGGGACGGGTGGATATCTACGGCGTGGGCACCAAGCTGGCCACGGCCAGTGGCGTGGGCGGCGTTGCCCTGGGCGGAGTCTACAAACTGGTGGCCATCGACGGTCAGCCGAAGATGAAAATCACAAGCGATATCGCCAAGACGACCCTGCCCGGGGTCAAGCAGGTATTGCGCGCAGTCGGCCCCAATGACGAATATTTACAGGATCTGGTCTGCCTTGAAAAAGAGGTTGTTCAGGCGGGCGACACGGTCTTTGATCCGACAAACCCGCTGCGCCACACCACTCTACCCGCGGGGAGCCGCCTGGTCGATCTGCGGCAGGTGGTGATGGCTGGTGGCAGACGCACCTGCACGGAAGAATCGATTACCGCCATGGCCGAGCGCTGCCGTCACGAGCTGTCCCTGCTGCCCAGCGGCTGCCGCCGTTTCGTCAACCCGCACCGCTACAAGGTTTCCATATCCCGGCAGCTCAAAACCTTGCGTTGCGACCTGATCGCCCAGGCAGCCGGCAACAAGGAGGTATGAACGATGCAACGCTCGGCCCTGATGATTGTGGATGTGCAAAACGATTTCTGTCCAGGCGGCACCCTGGCCGTTGCCGCGGGCGACAAAGTGATCGGCCCGCTCAACCGCGCCCTTTTCCAGTTCCGGGAAAAGGGGTTCCCCATTCTTGCCAGCCGCGACTGGCATCCGCCCACAACTCACCATTTTCAACCCTTTGGCGGCCCTTGGCCGGTCCACTGTGTTCAATTTACCGAGGGTGCGGCCTTTCATGACGGCCTTGACCTGCCCTGCTCGGCCACGATTGTCTCCAAGGGTACGGATGCAGGCAGTGACGGCTACTCCGCCTTTGACGGCCGGGATGGTTCCGGGCTCCCTCTTGCCGATATCTTAAAATCGCTTAAAGTCACTCGCCTCTACGTCGGTGGATTGGCCACGGATTATTGCGTCAAGGCCACGGTGTTAAGCGCACTCCAACTGGGATTTGAGGTGGTGGTGCTGCAGGATGGGATAGCCGCGGTGAACCTCCAGCCGGATGACGGCGCCAAGGCCCTCGCCGAGATGGAGCAGGCGGGCGCCGTGGTGATGCCGGTGGCGGAGCTTGATCTGTACGAGTTGCCACCTTCGTAAATTGTGTATTTCTGTTTTATCCTGCTCCTGCACGGACCAACTTTTTTGTACAGTGCACCAGGCCCACAACCATCTGCTGAAAACAATAAACCATGCAGCCTCAATCCAACAACGTCCAGACCATTGTCACCACCTGCACCCGCGACTGTCCCAACACCTGCGGTCTGGTCGCCACCGTTGAGCAGGGAAAGGTTGTCCGTCTCGTCGGTTCACCGGACCATCCCCTGACCAAGGGGGCTGCCTGCCACAAGACACGAAAGTTCGTTGAACGCGTCTACAGCCCGGAGCGGATCACCCGCCCCATGGTGCGAGGCGCCTCCGGCTGGCAGCCGGTCACCTGGGATGCGGCCCTGGATATGATTGCCGAGCGGATGAAAGAGATTCGCGAACAGGACGGCCCGGAGGCGATCCTCTACTACCAGGGCTATGGTGAGCGGACCGGACTCAAGCTGCTCAATAAGTACTTTTTCAATCTCTTCGGCGGGGTCACCACCCTGCGCGGATCCCTCTGCGGCGGTACCGGTCAGGCTTCGCAGAACCTCGACCTGGGGGTGCGCATATCCCACGATCCCCTGGATCACTACCATTCCCGCGCCATGATCCTCTGGGCCCGCAATCCGGTGGCCACCAACATCAGCCTGGTGCCGATCGTCAAAGATATTCGACAACGCGGCGGTCGGATCATCGTCATCGACCCCTATCGCAACCGCAGCACCGCCCTGGCCGACCGCCACATCGCCCCCGCTCCGGGCATGGATGCATTTCTTGCCATGGCTGCGGCCAAAATCATTCTCGAACGCGGAGCGGAAGATCTCGAATTTCTGACCAAATTTTCCCAGGGGGTGGAAGACTACCAAAAAATTCTTGCCCGCTTCAGCCTTGACGATTGCTGCGACCGGGCTGGGGTCTCTCTCGAGGATGCCGTCTCTATCGCCGAGACCCTGATCCAGTACAGGCCCACCTCCATCCTGCTGGGCTGGGGGCTGCACCGCCATAAACAGGCCCACTACGCCATCCGCGCCATCGACGCCTTGGGCGCCATTGCCGGGATTATAGGTGTCGAGGGCGGCGGGGTGAGCCAGGGCTTTGAGGAGTACGGCCCCTATGATCCGCAATACTGGGGCGACGAACTCAACCCTCCGCGCAGAACCCTGCTCATGCCAATGATCGGCGAGGAGTTGCTCCAGGCAACAGCACCGAAAATTCGCATGGCCTTCATCACCGCCGCCAATCCGGTCTGCAGTGCGCCGAACTCGGAGAAGGTTGCCCGGGCGCTGCGGCAAACCGAATTCGTGGTCTACAGCGGCCACTTCATGGATGACACGGCGGAGCTGGCCCATGTTTTCCTGCCCGCCACCACCTTTCTCGAAGAGGACGATGTCATGGCCAGTTATGGCCACAACTATGTGGGACCGGTGAACAAGGCGATCGAACCGCTGGGCGAATGCCGCTCCGATTTTCACATGTTTGCCGCGCTGGCCAAACGCTTTGACTTTGCCGACAGGTTCTGCAGAAATGGCGAACAGTGGCTGGAGGATATCTGTGTCCCTATCCGCCAGGCAGGCTGCAGCCTGGAGACGCTCAAACAGGGCTCTTTTCGCCTGCCCGAGCCCATGGCCCCCTATCTGGACAAAACCTTTCCCACGCCGTCAGGAAAATTTCAGTTCCTGACCCACTTCGACCCATCGGAGCTACCGAGCGTGGATCCCTCCTATCCCTATGCCCTGCTGACCATTGCCGGGTTTGACCATATCTGTTCGGAACGGACCCTGGCTGAACACAGTGAACTCGCACAAATATGGTTACACCCGGCAGAGGCCGAAAAACTTGGGGTTCGGGACGGCGAGGCGGTCATGCTCAAGAGCCGGATCGGCCAGATCAAGACACTGTTGCACACTGATGCCGCCCTGCGGAGAGACTGTATCGTCGGCGAGCGCGGAGGCTGGATCAAGGCCGGACACGGGTTCAATCGGATCACCGAGGACATGGCGAGCACTGTCGGCAATGGAACCCCCTACTATGAAACGCGAGTGACCCTGTTGCCCTGTTAAGCGTCGATACCCTGCCTGCCAGTCTCCCTATTTCTTGCTTCCCTGTTTACCGTTCTCGTAAAAAGCCCGCTGAACGACGCTTCCGCCTTCGTAACGAACTGCTTTCACGACACCTGACGTTCACTTTTCTGACTTTGTACCAAGCCATCCTGTTTCACAACCCATTCTCAAGGCAGCCTTATGCATCTCGAACACATTGTACCCATTTTACAGTTAGCCATCGGCCCGGTCATCGTTATCTCCGGTGTCGGCCTGCTGCTGTTATCCATGACCAACCGTTTTGGCCGGATCATCGACCGTTCACGAACTCTTGCGGAAAAAAAACACCATTTACCGGCCGACAACGCCCATAACATCGAAGAACAACTGGACATCATGATGCAGCGAGCCCGATTGCTGCGCTCAGCCATTGCCTTTGTCTCGATCAGTCTATTGCTTGACAGCCTGCTTATCATCACCTTATTTCTGGTGGAACTCATTGGCTTTAACGGCACCCTGATGATTATCGCCATCTTTATCTGCTGCATGCTCTCGCTCATTATCAGCCTGCTCTATTTTATCGCCGATATCAACGTCTCCCTGGCAGCGCTGAAAATCGAAACACGCACCCAATACATCGAACACTGAACAATGATGGCCTCGTGATACGTCAAAAAACTGAAAACCACGTCTCGTGGAATCAGCCTGTTACGAAGCTCGCGACATCGGGAGGCCGCGTCCTCTGCTTTAGCCCGGTCGCCCTCCTGTTGGCCTGTTGTCTTGATCCTTGGCCACCGCTTCGATGTCCTCAGGATAAAAAATGCTCGCCAAACCGTGCAAAAACGATCATTAACCAGTTGATGAGCTCAACTGAACGTTTCTTGAATCAAACACTCGACCACAGACAATGAACCAACCCGCACCCGTCACTGAACCTGCCGCGCTTGACATCTTCTCCGCCGGTTTTCTCCTGCCCAACGTTGGCGCCCCCTTCCTGGTGGGCCTTGCGGTGGGCTACTTTGCCAAAAAAATGCTCAAGGTGGCCCTGTTTATCGGCGGTGCGGCCATTGTACTGCTGTTCGTTGGCGAATATTACGGAGTCACCCATATCGACGAACAGGCGCTCCATCAAACCGCCCAGTCCGCCGCCGACCTGGCCACCCAGTCCGGCACCTTTCTCTATGATCGGCTCTCCCATTTCACCTGGAAAGGCGGCAGTGCGGTGGCCGGATTTCTTGCCGGCCTGAAACTGGGATAACCCCTCATCCCTGTTCCATTCATCGTTGACTCCATGCCCATGGCGCCCCCTCGGCATGGAAGCGTTTTTTCGCTTTATCCCAGGTCCCCCCGGACGAGTTGCCCATGCTGCAATCCGATATGCTCATAACCCTGGTCACACTTGGATGTGCGGCCACCCTGATGATCACCAACCGCATCCGCGCCGACCTGGTGGCGGTCCTGGTGGCCCTGACCCTCATGCTCACCGGCGTACTCAGCACCACTGAGGCCCTGGCCGGATTCTCCAACCCGGTGGTGATCATCATTGCCTGCATGTTCGTGGTCAGCGAGGCCATCATCCATACCGGCATTGCCCAGCGCATGGGCGACCTGGTCCTGGCCCGCAGCGGTACCAGCGAGGTTCGGTTGCTGGTCATTCTCATGTCCGCCTCCTGCCTGCTGGGCTCCTTCATGAGTTCCACCGCCACCGCCGCCATCTTCATTCCCATCGTGCTCGCCGTTGCGGAGAAGGCTGCGATCAACCACAAACGGCTGCTGATCCCCCTGGCCGTTGCCGCCCTGATCAGCGGCATGATGACCCTGGTGGCCACACCGCCCAACATTGCGGTCAACAATGTGCTGCGCGAACGCGGCCTGGAACCGCTTTCCTTTTTCAGCTTCACCCCCTTTGGCATGATCTGCCTGGTGCTGGCGATCGGCTTCATGGTCGCGGTCGGCCGTCACCTGCTCGCCCCTGCCAAACGCAAGGAGGAGCTGCAACATGAACGCTCCATCGAGGACCTGATCTACCGCTACGGTTTGGAGCAACGGCTCGCCCTGCTGCAGATCACCGACCAATCGGAGCTCATCGACCGATCGGTTGCACGCATGCAGCTGGCGGCCAAACATCACCTGCACCTGATCGCCCTCCATATCCCCTCGCACATCGGCGGGGTCACCGTGCCGGCGCGGCCTGAGTCGGTGTTTGACAAGGGCCAGGTCCTGGTGGTCATCGGGGCAAACGACAATATCGAAAAATTCAGCCGGGAATTTCATCTCACCAAGATGGACGTGCCCACCGATCCGGTGCGAAAACGCCATTTTTTCCAGGTGATCGGTGCCGGCGAGGTGATGCTCACCCCGGATTCGAACCTGATCGGCAAGTCGATTCGCGAAATCGGCTTCAACACCCAGTTCCGCTGCCTGGCCCTGGCCATCCGCCGCAAGGGCGAGACCATCACCGCCGATTTTGCCGACGAACCGCTCCTGTTCGGCGATGTGCTGCTGATCTGCGGTGCCTGGGAAGATATCCTCTGCCTGCGGGAACATCGCAGCCAATACATCCTCCTCACCCTGCCCCAGGATTTCCGCGCCGTCATCCCGGCCCGCGACCGTGCGCCCCTGGCCCTGGCCATCATCGCCACCATGGTCGGGTTGATCGTGTTCAATCTCATCTCCACGGTGGCGGCGATCATCGGCGCCACCGCGGCCCTGGTGCTCAGCCGCTGCGTCAAACCGGATCAATGGTTCAAGGCGGTCGACTGGCCGACCATCATCCTCGTGGCCGGCATTCTCCCCCTGGCCACGGCCCTGCAGAAGACCGGCGTCTCCGCCGTGGTCTCCCATTTCCTTTTGCGCGAATTCGGCCACAGCGGACCGATCCTGGTTCTTGCGGTCCTTTTTTTGGTCACCGCCTCCATCGGCCTCTTTCTTTCCAACACCCCCACCGCCCTTTTGGCCGCGCCCATGGCGATCGATATCGGCCAGGCCATGGGCGTCTCGCCCCAGGCCTGCGCCATGGTCGTGGCCATTGCCTGCTCCTCCGCCTTCATCTCGCCGCTGGGGTCGCCGGTGACCATGATCGTCCGCGAACCGGGTGGCTACCGGTTGCTTGACTTTGCCAAGGTTGGCGTGCCCCTGGTATTTCTCTGTATGGTGGCCACGGTGTTTATGGCATGGCTGATCTATCTGCGGTAATATTAATATCGAGGAATAAAATAAATACCAACCAGCAAGGCTCATTAAAAAATGGCTGAAATCCGGATCACCGCAAACATCAGCATCGACAGTGCCGAGATCGAACTGAGCAGCATACGCGCCCAGGGGGCAGGCGGGCAAAATGTCAACAAGGTCGCCAATGCGGTCCACCTGCGCTTTGACATTGGCGCCTCTTCCCTGCCGGAGTCCTGCAAGGCCCGATTGTTGCGCCTCAGCGACCAGCGGTTGAGCAATGAGGGCGTACTCGTTATCAAGGCCCAGGAGTTTCGCAGCCTGGAAAAAAACCGGGAAGCAGCCCTGGAACGGCTGATCGCCCTTATTCGCGCCTCATTGGTGGAACGACGCAAGCGACGCCCCACCAAGCCGACCCAGGCCGCGCGCAAACGACGTCTGGAGAGTAAACGGCGTCAGGCCCAGACCAAGGCCATGCGACGCAAACCAGAATGACAAGCCCCTTACCTGCGCAAGTGAACCTCTGATCGCCCCTGTCACCATGCCGCCAGTCAATCCCGAACTCCAGCTTGCCAAGGCCTTTGTCGAAGAGACCAACTGCGCCCTCTTTCTCACCGGCAAAGCCGGCACCGGCAAGACCACCTTTCTCCGCACGATCCGTAATCAGACCGCCAAACGAATGGTGGTGACCGCGCCCACCGGGGTTGCGGCCATCAATGCCGGCGGCGTGACCCTCCATTCCTTCTTCCAGCTCCCCTTTGGCCCCATGGTGCCCGGTGCCGAGTTCTCCGGCGGCCGCCACCGCATGAGCCGGGAAAAACGCAACATCATCAACAGCCTTGACCTACTGGTGATCGACGAGATCAGCATGGTCCGCGCCGACCTGCTCGACGGGGTCGACAGCGTCCTCAAGCGCTATCGCCACTCCGAGCTGCCCTTTGGCGGGGTGCAGCTGTTGATGATCGGCGACCTGCAGCAGTTGGCGCCGGTGGCCAAGGAGGAAGACTGGCAAATCCTCCAGGATCACTACCCCACCCCTTACTTTTTCAGTTGCAAGGCCCTCGCGCGCCTGGAGCTGGTCACCATCGAGCTCAAGCACATCTACCGCCAATCGGATCAGCGATTTATCGACCTGCTCAACAAGGTCCGCGACAACCGGCTCGACCCGGCCGCGCTCACCGCGCTCAACTCACGCTATCAACCGGAGTTCTCCGCCGAAGACGGCTACATCACCCTCTGCACCCACAACAACGGCGCCGATACGATCAACCATTCGCGGCTTGCGGCGTTGCCGGGAAAGAGCCGCTGTTTCTCCGCCGGGGTCGACGGCACCTTTCCCGAGTACGCCTTTCCCACCGCCGCCAGCCTGGAGTTGAAGGCAGGGGCGCAGGTGATGTTTGTCCGCAACGACACCTCCCAGGAACGGCGCTACTTCAACGGCAAGATCGGCACGGTCAGTTCCATGGGGAGGGAAAAGATTACCGTGGACTGCGAGGATGGCGAGAAGATCGAGGTCGGACCGGTGACCTGGGAGAACATCGAATACACGGTGGACAGCGAAACCAGCGAGATCTCGCAGAAGGTGGTGGGCAGCTTCAACCAGTACCCGCTCAAACCGGCCTGGGCGATCACCATTCACAAGAGCCAGGGACTGACCTTTGACAAGGCGGTGATCGACGCCCAGGACGCCTTTGCCCATGGCCAGGTCTATGTGGCCCTGAGCCGCTGCCGCAGCTTCGAGGGGCTGGTGCTGCGCTCGCCGATTACCGCCCGGGCCATCAAATCCGACCCGGCGGTGCTCGATTTCATGGCGGCCATGGCCGCACGCTGTCCGACTGAGGCGGATCTGAACACGGCCAAGATCCGCTATCAGCAGGAACTCTTGTATCAGTGCTTTGATTTCAGCAACTTCGCCCGCCTGCTCGGCCGGTTGGTGGGGCTGATCCGCGGCAACGCGTCCATCGTCCAGGTGATGGTGGGGGCGGATCTCTTTGATGTGCACCAACAGACCTTGGAGGCGATCTGCACCGTGGGCGACAACTTCCGCCGCCAGCTGCAGTCGCTGTTCAAGCCGAATCTGGAGCCGACCTGCGATCCGGTGATCCTTGAGCGGCTCTCCAAATCGGCAGTCTACTTTCAGGACAAGTTCGCATCCATCACCAAGCCCTGTCTCGATGGCCTGGATATCGAATCCGACAACAAGGAGATCCTCAAACGAATCAGTAATTTCCTCAAACTCTGCCGTCAGGAATGCGCAATCAAGTACGCAGCGACCCAGGCCTGCGACGGCCAATTTTCCCCCTCACGCTATCTCCTGGCCGTGTCTCGGGCCGCCATGGAGGCGGAAAAGGCGACAACCAAGGTGAGTGGTCTCTACACCGAGGCTGATGTCGGTCATCCAGAGCTGTTCCAGCAGCTGCGCCAGTGGCGAACCGACACCGCGGCAGACAACGGCGTTGCCCCCTACCAGGTGCTCCATCAGAAGACGCTCATCCAGATTGCGGTCCATCTGCCGGACTCGATCCCTGCACTCAAGGAGATCAAGGGCATCGGCAAGAGGCTGGCCGAACGGTATGGCCGGGAGATCGTGTCCATGGTCTCCTCCTATCGCCAGAAAAAAGGAATCGAATCCGTTACCCTGCCCACGCCGCTGGCCCTGTCCGTCGGCCCCATGGGAGAGCGCAAACAGGCGGCCGCCCGTGAAAACACCAAACAGGTCAGCCTGGAACTTCTCAACTCCGGCCTCACCATCGAGGAGATCGCCAGCCAGCGCGGACTCACCCGCCAGACCGTGGAAGGCCACCTGGCCTATTTCGTCAAGGCCGGCGAGCTGGCCATAGACGGGCTGATCCCACAGGACAGGCTCCGTGCGTTGGCAGAAAAAATCCCCGCCATCAACACCGGCTCACTCAAGGTCATCAAGGAGACGCTCAACGACGAGTACAGCTACGGTGAGATCAACCTGGTGCTGGCCCACCTGCAACGAGCAGATCAATGACACCACCCCACTCTGCACCACAACGTGATCTGTCCTTGTACAGTGTTCCCTCAGATTTTTTTCTGGAAATACGCAAATTTCATTGACCTCAGCGGCTGTCTTCCGTATTGAAAGGCAGAAGAAACCGACAGTAGGCCGACGAAAATCTGTAGTCATTGCAAGGCTTCCGCGCCAATCTCGTCGATCTGTCTCTGTTCAACCTCATCCGCATGCATGCAAAGGTCAGCCGCCCATGGATCCGTTTTCCCGCCCTGCACGTCATCTTGCCCTCACCGCCTGCCTCCTCGCCGCTTTCACGTCTCCGGGCATCACCCAGGCTGAGGAAGAGCACAATCCACTTCGCTTCTCTGCAAGTGACAACGGCAAGAGTTATCTCCAGGCAACGCTGAATTTCGATCTCGCCTTTTTCAGCCAGGACAACGCCTGGTACGGCCAGGATGTGGCTGTCATTGGTGCCAAAGTCGATACCTGGTGGGAGTCACTCTTTCGGATCGGACTGGAGGGCAACTATGTATTGCCGAGTACTCAAAGTATCTATGGGCGAATCGATGCAGTGCAGGCCAACACCTTTGAAGGCTACGATGCCGCCGGCACCAACGCCGCCCTGGGCGATGTCAGCAGCCTGCGAATCGACAAGGCCTATCTCGGCTGGCGCTCGGGCGATCTGTTCAGCTCCATGGGCGAGGATTTTCTCGACATCTCCCTGGGACGACAGATCTACAAGGCCGGCACCCTGTTTCTCTTCGGCAGCGAGGGCGGCGCCGGATTCAGCCGGGCTGCCTATTACCTGGGTGGACGGCGCTCGGCCGACTTTACCGCCATTGCCACGTTCAAAACCGGTCCTTGGTCCGGCGATTTGTTTTTCTTCGACAACGACAGCCCCTTCCCGGCCAATACCCAAGCCACCGGCCTGACCCTGGATTACGCCTTTTCAGAGAATGCCTCCATGGGTGGCAGTCTGGCCACCTTGGAAGCCGACAACACCAGCCGCGATGGGATGCGCCTGTACGATATTCGCGGCAGTATCAAGCCCTTTGCCGCGGCTACCGGCCCGGCCCTGCTCCAGCCGCTCAAACTGGACGGGGAACTGGTGGTGGAAGATCGGGATGACGGCCAGAACAGCGGTATCGGCTGGTATCTGGCGGCGAGTTATCAGTGGACGGAGGTGGCCTGGAAGCCGGAGTTGACCTACCGCTACTCCAGTTTTGACGAGGATTACGATGTCCTCTTCTACAGTGCAACCGACTGGGGCTCCTGGTTTCAGGGGGAGATCACCGGCGAGTACGACATCTTCAACGAAAACCTCGACATTCACATGCTCCGGCTCAAGGTCCAGCCGGTGGAGAGTGTGGCCATCAGCCTGTTCTACTATGATTTCAGCCTGCACAAACCTGAAGCCATGGGTGTGACCAGCGACGACTATGCCGATGAGTGGAACCTGACCGTGGACTGGACGGTCAACGACCACCTCTCTCTCTACTGGGTGGGAGCCTATGCGATTCCCGATTCAGGGGCCAAACAGCGATTCGGCGACGATGAAGACTGGAAGGCAATGATGGTCTGGGCCAGCATTCACTTCTGAATCGTCTTGGCAGATGGGCACCGACGACGTAGCCGACAACAACCGGTGGCTGGCCTCAAGGAAGACAATCTCCTCCCATAGCAGGCAATTTTCCAGTAACCTATAGACAACCGACTCTGTCTGCCGGTACGAAAAGAGTCGCAGTACGCCGGTGCAGGTCCCGACAATTGCCTCGAACGCCAACAGCGCAAGCTGAACAGAGACAAGGAGGTAGCCATGCCGAGAATGCTTGTGATGCTCCTGTTGTTTTGTGTTGCACCGGCCGTGGTCCATGGCGGACCGTTATCGATCCCCGCCCTGGCCACGCTGGTTGGCGAACCAGCGACCGGTTGTGATCGATCTCAACTCAGTCTCCTGCCCAAGATCAACCTCCAGGCCGATCCCCCAGCCCACACCCTGTTTCGTCTCGGTGAAAGTTTGCAGATACGTGTTGTGGGAGCCTGTGCCACCTTGCTTGATGAGGAACTCAGCAAACGCGACATCAGCGAGGCGATCCAACTTCACCTCGATAGCGTAGCCATGAAGGGGTTGCCGGTGGCCGTCCAACGAGGCGACAGTCCGAAGGAGCGGGTGATTCGTTTTCACCTCCTGCGGCAATCTGAACAGCAAGACAACCGCAACTCCTGGGACAGCCTGCTGGCCAAACAACGCGGCAGCTATGAGATGCAGTTGCCGCTCGCCCTGGCCATCGGCCCCAATTTACCGGTTCAGGTGGAGTCCGTTCAGCCCTTTCGTTTCTTGGTTGTCACCCACCGGGCCGCGGTGATCACCAACACCGTCTGCCTGCTCATCTTTGCAGTCGCCTACCTACTGCTCATCCGCAGCCCCAGCGCCCTGCGGGAAAGCGAGAACGGCATGTACAGCCTTGGTAAAAGTCAGATGGCTTTTTGGGGCCTGCTGGTCATCATCAGTTTTCTCGACCTGTGGTGGCTGACCGGATCCATGGAGCGGATCCCGGAACAGGTGCTGATCTTGCTCGGGATCAGCGGCGCCACCGGGCTGGGCTCCCTGATGATCGCCACCAGCAAGCAGGGAAACCGGCCGCCCCGTCCGGCAAACTCGACCATGGGCAAATTTCTTTTTGATATCATCGACGACGGCAACGGCATCAGTCTCCATCGGATGCAGGTAGTGGCCTGGACCATCATCCTTGGAATGGTGTTCGTCAAGTCGGTCAACAAGGTCATGTCCATGCCGGAATTCCCGGAAACACTGCTCCTGATGATGGGGATCAGCAACGGCCTCTATCTCGGCTTCAAGTATCCTGAAAAAGTACAGCCCCCACCCTCTCCTCCCCAGCCAAATGGTAAAGCCCCACAGCCGTGAACCGTCTTGCCGTCAACGGCTGCCGCACAAAAAATCACCACCACCGCTGCATTGATCTGGGGTGTCGGTTGGCAACACCTTGATCTTGAACAGACTTTTTTGACTATTTCACAGAAAAAAAGCATAATTTCTCGCATTTTTTTTGAGAAAATACCACTTTTGCACTATAAGTGTTTGACGCTACCACATCCATTCTTTTATACAAAGGACGCTTATGCTATGAAATGGCAGGGAAAAAGCAATATTCACCTTCTCTCTGCCAAGCTGTGCACGCAAGGAGGCTGACCAATATTGCCCTGGAATCAACGACAGCGGCAGGGAAATCGAAGATTTTTGTTATTTTTCCCGCGCCCCCGCCGCCCATGGATGCAGTCAAAAAATTTCAGGAAGACTTATCCCAAAGAAAACAACGTAACGCTGTGCAGCCCAACGAACGTCCCAGGACAGAACATCAACAGGAACCACTCATCAATGCCCAAGAAAAAAATCCGTGCAGGTTCAGGACGGCCTCCTAAATTCCAGGAGCCGAGTACCTCCATCACCCTCACTCTGCCCAAGCGGATTCTGCAAAACCTCGAAGATATCGACAAAGATCGCGCCAAGGCGATCGTCAAATGCGTGGAGACAGTCCTCTCCCTCGGCTCTGAGGCGGAAAACAACGTCGAGTTGATCAACATCTCCGAAGACGCCGCAGTTCTCGCCATCGGCCCCTGCCGAAGCCTGGAAAGCATCCCCTGGCTCCACCTGGTTGAAATCACCCCTTCCCGCTACCTGTTGACCGTTCCCACAGGCACCCCCATGACGTCACTTGAGGTGGCCCTGCTCGACTTGATCGAGACCCTGCCTGAGGAGCATAAAAGCGACCTGGAAACCCTCCTTGAAATCCGCTTGCAACTTTCCCAGCACCGTCGCCAAGATCAGGTCAATACCCGCGAGATGTTCCTCCTCAACCCAAATCTCGACGCGGAATAATCCCACCGCCGGAACAAAACGAAACATTTCGTTTCATCCTCCCCGGTCGATTTGAAACAAATCGAACCTACCCCCATATCTTTGCCCTAATTATAATTTTAAAATTCATATTTAGCGGCAATTTCCCATTAAAAAATAATTAATGAGTTGGCATGCGCCATGCTCATTCTCGCCAGAAACTTTGCTTCAAGACAACGTGCCAGGACCACATGGTATCGATACGTTTTCAAGAGGCATCAAGGAAACATTTGTCAGTCTCGTCAAAAGCCACGAGAATGACGTTTCAAGCTTCGTAACTTACTGATTTTAGGATTTTAATTTTAAATTCTGACTATTTACGAAGCTTTCACAATTCCATTTCGGGAGCACACTATGGAGAATCAGTTGGAAGCCAAGGTCTTGCTGGTTGATGACGAGCAGGATTTCCTTGAGACGCTGTCAAATCGACTGGAAATGCGGGGGCTTAAAGTCAATTCCGTCACCAGCGGCGAGCAGGCGGTGGTTATAGCTCAGGATGAGGATTACGACGCTATTGTCGTTGACCTGTCAATGCCAGGCATAGACGGCCTGGAAACACTCAAGCGGCTCAAGGCAGACAATCCCAATGCGGAGATTATCATGCTCACAGGCCAGGCCTCGATTCGCAGCGGAGTGGAGGCAATGAAGCTTGGCGCCGGGGATTTCCTGCAAAAGCCTGTGGAACTCTCAGAGCTGATGCAGAAGATCGGCGAGGCCAAAAACAAAAAGATGCTGTTTTTACAGCAAAAGTCACAGGAAGAGTTGCGCAAAATCCTCAAAAGCAAGGGTTGGTAACAGACCTCTTCACAAAGCAAAGGAGAACGGCATGCACACCTCAATGCCAACAATAAAAGAACTCGTTATTCCCCTGGAACAGTTTCCCCATCTCAACAGTGCCTCATCGATTCACGAGGCTGTGGGCCAACTTTTTTCATGCACGATAAGTGGTGAGAGCAACTTGCTCTATGACGAGCTGCTCATCATCAACGATCAGGATGAGTATGTCGGCCATCTCACCATGCGCTCCATTCTGATCTGTTATTTTCCCAGCCTGTTCGATGGTCAGCAGAAGGAAATCTTTGCCGGAAAAAAAGAAAAGTTCACCGACCTGGCCATCCTCCTTGAAGACAGCTTTCAAAGTCAGTGCAAACTCCAGGGAAACTTGCCGGTTAGCCAGTTCATTTCCCTGCCGAAGAAATCGCTCAAAGCTGATCTTCATCCGCTGCATGCGGTTGAAATACTGATGGAAGAAAACGAAAACAGCCTTCCGGTCGTTGAAGATGGGGCTCTGATCGGTGTCATCCGCCTGATCGACCTCTTCAAAACCCTTGCCGGCGCCTGTTCCCTCTAACGAAACGTCTCCCCATACATTCAAGGAACCAACATGTCCGCTGCAATCGTGAAAGAACTTCCTGAGACCAAGGCCCCCTTTGACTGGAAGCGACTGGCCTTCATCCTGCTTGGCCTCGGCCTCTTCGCCCTTATTTACTACTGCCCGGCCTGGCCGGACGCAATCGACCCCAAAGGTGAACATTTTATTCTCAGCAAGCAGGCCAAGGGTGCCCTTGCTGTCTTTGCCGTAGCCGCCACCTGGTGGATCTTCGAAGTCGTGCCCATCGGCGTCACCAGCCTTCTGATCGGCGCGCTTCAGGCCCTGTTTCTCATCCGCAAGCCCGCCGAGGCCTTTAAAGATTTCATGGACCCTTCGGTCCTGTTCATCTTTGGCTCGGTGGTCATTGGTATGGTCTTTACCAAGACGGGTCTCACCCGCCGCATCGCCTACAAGATGCTCTCCATCATCGGCGAGAAGACCTCGATGATCATGCTCGGCTGCTTCATCATGACCGTGGCCCTGACCCATGTCATGGCCCACACCGCCGTCGCCGCCACCATGTTTCCGCTCTTGATGGCCATCTATTCAATGTACACCACCGAGACCAAACCCACCAACTTCGGGAAGTGCCTCTTCATCGGCATGGCCTATGTGGCCGGAGCCGGATCAATCATCACCCTTTTAGGTGCGGCCCGTGGCGCGGTGGCCCTGGCTTTTTACAAGGACATGATGCATGTGGATATCAGCTTTGGCACCCTGAGCTATTACATGGCGCCGCTTGGCTGGATCATGGTTTTCCTTCTCTGGGGATTTTTCATGATCTTCTGCAAACCGGAAAAAGACCGTATTCCAGGACTCAAGGAAAAGGCCACTCGCATGTACAAGGAGCTGGGTGGCATGACCCGCAATGAAAAACTGGCTGCGCTGATTATCTTCTCCGCGGTACTGATCATCGCCTTGAAGAGTTTTGTGCCTGCGTTGAAAGGTCTGGACAAGACCGGTATCCTGCTCTGCTCCACCATCCTCTTCTTCGTCTGCAATATCCTCAATCTCGAGGATCTGGAAGATATTCCCTGGAATATCGTGCTGCTCTTTGCCGGCGCGATGTCCATCGGCTTCTGCCTCTGGCAGACCGGAGCAGCCAAATGGTTGGCCGTCAACTGGCTGGTCCTCTTTCAAAAGGCTCCGGCAGTGGTGTTCATTCTCGGTATGTCGTTCTTTGTCCTGGTCATGACCAACTTCATCATGAACGTTGCCGCAATTGCCATCTCCCTCCCGGTTGCCCTGGTCATTGCCCCCTACCTGGGCGTGGCCGGCGAGGTCATCCTCTTTTCCGCCCTTGCAACAGCGGGTATGCCCTTCATCCTTCTGATCGGTGCCGCCCCCAATGCGATCGCCTATAATTCCAAACAGTTCACCACGGGCGAGTTCCTCAAATTCGGCATCATGGCCAGTATCCTCTTGATGGTTGTCCTCTGGGTCTTTGTCGCCTTCATCTGGCCGATGATGGGCATGGAGGTCTTTGTCGCTCCCAAATAAGCTGAATTCGACCCTTCGGTAAAGGGCAAGACAGGGCATACAACGAACCGCCCTTTTTCAAACTTTGCATTGAAAAGGGGCGATCGACAGGAGGATAATTAATTTTTCAAAAAAAATTATAATTTGTATCCAGGCGCTTATTGTTTTCCCCAAAAAAAACACCTGGACATCCTATCCATGCGGCGTATGTTCGTTGCCCGCAGTATATCTATCCCATTTTTTTGATCCACAAAAGGAGTCACAATGTCCACCGCACTGGTATCCATCTTTGCCTTGGCGTACGCGGCCATCGCACTTGAACACCCGCTTCGGGTCAACAAATCAGCCTCGGCACTCATGGCCGCGGGCCTGCTCTGGACCATCTACGCCTTGGCCGGGGGCGATTTTCATGTCGCTGTCCACAACCTGCACGAATCTCTGGCCGAGACCGCACAGATCGTCTTTTTCCTCATGGGCGCAATGACCATTGTCGAGGTGGTCGATGCCCATAACGGTTTTTACGTCATCACCAGCAGGATCAAGACGACCAGCCTGAGCGCCCTGCTGTGGCTGGTCGGATTCGTCGCCTTCTTCCTCAGTTCCATTCTTGACAATCTCACCACCACCATCGTCATGATTTCCTTGATGAAGAAGCTGCTGGATCGTCACGAGGACCGGCTGTTTTTTGCCGGCATCATCGTCATCGCCGCCAATGCCGGCGGCGCCTGGACGCCAATTGGCGACGTCACCACCACCATGCTGTGGATCGGCGGCCAGATCACCACGCTCAATATCATGAAAGGTGTGCTCTTCCCCTCCCTGGTCTGCCTGATCGTTCCCTTGACCATCACCGCCATTGCTCTCCGTGGCCGTAAGGTGATCGCTCCCACCTTTGTCGAACGCCGCGAAGGTTATGAAACAACTCCGTTTGAACAGAACTTTATGTTCTGCATGGGTATTGGCACCCTCGTGGCTGTGCCGATCTTCAAATCAATCACTCACCTGCCCCCGTTCATGGGCATCCTCTTCGGCCTCGGCATCCTCTGGCTGGTGGGCGAACTCTTGCACCGGGGCAAGGAGGACGATGAATTCAAAGAACACCTCAGCCTGGTCAGTGCCTTACGACGGATTGACATGAGTTGCATCGTCTTTTTCATCGGCATCCTTTTGGCAGTGGCCACCCTGGAGCACACCCATATTCTCGGCAATCTCGCCCAGTGGCTGACGCAGACCGTTGGCCGCGAGGATATCATTGTCACCCTGATTGGACTGGCCAGTGCTGTGGTCGATAACGTGCCCCTGGTGGCAGCCTCCATGGGGATGTATGACATGGCCACCTATCCCACCGACAGTTTTCTGTGGGAGTTCATGGCCTACTGTGCCGGAACAGGTGGTTCCATTCTCATCATCGGTTCCGCTGCAGGAGTGGCAGCCATGGGTCTGGAAAAAATCCACTTCTTCTGGTATGCAAAAAAAATCGGCTTGCTCGCCGCAATCGGGTACTTTGCCGGTATCTTTGCCTATATTCTCCAGTATAAGCTGCTCCATTGACGAGATGTAACGGTATTCCTCCTGCAAATGTACGCAGGAGGAATACCGTTTTTCTTAAAGACTCATCATTTGTCGATCAACAAGTTCTGCTCCTTTTCCACCCACCAGTGTTCACCGGCCATGATCGGCAGAATCCTGCCTGGCGCCACCTGTGCCGCGGCCATCGCTCGCTGCAAATCGACAAGCGGTTTTTCATACCCGGTATCAGCCAGTTGGAAGGTGCGATAATGCGTCGGCAGCATGAAGGGCTTGCCGAGGATCTCCCAGGCCCGGAGAGCCTCTTCCGGGTTCATGTGGCCGTAGGCCATGAACCAGCGCGGATCGTACGAACCGATCGGCAGAATGGCGAAACGAAAACGACCAAATTTTTCCCGTGCCTGCTGGAAATACTCTCCGCCGCCGAATCCGCTATCCCCCACAAAAGAGATGTTTCCTCCAGGAATTTCGAGAACAAAGGCCGCCCACAGGGCCCTATTGCGATCAAAGGGGGTCCGCGCCGACCAGTGGAACATGGGCTCGAAATGAACCGTGAGCTGTGGATTCACCACCACCTGCGCCCCCCAATCCCGCGTCATGACCCGTGCTCCGGGAGCCCAAGCGTGGATGAGCGTTTCGTTGCCAAGTGGAGTGAGAATCAAGGGGTGATCACGCTGGCAGAGCCGTTCAAGTGTGGGCAGATCGAGATGATCGTAATGGTTGTGACTGACCAGTATGAGGTCGATGGGGGGCAGATCCTCAAAACGAATCCCCGGAGGATGGACCCGCCTGGGACCGATCCAGGAAACCGGACCTGCCCGGTCCGACCAGATGGGATCGGTGAGGATGTTGAGCCCCTGCGTCTGAATGAGGACGGTGACCTGGCCGACAAAGCTGACCCGCAGTTGCTCCCCCTCCACCCTCTGGGGAGGATGATCGGTGAACGGCAAATCGCGGTAGGGAGGCCAGGGTTCCCGTTTGCTCGTCAAACGCCATTGCAGGACCTTGAACACCCCCTTGTTCATGGGTTTCCCCGGATTAAAAAATCGGGAACCGTCGAAATGATCACTCACCTCGCCCCTATAATGAGAAGTTGGTCTCAACCACCAACTCAGACCAAGAGCCATCACGAGAAACACTATGATTTTTTTTCTCATATCCAAAGGAGAGAGGGAAAAGAGAGACGAAATACAACGGCAATCGAAGTGCTCTGGAAGAGGGAGGATAAGGCTGTCCTGAACAAGAGTGATACACTGACGGCCTTGTCTCACCAGATGACTTAATTCACGTTGTCAAGCAAACTACGGACGGAGGATGCCAGAAGCTGGGAATTGATCGGCTTGACGATACATTTCTGCACGTTGACACCTCGCAGTTGTTCCTCGGTCATGCCTTCGCTGTACCCGGTGCAGAGCAGGATAGGAACCCGCACCCGGCTGGCACGGAGCCAACCCGCCAGATCCAGCCCCGTCATCTTGGGCATGGTCATATCGGTCACAACAAGGTCGACTTCCTCACGATGCTCCATGATATACTGCAGCGCATCCTGGCTGTCGTTAAACAGCACCACCCGATAACCAAGCTCTTCAAGGATGGCCCCACCAATATTGGTGAGGAAAGGATCGTCATCGATAAACACGATCTGCTCATGGCCACGGGGAAGAGGCCCTTCCTCCACCTCCTTTGCCGCATCCCCGCTCGTTTGCGGCAGGTAAATGGTGAAGAGGGTGCCCTGCCCCTGCCGTGACTCCACCGTTATATGCCCCTGCATGGCGGAGATGATACCGTGGACCATGGAAAGGCCGAGTCCGGTCCCCTCCCCCTTTTTCTTGGTGGTGAAAAACGGGTCGAATATTCGTTCCAACTGCTGCTGCGGTATCCCTTTGCCAGTATCGCGTACCTGGATACGGACATAGGGGTCTGGAGCCAATTCCTCATTTTTCTGGGCGAGTTTTTCCTCTAGAACGCCCTCATCCAAGGTGATGGACAGGGTACCGCCTCCCTCCTTCATGGCATGTCCGGCATTGGTACAGAGATTCATGATGACCTGATGAATCTGGACCTTATCGGCAAGGACGCAACACTCGGTATTGAGCTGCATTTCGATGGCGATGGTCGCCGGGAGGCTTGCCCGCATGAGTACGACCACATCTTCAATCACCTCCCGCACCGACACCGGCTTCAACTCCAACGCCGCCTGCCGGCTGAAGGCCAAGATCTGCTTGATCAGGTTTTGTGCCCGTTCCGCAGCCACCAGTATGTTACGCAGGTATTTCCTGAACCCATCGGTATGTTGAGCCGCAACTTCGCGCTGCATGATTTCCGCATAGCCAATGATCCCGCCAAGAATGTTGTTGAAGTCATGGGCGATGCCGCCGGCCAAGGTGCCGATGGCCTCCATTTTTCGACTCTGCAGCAACGACTGCTCAAGCATCTCCCTCTCTTCCTCGGCCTTCTTGATCGTTGAGATGTCACGGGCCAAGCCGTGCAGACCGACCCGCTTTCCCTGATCGTCAATCAACAGACGACCATTGACGGAAAACCAAACCTTTGCGCCGTTTTTGTGCAGCATCTGCACCTGAAAATTTTCAACCGATGTTCTCTGGGCGAAATTTTGCAAAAAGATCTCCCGCCCTTCGGAGCTGGCGTAATAGTCATAGACGGGAGTACCGATAACCTCACTCGGTGCATAGCCAAGGATGTTCATCACCGAGGGCGAGATGATCTGGATGATCCCCTCGTTATCAAACTCAAAGCTGATATCAACCATACTCTCAAAGAGCTGGCGGTATTTCCTTTCCGAGACCTTGAGCTGCTCTTCAACCAGGAGCCGGTGCTCCTCACGCTGGATGAGAAACCCGACAAAGAGCATGCCCACCAGGCAGGCAATGCCGTAGGGAAGCGCCATCCTTTGCAGGAGGGCCCAGCCGGTGGCAAAATCCCCCACCAGCAGAAACCCAGGCAATATCAAAAACGATGAAAACGTGGCACCAAGGAGAAAAAACAGCCAATCCCGTTGCCGCCTCCACCCGCGCCACAACATTCCGGCTAACAAACTCAGCAACATCCCAAAAACACCGGCAATTACACCTCCACCACCAAGATGCACTCGGTAGGCTGCAGCTGTACACATCGTGAGCAAACCGGAAACAGGACCACCGAACAGGGTGCTGAGCACGATGATCCCATTGCGCTGGTCAACCAAAACACCCTCAAAAACCTCGATACGCACCTGCATGCACACCAAGGCTGTCAGGCTGAACAACACCCCGAACACAAATTGGCGGGTGAGTGTTTGCGCAAATTGAATTTTGCGAACAAATCCATAGAGGTTGACCAGGACGACAAATATTGCCAAATTATTGAAAAGGCTGAAAAATAATGAAGTCCCGGATTCCATTGGCTCATGCACCAAAAGTCTTATACATCATTGTGAACATCAAACATGACGGCCTTGAAACAATTGAAAACCATATACGGTGAAATCGGTATGTTGCGAAGCTCGCCGTGTTCAATCCCGCCCTCGGCACGACTTGGTGCAAGCACCCTCCTGGAAGAACACCTGAGTTTGTTGTCCTGTTTTTTTTAGGTATCATGGAAAACAGGGGAAAAGTCAATCGATTGCCATGGAATCATATCGTTCAGGAACGCAACCAGAATTCAACGTCACTTATCCATTCAGGAAATGCCCGATATGCTCGGAAGCCTTTGACATCAACGGCCCTGCCCCCCTATCCTGAATCTAACAGGATTTTATCGTGTTCTTCATCAGGGGTGTAAAATCCAATTTTTTGCGGAGGTCACATGCTGAACCGGTTATCGATCAAAGGAAGGATGTTGCTGGTTGTTGTTTCAATCTTGGCACTGTTCATTATCCTTCTCTGGTTTGCCATCACCAACAGTTTTCAGGTACGCGACCTGGGAATCGAAAAAACCCGGGTGGTGATGCTGGAAGATCAAAAGGCCAAACTCCAGGTGGCAACCCACAGCGTGGCCTCGGTGATCGGCCATGCGATTGAGGGGGTGACCAATGCAACAGAACGGGTCGAACTTATCCGCAAATTGGTGGATGATATTCGTTTTGAAGACGACCGTTCCGGCTACTTTTTTGTCTATGAGAACACCACCTGTGTCGCCCTGCCCCCTGCCAAGCAAAAACAGGGCACTGATTTCTCCGGCGCCAAAGACAAAAACGGGGTCTACTTTGTTCGTGAGCTGATGGAGCAAGCGAATAAGGGGGGTGGGTTCTCGCACTATTCCTTTCCCAAACCTCCACAGGGAGAAGATACGCCGAAGCTGGCATATTCGGAAATGATCCCGGGAACAAACATGTGGGTCGGTACCGGGATCTACATTGACAACATTGACAATTTCGTCTCTGCTCTCCACACGGAGATTGGCGGCCAGGTTCGCAAATCGACCCTGCGAATGGCGTTCACCACCGGTATTATCTTTGTTGCCATCATCTCGGTCATCCTCATGATTGCCTATGGCATTGTCCGCGGTATCAGCCAGGTAGCCACGAGTATCAACGATATCGCTCAAGGTGAGGGCGACCTGACCAGCCGGCTGACCATCACCTCTGATGACGAGATCGGTGCACTGGGAAAAGGGTTCAACATCTTTATCGATAAACTGCAGGAAATCATCCGGGCGGTGGTGGCCAACAGTCAGCAGGTGGAGCAGGCATCTCAGGCGCTCACCCAGGTGGCTCGCAACATGTCCTCCAACGCCGCAGACAGCTCGCAGCGCAGCTCGGCCGTCTCGACCGCAGCGGACCAGATGAACAACAACTTGAGCAACGTGGCCGCAGCCATGGAGGAATCCTCCACCAATACGGCCATGGTGGCCAGTGCCGCCGAAGAGATGCATGCAACGATCAATGAAATTGCCGGCAATGCCGAACAGGCGCGGCTGATTTCGGAACAGGCAGTGTCCAGGGCAGAGCAGGCCTCGACCAAAATGACCGCGCTTGGCGAGGCGGCGCTGGCCATCAACAAGGTTACCGAGGCCATTACCGAAATTTCCGAGCAGACCAACCTCCTGGCGCTCAACGCCACCATCGAGGCAGCCCGGGCCGGGGAGGCGGGCAAAGGGTTTGCCGTTGTGGCCAACGAAATCAAGGAACTGGCCAAACAAACCGCTGCCGCCACCCTGGACATCAAGCAGCAGATTGCCGGCGTTCAGGGAACGACCGGGGAAACCGTCAAGGAAATTCAGGAAATTACCGGAGTCATTGACCAGGTCAACGTTATCGTCGCCACGATTGCCTCGGCGGTCACCGAGCAGTCGGCTGCCACCGAGGAAATTGCGAGAAATATTGAACAGGCAAGCCAGGGATTGCAGGAGGTGAATGAAAATGTCAGCCAGAGCTCCACGGTGGCGGACACCATCTCCCGCGATATCGCCGAGGTCAACAGGGCGAACGCAGAAATCTCGAGCAGCAGCGAGCATTCGCGAACCAGTGCGGAGGAAATGCTCAAGCTGGCGCAGGAACTCAATAAAATTGTCGCGGTTTTCAGGATTTGAAGATTGCTGGGTTCAGAAAAATGATGAACTCGTAAAAGGTCAGAAACACGAAAGCCGCGCATCCTCAACTCAGCATGTTGCGAAGCACTCAAGGTCATTCTCGGAGGTTATGACGAGAATGACAAGCATCTGTCCCGGCCTGGTTTCCTTCCTTGGCCGGGACAAGTTTTTCTAGCGCCATGAGCAACGGGCAATCGGGATCGATGGCCCTTCCCTGCCGATAACCGGCCAGCAACTCCACTGAACGCTGGGCCAGAAGCCGCCGCACCCGCCGCCGCTCCCCCTTGATGCGGGCAATGGACATGGAATCATAGGCAGTGGTCTGGTGGCGCATCCAGGCGATCACCGCCCGGGAAGCCCGCTCCTGCAGGGGGATGCGGGTAGTTCGCGCCACCGTGCCGCTGCCCACGGGAACGGCGTGACGGGTGATGGCTCCTGCCATAGCCTGCTGCAATTCCCGATAACAGGGGGGAAAATCCAAAAAGGCGGCGACAGCCGCGCAAAACTCCTCCTCGTAGACCTGTTGTTGCACCGCCCTGCGTTTCCGATCAGCGGCTAGCCGCCTCTGGTAGCCCGGATCCTTTCGCTGCTGTTCGACCTCGACCAGAGCCTCTTCGATCACCTGGGTATCTGCCCAGATGCCCTTGGAGATTACCCGTCGCCCCATCTGCGCCTGCAACCGCCAAAATCGCGTCCGGGCCGTCACCTTACGGGTAAGAGCGGCATCGCCCGCCGCCAGGAAGGTCCATCCTTGGGGTATTGCCACTGCATTTCCCTCAGCATCGACCGGCTTGCCGTCACGGCCAAGCCGAAGACATCGTTCTTCGCCAGCCATGCTCAACACGCCTCCCGTTGCCGCAGATCCGGAAGAAAAATTGCTGCCATGCCCAACATCGGCAGCCAGGCGCAGACCTGGTAGACAAAATCAATGCCCCTGGCATCCGCCAGGTTGCCGAGCAGGGCAGCACCTATGCCGCCAAGGCCGAATGCCATACCAAAAAACATGCCGGAGACGGCGCCCACCTTACCGGGAAACAGCTCCTGACCGTAGACCACAATAGCGGGAAAGGCGGAGGAGAGCATCAAGCCGATTAGAAAGGTCAGCGGCCCGGTCCAAAACAGGTTGGCATACGGCAGGGCCAGAGTAAACGGCGCCACACCAAAAATAGACCACCAGATGACCTGCTTGCGGCCGATGCGATCCCCGATCGGTCCACCAAGGATGGTGCCGAGAGCTGCGCCGAAGAGAAAGACAAACAGGTGCAACTGCGCCGATTGGACCGATACCTGAAATTTATGGATTAGGTAGAAGGTGAGGTAGCTGTGCAGGCTGGTGGTGTAGAAAAACTTGGAAAACATCAACAGCAACAAAATGAGCAGCGGTTTCAGACGCAGCTGACAATCAGGTGGCGATTTTGTCTCAGTCTGCGCAACAGGACGCTTTTCTGCCATCTCCTGTCGCCTGCAATACCATGCGCCGACTCGAACAAGAATCACGATTGCCAGCAGGGCAAAAGAGGAGAACCAGGCCAGGGAATGGCGGCCAAAGGGCAGAACCACCAACGCTGCCAGCAGCGGACCGGCGGAAGTACCGGCATTGCCCCCGACCTGAAAGATGGACTGGGCCAAGCCGTACTGCCCTGCAGATGCCATCCGCGCCACCCGGGAGGATTCGGGATGAAAAATCGAGGAGCCGGTCCCTACCAGGCCGACCGCCACCAGCAAAAGCCCGAAGTTCGGGACCGCTGACAGGACCAGGAGGCCGACCAGGGTGGAGGCCATCCCCCAGACCAGGGAATAGGGTTGGGGATGCCGGTCCGTATAGAGGCCAACAACGGGTTGCAGCAGCGAGGCCGACAGCTGATAGGCCAGGGTGATCAGCCCGATCTGGGTGAAGCTCAAATGAAAACTCTCCTTGAGCTGGGGATAGATCGCCGGAATCAACGACTGCAGCATGTCATTGAGAAAATGGCAGAAACTGATAGCCAGGAGGACTTTGAAACCGATGCGCTCGGTTGGGGGCGATACGTCTTGCGCCGGGAGACAATGCGACATTGAACGATGATCCTTGCCGAAAAAAAGAAACCCGGCCATCAAGGCCGGGCAAGAACTACTGCGGGCAATATGTACCGGATGACCGGGTATGGGGCAAGGAGATTCCCCCTGGGCTTAGGGCCTGTTCGAAAATAACTTGGACAAAATTGCGCTCTGATTTGGGGCAGATTTGGCTGTGGCGATCAGCGCAAAACCACAGGCGTAGCAGCGCTACGTCGAGGATTTTGCGATTGAGCCGCTGCCGAAGATGGCCCGAAGATGAGATGCAAGATGTTCAAGTTATTTGCTGACAGGCCCTTAATGAAAAGAGTGGTACTGTCGTTTCAACAGATGCATTTTATGCTCGGCAACCTCAAGCAGGGGTTCGATCTCCTCGCCGTCATCGGGATAGAGTGCCTCACCGATGCTGACCCGGAGCGGGAGAATACGGCCTTCAAAACTGAAGTACTGGTTGCAGCGCTCCACAATGCGCCGCACAACCAGAATGAGATCTTCCCGGCGATCCATCGGCGAGAGAATCAGACCGAATTCATCGCCGCCGAGTCGGGCCACGGTGTCGGATTGGCGCAGTTCCAGGGAAAGACGACGTCCGATTTCCTTTAATGCCGCGTCCCCGGCACGGTGGCCGAACTGATCGTTGATCGGCTTCAAGCCATCCATATCCAGGATGAGTACGCCAAATCCGCTTCTTTCCCGTCTCGCTCGTGATATGGAGTAATAAAAGCGGTCGAAAAACAGCGCACGATTGGCAAGTCCGGTCAAAGCGTCGAGCGTGGCCTGGCGAAACAGCGCATCTTCTCCAAATTTGGCCGAACGGTACATGGCGGCGGCAATGGTTTCCGCCATCAGACTGAGCAGGGTAACATCGGCGTCGCTGAAGGCGTACGGTACGTTGGCATAGACCTTGAGTGCGCCCACCGGAATATCCTGATGGATAAGCGGAGCCGTTACCAGCGAGCGGACTCCGATCCTCCGGCAAACGTCGCGGTTGACCCGATCATCGACCTCACAGTCCTCAGAGAGCACGGCCATGTTAGCCGTCATGCAGAGGCCGGAGAGGCTATGGCTGCGGGGTAAGCGCACCCCCAACAGGTTGTGGGCCGCACCGGCGACCGCCCGATAGACCATGTCATCGCCCTCGGCGAGCTCGACCACCGCACCCAGAGCTCCGATGACGGTTAAGGTCTGTTCGGTGACCAGGGACATGACACCGGCAAGATCCAGCCCCATCTTTGCAATTTTGGTTTGCATGCGTATGACAGCCAACAGCTGGTGCGGGGTTGGGGTGGTATTCGAATCCATGTCGGGCCTAGTCGTATTTTTGACGATTATCGAGAAGAACCATAATGTTGCAATGACGACGGCCGTTAAAACCGCCTTCTGTTTGCAATCCCAGTTCTCAGCCTCTACCGGTTTTGTTTTATATTGCCCTAAAATCATCGAGCACGCCAAAGTTTTTTTACTGTCCAACTCCCGCAACGAAGGCAAACGCGCTCAGAGAGGGCAACGCTGTCGACGGTTGGAGCAACGCTCCCCTTCATTGCCATGAACATCGTCCAGGCACTGAAGAAAATGGGCCGATTTATTGGTTCAAGTTCTTGAGAACCTGTTGCATCTCCTGATCAGGATTGCCGAAGTATCGATTGCTGCCATCATCCTTGGTGAATCGTGCATAGGCACGAGAGCCACCGGGGACAAACAGAACGTAGAGTACATTCCCCGGGCAGTTATGCGGTTGGCAAATCTGGTAAAGTTCATAGGGCTGCCCCTGGATAACCAACTCCGTGACCGGGACATCCACTCCATTACGATGATCGATATACCCTTGCAGCCAGGGTTCCAGATGTGTCTGCCCCTGAAACAGGGCATTGAACGTTTGTCGGTAGGTGGTTTTTTCCAGTTGCTCGAAAAGATACGGACCGTTCTCTTCGGCCACAGCCACAAAGGAGCAACCAAGGAGAATTATGACAAGAACGGTGAGAACAAGACGTGCCATGAAACAACTCCTCTCCATGCAAGCAGTGAATATGGCGAGAAACTTCCTCCACATTGAGTGATGGGTACTATAGTCAAAGGATTGGTTGAAAGCCACTCTTTCTCATCGTCGTTCTGTCGCTTTTTGCCGCTGCGTTTGCTCTCTGCTCTTTAGAGGGTCCAAAGGGGGATCCATCCCCCCAAAAAAACAAGACGCCCCTCTCTGGCAAAAAACCAGAGAGGGGCGAAAGCCAAACCGGGCGATGTGGATTTTTTTCCAAGCCACTTCCAGTTGAGGCCATAGATCAATTTTGATGGCGTCGTAAAAAGTATTTCTATTTAACTGGTTAATTTTCCAGGATTAACGTCTGGATTACCATTGTCATTTTTCTCGCATTCTGTTAATATATTTGCGTAATATCAATTAAATGCGAGACGAGATAATGTTTCACGTGAAAAACCACAAACAGCTCAACATCCTCGACCCATGGGCCCATTTGGGACCCAAACGACGCGCCCTCCTGGACAACTCATGGGCAGGTCTTTTTCAGAAGCATATCCTGCCTGAACTCCCGGTGGAGTCCCTGCGCCACCATTATCATGACTACAATGGCCGACCCACCAAGGAACTGTATGCCATGATGGGGGTGATGATCCTCCAGCAAATGCATGATTGTACTGATCAGGAGGCGGTTGAGCAGTTCTGTTTCAATATCCAGTGGCACTATGCCCTCAACATCACCTCGTGCTCCGACGCGGCTGTATACCTCAGCCACAAAACGCTCTGGACCATGCGCGATCACCTGGCCTCGGATGCGAGCTATGCCGAGATATTTGATGCCTCCCTGGGCATCCTGGCCAAGTTGCTCAAGGCCGATATGAATAAGCAGCGCATGGACTCGGTGCATGTCAAATCCAACATGCGCAATCTGGGTCGTATCGGGTTGTTCACCAAAACGATCAAGAAGTTCCTCGTCAACCTGAAGCGACACCACCGGGAACACTTTGATCAACTCGACACGGAGTTGACCCAACGGTATCTGAGCAAATCGCAGGCGTCTTTGTTCGCCATGGTCAAACCCACCGAGTCCACCCGCACCCTTGATCAGTTGGCTGCGGATGTGCTGCTCTTGACCGAGCGTTTTGCCGCCGTGGACGAGGTCAGCACCATGCAGAGCTTCAAACTGCTGAGCCGGTTGTTCGCCGAACAGTGTGTCATCGAGGAAGACACCACCGCCGATTCTGGCAAGAAAGCCGTGGCCCGGCCGAACAAGGAGGTGCCCTCCGATTCACTGCAAAACCCCTCCGATGCGGATGCCGGCTACAGCAGTCATAAAGGCCAAGGGTATCAGGTGCAGTTGGTGGAAAACTACACCACCACCGATGAGCGTGGACCATCCCTGATCACGCAGGTGGCGGTGGAATCCGCGGATCAGCATGATGCCAATGCCCTCCTGCCCGCCTTGGCCCAACTGGAGCAGAAGGCGATGCTGCCGCAGCAAATGCTGGCCGATTCCCTCTACGGCAGCGACAGCAATTGTGAAACGGCCCTGCAGGAGCATCAGGTGGCAGTCATCTCCCCGGTCATGCCGGGCAATCAGAAGAAGTTCAACCTGACCGAATTCACCCTTGATGACCAGGGCAAGGTTCTCACCTGCCCCCAGGTCACGGCACCCGACACGGTGAAGAAATCAAAATCCGGCTACAGCGCACTCTTCCCCATCGCTGTTTGTCAGAACTGCTCCTCGTTTGACCGGTGCCCCGTCTCCATCGGAAAAAAGGGCTATTACTACCGCTACACCGACAAGGATATCCGCCTGGCCCGACGGCGACAGGAAGAAGAAAGCCCGGAGTTCAGGGAGAAGTACCGGTACCGGGCCGGCGTTGAGGCGACCATGTCGGAATTCGACCGGCGCACCGGTGTCAAACATCTCCGGGTTCGTGGCATGAAAGCAGTGCGGTTTGCCGCCTTCATGAAGGCCATCGGCTTGAACATATTGCGGGCCAGCAGGCACTGGGGCGAGAAAACCAGCCCAATGACGTCCTTTTACAGCCTATTTTTTTTCTTTTTGGCTTTCCAAACATATTTCAAAGAACTTTTTCGGGAAGACTTCTCAACAAGAACTCACGAAGGCACAAACTTTCAACCAGTCGCTTCTTTTCGAGCGGATTGGGCGGTTTGACTTTTTACGAGGTCATCAATTTTGCAAAATTACATCTTGAACCGCCCCACAAGGTCAGTCAATCGTACCGCAAGCTCCGACAACGCTTCGATCGTGGCATTGAGCGCGAGCAGATTGGTCTGTTCAGAGATTTCGGTAATGGTCTCGGTAACCATGCCAATAGCCTTGGCCGCCTCGCCAAGATCCCGGACCCCAGCATGTGATTTCTGCGCTTTCCGTACGGCCTCTTCGGTGGTCAGCCTCGCCCTGGAGGAAATTTCCGCAATTTCCTTGATGGTGGTCCCCATCTCCTCGGAAGCCGATGCAATCATATCGAGATTGGTGGTGGACTGTTCCATGGCCGCTGAGATTGAACTCATGTTGTCGGACACCTCATTGGCGTTCTCGGCGGTGCCGCCGGCAATGCTGTTGGTGGCATCGGCATTGTTGACCATCTGTTCTGAAATGGCGGCCAGTCCGCTTGCCGCAGACGTCAGGGCCTGAGCGGAGTGCACGATATCCCCCAGCATCTCCCTGGCCTTGGAAACCATGATCCCCAATGAACGAACTGTCCGATGGCATCTTTGTTTTCGGACGCAAAGACAATGGAATAATCCCCTTCGCCAACCTGGATGCTCTTGCTGGCCAGTTCCTGGAGGGGGCGATTGATCATGCGAACCAGGAGGAAGGTGATCAGGATGGCGGCCGCAATGACGCCCATGCCGACCATGGCGTTATTGTGCACGATGTGCATTGCCAGTCCATTGTCTATTCCGGCATATGAAATGGTAAAGGCGAGTGAAATGCACCATTTTTCAATGCGCTTGACATAGGCGACCTTGTCCTCACCTTTGAAGAAATATTCGAGAAATCCCTGTTGATGGTCTTTCAGCGCAGGAACCAAGGAAAAAATATCCGTTCCAATGGCCAGTGTGGGATGGACCATCAGATTGCCGGCATCGGTGTAGACATAGAAATATCCCGAATTCAATTTGACCTGAGCGATAAAATCGCGGATTTCCGGGGCCAGCATCAGATGGCCCACATAGATGGCACCGACGATCTTTCCTTGAGCCCCGTGCAACGGTGCATAGGCCGTGAGGTACCAATCGTTGACCACGAAGTCCTTCCCCTTGAACACCTCACCTCGAGTGACGGCACTGTAGACCCGGACTATCGGAGGGGATATAGGTCCCGACCGCACGTTCGCCATCCGCCTTCTTGACCGTGGTGGCAATCCGTAACAGTTTGTTGTCCACCAGTTGGAAAATGGTTGCCGAACTACCGGTGCTGGCAGTGATACCATCAACGATATCATGTGCATCGGCAAGCGACCGATCCCCTGCCATCAATGCCGGCAGAAGTACCTGGACTGAGGATTTGGTCACCTGGTCGACAATCGTCTTCTGGCGGGCGGTGGCAGTATCAATGGTTGGGGAGCCCAAGGTAAGGATGTCTTTTTCAAATATCTTCAGGTCGCTGTCCAATTTTCGCGACACAGTCTCGTCGTAGGTCATGAGAGAGTCGAAGACCGCTGCGTGAATATGCTCGAGCGCATCACGGCCAAGCGAATTCAGCCCCTTTTCAACATCCAAACCGCATTTCCCGAGATGATGACAATTGAGGAGATGCACAACAGAACCACGGCGCAAAAGAACTTGGTCGTGAACTTCATCGAGCCCAATGATAATTTCCCCATATCGAATCCTCCTCGCTGAATAAGGGTGGCTGGCTAACCATACGGAAGCGAAGAGCGTGCCAGGTAGCGAAAGAATACAGATTACTGCATAGTGACGGTTCCGGGCCCGAGCAAACCGCCTACATTAATTTTGGAAATAACAGCATTATAAATAGAACACATATCATTGTGGTGCCTTATTGCGAGCGGACAATATCAGCTTGGTTTAGAAATACATCGCGCAAAAATCGCCTCAATATCAGCTTCAGCTATCCATCTTTATCGGACTCAATCCGATTTTTCCGGACAGACAGCAACGATTCAGACTGATTGCTCGGGTCTGCCCTTGGAGAACACGGGATCGGCCTCCACAGTCATGTACCACCGGCAGAGCCGGTGGTTTACCTATTTATTATTAGCAATGGCCGACGACAACCTGCGCTTCAGGCTCTTTTTCGCTGCAGATCTCTGCTGTGATTCATCCCCCCAACGCCACTTGCCTCACTCAGATCAATTGTTGACAAGCACGAACGAGCACATTATATATCGATAAATATCAATATAGAAATATACCAATCAGCCTTATGAAAGACTTTCTCCGCATCACCAAAGCACTGTCCGACCCCAACCGGGTGCGAATTGTAAAACTCCTGGAAGATCGGTCACTTTGCGTTTGCGAAATACAAGCGGTTCTCGGTCTTGCTCAGCCCACTGTCTCCAGTCACATGAAAATTCTCGAAGATGCAGGTCTAGTCACCAAGGAGCGGCAGGGAACCTGGATGATTTACAGCCAGGCGACGGCCAGCGGCTCCCCCTATGTGCAGACCATGCTCCTTCAACTCCGAGCCTGGCTCAATGAAGATCCCGAACTGCAAATCATGATTGCAGGCCTGCCCGCAGCGGCCTGCTTGAAAGTGGCCACACTCAAAGCTTGATGCGACAATTGATTCAACCTCAGAGAACGCATTATGGACCCCATACAACCCTTTGGCAGCCCCTGCTCCTGCACTAAAATCTCCAGTTCCAAGGGCTCTCTTCCTGCAATTTTTTGGCTGAAAACCGTTCTTTTCGGCGGTGTCGGACTTGGGCTCTGGTTCGCGCTCTACCTGCAGCTCAAGACCTTTGCCCATTTTTTCACCACGACGCTTCTCGGACTTGATCCCACCAGCCACCTGGGACGAGCGGTTGAGTTCTTTGTCTACGACAGCCCCAAGGTGATGCTCCTGCTCACCCTGATCGTCTATGTTGTCGGCATCATCCGCTCCTTTTTCACCCAGGAACGCACCCGCAAATACCTGGCCGGAAAACGTGAAACCGGAGGCAACGTCATGGCCGCCCTCTTGGGCATCGTCACCCCCTTCTGTTCCTGTTCCGCCATTCCGCTTTTCCTCGGTTTTGTCCAGGCAGGCGTCCCCCTGGGGGTCACCTTCTCCTTTCTCATTGCCGCCCCCATGGTCAACGAAATTGCCCTGGTCCTGCTCTACGGCCTCCTTGGCTGGAAGGTGGCGGCTCTGTACCTTGGAACCGGCCTGTTGATCGCCATGGTGGCTGGCTGGGTGATCGGCCGGTTGCGCCTCGAAACCTGGATGGAGGATTGGGTCCAACAGATGCGCGCAGGCCAGGCCATCGTCCTGGAACAGAAACTCTCCTGGCCCGACCGTCTGCAGATGGGCAAAGAGGCTGTGCGCGATATCGTCGGCAAGGTGTGGATATACGTCCTGGCAGGCATCGCCCTTGGCGCCGTCATCCACGGCTATGTTCCGGAGAATTTCATGGCCTCTATCATGGGGAAACAGGCCTGGTGGTCGGTGCCGGCAGCGGTTGCCATCGGGGTGCCGATGTATTCCAACGCCGCGGGCATCGTACCCGTGGTCGAGGCCCTGCTCGGCAAGGGTGCCGCACTGGGTACGGTGCTGGCCTTCATGATGAGCGTGATCGCCCTGTCCCTGCCGGAAATGATTATTCTGCGCAAGGTGCTCAAGCCTCAACTCATTGCGGTTTTTATCGGGGTGGTGGCCTGTGGCATTGTCCTCATCGGTTATCTTTTCAATCTTATTATTTAAACGAGTTATTGGAGCGAACAATGGTCATAATAATTTGCGGTCCTGGCTGTGCCTCTTGTGACAAAACCGAAAAAATTGTCTTCGATGCGGCAGCGGCAAAAGGTGTTGCCGCTGCCATTGAAAAGGTAAAGGATTTTAAGGAGATGGCTCAAATGGGGGTTTTTTCCACCCCGGCCGTGGTGATCGACGGTGAGGTGAAATGTGTGGGCCGCATTCCCAAGCAAGAGGAAGTGGAGCAGTGGTTGGGCTGATTGCATTGATGCCCTTTCCCCAACAATTGTCCATCTTCTTGTCAGGATCCATTTTTCTTTAAAATTGCGTTCTTCCCTTATGCACCTGTCTGCCCAATTGCCTGCGCTCTCCCCGGATTTTCCGCAAAAAGTGTATGTGGAAACCACCACCCGCTGCAACCTGCGCTGCCGCATGTGCGTTAAACACGCCCAAGGCAGCTGCATCGAGGAGAGGGATCTGGACACGACTCTGTTTGCGCGGTTGCTCCCATCGCTATCCCATACCGGTTTTCTGATACTCAATGGTATCGGCGAACCTCTGCTGCACCCGGAGCTGACAACGATGATCAGCCAAGCACGGCGGGCCATGCCGCCTGCTGGGGTCATCGGCTTTCAAAGCAACGGCATGTTGCTCACCCAAGATATGGCCGACAACTTACTCCGGGCAGGACTCGACACCGTCTGCCTGTCCGTCGACAGCCTTGAACCACTGCGGGGAGGAGAACACCAACGCTCTCCGGTTGAACGAGCCATCCAATATCTCCGCCAAACCTCGCGGGACTTCAATCGTCCGGTCAGCATTGGCCTTGAAGTTGTCCTGCAACGCACAACGGTACAACAACTGCCGCTAATGATCGAATGGGCCCACCAACGCGGCGTGGACTATATCATCGCCAGCCATCTCTTCTCCTATGACGGGCATATGGACGGCGACAGTCTCTTTTCCCCCTGCAGTCGCGATGCCACCGATCTCTTTGCCAAATGGTCGCAACAGGCTCGAGACCAGGGCCTTGACCTCGCCAACTTGCCCGCAACCCATCTCAAGTTCAAAAAAAACGAACGGGATGAGCAACTCCTGTCCATTGGGGCCGCCATGCAACAGGAGGCACGGGAGCAGGACATCAACATCCACTTCCCCAACCTGCTCAAATTTGCTGCAACCCGGCAGCGCGAAATCGAGCACATCTGGCAACAGGCGTTTGAGAAGGCCAAAATACTGGGCATTCATTTGACTCTGCCTCCTCTCCAGGCGCCGGCATCGAGCAAACGATCCTGCCCCTTCATCGAGGACCAGGCGGTCTTCATTGCCACCAACGGCGATGTCATGCCCTGCCATTTTCTGTGGCACACCTACGGTTGCATGGTCAATCAGGGGACAGTGCAGATCCGATCCCGTGCCTTCGGCAATCTCAAGGATAGCCGGCTCGAACAGATCTGGCAGGATCCAGGCTACAGAGCCTTTCGAGCGGAAGCCGCCGGTAGCGACTATGCCCCCTGCTGGAGCTGCTCCTCCGGCCCCTGCCCGGATCTGGTCAACCCAAACATGCTTGATATCCACGACTGCTACGGCAACCAGGTGCCCTGCGGTCACTGCATGTGGAGCCTGGGGTGGACACAGTGCCTCTGACAGCTCGTCTTCTTGCATTGCAACCAATCCCTTCCGTGATTACAGGTTTACGCAGGAAACAGGAATAATTCCCAATGGCATGAAGAGTCGTTTCCTCTCTTCCTGCCCTCCTGAACAGGAGGTGTAATCATGACAAACAACCAAGGCTTTCTTCTTGGTCAGCGCCACTTTCTTTGCGGAGAATATGGTCGAAGCATCATCGACTTTGGCAAGGCACTGGAGTCGGGAATGGATCCGGCCAAGGTCCATCTTCCCCTGGGTTTGGCCTATTTTAAAAACAGCAACTTTGTCGAGGCTGCAACCGAGTTCAGCCAGGCACTGGAACATGATCCGAAAAACGATCATCTCCTCTTTATGCGTGGCATGGCCCGATTCAACCGAGGCGAGTTGCGCAGCGCGCTGGAGGACCTGAACGAGGCGTTGCGGGTGAATCCGCATCGGAGCATGGCCTATGTCGCGAGGAGCCTACTCTTTCGCAACCTCGAGAGAAAGCATGAGGCAGGGCTCGACATGAAGGCGGCCCTTGCTCTCGGTGGGGTGGAGGCGGAGCTCTTCATCCGCGAATACTGCCTGTCCCCCTCGCTCCATAACCTGGCCATGTCGCTTTTTGATGTATACAAGGCCGAGTGGGGAGATGCGTTCAGGGATGGCAGGTCGACGCTCACCCATTGAGTGGGAACGTTCTTTCCCCACATAAAAAAAGGCTCCCTTGCGGGAGCCTTTTTTTATGTGGGGTGTATTACGGGCATTATCGGAGGTGAATCACAGCTTGCGCAGGCGGCACATGAAGCTGCGGCTGGTGGAGGTGCCGCTGACCGGGCCACGGATGTCGTCCTCGGTCAGGCTGTTGAGGTTGGCCGTGGGATCAAAGTCGCCCCACCCCCAGGCCAGGCGGACCATGCCCGGACGGACCGTGGTTGCAAGCCGGGCAATCATTTCGATGGCCCCCTTGGGCGTTTTGATCTCGATTCTGTCGCCCTCCTGCAATCCCTGGGCTGCCGCATCCTCGGGATGAATATCGACCACGGCTCCGGCTCCCCCCTTGAGTAGCGAGGGGATCGTTCGGAACTGGGAGTTGGTGAAACGGATATCCCGGGCACCACTGACACCAAGCACCGGATAGGCATCGCTTTGGTCAGCAAAGGCGATCGGGTTGGGTCCTATTCCCCTGGCAAAGGGAACCCCGCAAAAACCGGCCTCAGCCAGACGGCTGGAGAAAAATTCGATCTTCCCCGAGGGGGTTTTAAAAGGCTGATCCTTATATTTTTCGTAGCGCAACTCCTCGATGCGCAGTCCCTTGCCGTTTTGGCGCAGATCACTCACGCTCACGCCGGCCGGCTTCAGCTGGTAGTTGATCGCCTCCTCGGCGCTCTGCCAGGGGAACTCCTCACTCAACCCCAGACGTCTGCCCAACTCAAAGACAATCTTCCAATCCGGCCAGGAATCGCCCACCGGCGGAATGACCGCATCCTGCAAAAACATGGGATTGTTGCGAATCGAGGAACGGTTGAGCTGGGTCTTTTCAAAACAGCTTGCAGCCGGCAAAATCACATCGGCAAGCTTGGCGGTTTCGGTGAGGAACATGTCGATCACCACCAGGGTCTCGAGTTTTTCAAAGGCGGACCGGGTGCGGCTGGAATCGGCCATGGTCACCAGCGGATTGCCCGACTGGACCACCACCATCTTCAGTGGATAGGGCTTTTCCTCAAGAATTGCATCCACCACGCAGCCCTGGACCTGATTGCCCCAGGTTTCGCTGAAGGTGTTGAACAGCGGATAATCGCAGGTAATGGGTTTGGCGTCTTTTGGGAGCCGATCGGCAAGTTGAATATTGCGCGCCGGAATCGGCTGGGGAAAAACATCGCTGCCGGGTTTGTCGAGATTGCCGGTCAGGGCCCTGAGCATGGCGATGGCACGGGTGGTGTCAAAGACCTCGCGGTGCATGTCAAGCCCGTTGCCGTCGACAATGGCCGCCGGCTTGGTGGTGGCATAGAGGCGGGTGATCTCGCGGATCTGCGCCGGATCAAGCCAGACCTCCTGCGCAACCTGTTCCACCGGGTACTGGGCAGCCACTTGGCGTAGGTCCTCAAAACCCACCGTATATTTTTCGACGAATTCGGCATCATAAAGGTTGTTGGCAATGATCTCGTTGATCATCGCCATGGCCAGCAGTCCATCATGGCCCGGTTTGATCTGCAGCCAGATGTCCGCCTTGCGCGCAAGGGCGGTCTCAACCGGATCGATCACGATCAACTTGGCACCGTGCTCCTTGGCCCAGTGGATGCCCTCGGCAGCGCCTAGGGCAGTATTGCCGTCGTTCTTGCCCCAAACGATGATGCACTGGGCTCCTTTGGCCTCGGGAAAGGCCATGGAACCGTAGACATAGCTGTGGGCGAAATCTCGGGCTACGAAACAGATCGAGCCGTTGCCGATGGTATTGGGGCTGCCATAGGCGTTCATCAGCCGATTGGGATAATCCCAGGGAGCGCCCCAATCGGCGGCCATGCCGCGCAGCCAGGCAATCGACTGGGCCCCATCCTTTTCTTTATGCTGGTGGAAACGCTGAGCAACCAGGTTCAGGGCCTCATCCCACCCGGCCTCGCGAAAACCGGAACCGTCTTCCTTTTTGATCAGTGGTGTACTCAGGCGTTTGGGCGAATAGACGATCTCGGTGGCAGCCGCGAGCTTGGCACAGGCAAGCCGTTTGTCCGGATCGAGAAAGGATTTGCGGCGGGCACCGAGGAGACATTCACCTTGGACCTCGGCTTCAATGGGACAACAGGAGGAACAGAGACGGCAGACGGTATCGACAATCATGGCTCTCTCCTAACGGCGGGCATGCACATAGCAGCTGCGGATCAACTCGTAATGGTTGCTGTGAGTGCGGATTTTCCACCACACATGGCCCGGTTCACCGACCTGCCAGGCCGGTGAGAGGGACTTTTTGCCATCACTCAGGAGCGTTGCAACATTGGCCAGCCCTCTGCCGGCAAAAGGCCCCTCGGTTTTACCACCGAGCCAGGCCTCCACCGGTGCCGCCTCTGTGGACCAGGAAAAGGGATCGGAGAGCATGAACTGGGCCTGCTGATCGCGGGTGACCCGGTTCATCTCCTCCAAATGCGCCATGGGCGAAGGAACCTTGTCGACCAGGTTGAGCGAAGAGAAAATATTGAAGGATTTCCTGCGAAACGGCAGAGCCAGGGCGTTGGCCACCACAAACTCCACCCGCTCACTGCGCCAGTCATCGGGGAGGCGAATCACCTCCTCGCGCCGCAGCATGCCCTCCTCCTTGAGCGGCACCACCATGGAGCGTTCCCGCATCAAACGACGGGCCGCACGAATAAAGGCCTGGGAGGTGTCGATCCCGATGGCAAAATCACACTTGGCACTCATCTCAAAGGTGAACCGCCCCACTGCACCGCCCGCATCCAGGGCAATACCGTCCTGGGGGGCAATCAGCCCGGCCCAGGTGGCATAGGCGGCAGAGGCATGCTCATCATCGAGCAATTCACTGAAATGGCTCCATAAATAGGAAGAAACCACCTCGTCGGTCTCGTACTTGTTGGCTGCACGCTGATCATCGCTGGTCTGCGGGTCGAGCAGGGCCACGCCGTCGACGATGGGGAAAAGTCCGTTACAGTTCGGACACTTCAGGGCCCCGGTGTGAATATCGTCGTCGTGATCTTCAATCATATCGGCAACGAGTGCGTGTTCCTCGGGCAAACAGTTGGGACAGACAAGCAGATCAAGGAGTTGTTTTTTCATGGTGCTCCTGTGCAAGTAGTGGCGGAAAAAGGCCGATGATCAGGGCGGACATATACGCTAACCCTTTAATTGGATGAGAATTATTCCCGATCACCCTAACGAGGGGGAGGCATCGAGTCAACCACAAAATTGATGGAACTTGGGAAAAATTCCCAAAAATCATGCCGTGGATTAACGGGATGACCTGGTTCAGTGGATGCATGCTCACCCCATCTAATCCTTGCCGTCGCCCCTTTCCGCGGTGCGCCATTCCATTTACAAGCGGACAGGGATGGGCTAGGATATTTCTTTCCCCTGTATAACCTTCACTGAGCAGTGACCCTATGAAACGACGTTTACCCGCCGAGTGGGAGCCCCAGGATGGGGTCCTTCTGGCCTGGCCCCATGAAAACACCGACTGGTGCGAGACCCTGGAAGCGGTGCAGCAGGTCTTTGTCGCCATCACCAAAGCGATCAGTCGCTTTGAATCGGTAGTGATCGTGGCCCCGGATACGGACTCCGTGCAACAGCAACTCGAGCAGGCCGGAATCGACCCAATAAAAATCCGTCTGTTCGGCCTGCCGACCAACGACACCTGGGCCCGCGATTTCGGACCGATTAGCGTCCTTGCAGGCGGCTTCCCCCTAATCCTTGATTTCGGTTTCAATGCCTGGGGCCTGAAGTTTGCAGCCGACCAAGATAACCGCATCACCGGCCGCCTGGCTGGCCTTGGTGCCTTTGGCGCCATACCGGTCTCCATTCCCGGCCTGATCCTCGAGGGTGGCAGTATTGAAAGCGATGGTGCGGGCACCCTGCTCACCACCCGTGATTGCCTGCTCAGCCCCAACCGCAATCCCCATCTGGATCAGGGAGGTATCGAACAGGTGCTGCGCGCCCAGTTGGGCAGCACCCATTTCCTCTGGCTGAACAATGGCTACCTGGCAGGCGACGACACCGATTCGCATATCGACACCCTGGCTCGGCTCTGTCCCTATGATACCATTGCCTATGTCCGCTGCGACGACCCCACGGACGAGCATTACCGGCCACTCGCGGCGATGGAGGCAGAGCTGCGCGAGCTGCGCACGCCTCTGGGCAAACCGTATCGTCTGGTCTCCCTGCCCTGGCCCAGTCCCTGCTTCGGCGAGGACGGTCATCGTCTGCCGGCCACCTATGCCAACTATCTCGTCATCAACCAGGCGGTACTGGTGCCCATTTACAACGATCCCCAGGATGAAGAGGCTTTGCGCCTTCTCGGTGAGTTATTCACCGACCGCGAAATTATCGGCATCGACTGCCGCCCCCTGATAGCCCAGCACGGCTCACTGCACTGCGTGACCATGCAACTGCCCCAAGGAGTCCTTCCATGAACAGCCTTCATGTCGGCCTGATCCAGCAGAGCTGCACCGAAAACCGCTCTGCAAATAGAGCAAAGAGCATGCAAGGCATTCGCGAGGCCCACAGCCGCGGCGCCCGCTTGATCGTGCTGCAGGAACTGCACTGCGGCCCCTACTTCTGCCAGACCGAGGATACCCGCTGCTTTGATCTGGCGGAACCCATCCCCGGACCGTCGACGGAAACCTTTGGTGCCCTGGCCAGGGAGCTGGGGGTGGTGATCGTCACCTCGCTCTTCGAGCGGCGCGCTCCCGGGCTCTACCATAACACCGCCGTGGTCCTGGAAAGTGACGGCTCCATTGCCGGATGCTATCGTAAGATGCATATCCCCGATGATCCAGGCTATTATGAAAAATTCTACTTTACTCCGGGAGACCTGGGCTTCACCCCGATTGCCACCTCGCTCGGCCGCCTGGGCGTGCTCGTCTGCTGGGATCAGTGGTACCCGGAAGCTGCCCGACTGATGGCCATGGCCGGGGCCGAAATTCTGATCTACCCCACCGCCATCGGCTACGATCCTAACGACCCCAGCGACGAACAGACGCGCCAACGGGAGGCCTGGATGACCATTCAGCGCAGTCACGCCGTGGCAAACGGCATTCCGGTGGTCAGCGTCAACCGGGTCGGTTTTGAAGCCGATCCCAGCGGCGTTGGCGCAGGAGCGCAATTCTGGGGCAACAGTTTTGTCGCCGGTTGCCAGGGGGAATTGCTCGCCGTTGCCGATACCGCCCAGGAACAGGTGCTGGTGGTTGAGTTGGATGGCAAGCGCAGCGAGGATGTACGCCGTATCTGGCCCTACCTGCGTGATCGCCGGATCGATGCCTATGCAGATCTTACGCTGCGCTACCGGGATTAATCCCCTCCCCGCATCCAAGGAGCGCTGATGAACGGTATTCTCCTGGCCATGGTGAGCCTGGCCTTTGTCTTTGCCGGTTGGCGGCAACTGGTCTGGGCACCGGTGGCTGGCGGAACGGCCCCCATGGAGCTGCTCTCCAAGGCGATGATCGATGCCGCGAGCGGCGCAGTGACCCTGGCGATCGGCCTAGTCGGGGTGATGACCCTGTTCATGGGGCTAATGAAGGTGGCCGAGGCCGGCGGCATGCTGCGTATCATTGCCCGCCTCATCCGGCCGCTGATGGTCCGTCTTTTTCCCGATGTCCCAGCCGAACACCCGGCCATGGGGGCGATGATCCTCAACCTCTCGGCCAATGCCCTGGGCCTGGGCAATGCGGCGACCCCCTTTGGCATCCGTGCCATGCAGGAACTCGACAAGCTCAACAGCCGCCCTGGCACCGCCACCAATGCCATGGTCCTCTTTCTCGCGATCAACACCTCTTCGGTGACCCTGCTGCCCACCGGAGTGATCGCGCTCAGGGCGGCAGCCGGCTCCATTGATCCGGCGGCCATCCTGCCGACCACCCTCTGCGCCACCATCGGCTCGACCACGGTGGCTATCATCGCTGCCAAACTCTACAGCCGCTGGTCGCCCGCGCCAGAGATCATCCAACCTGCTGCTCCGGGCCAAAGCGATGCAAACGAGAACAACGAGCTCTCCCAAGCCCAATCGCCCTACCCGCTCTGGGTGAGCCTGGCGGCCCTGGGCTCCCTGGTGGCCATGGTCCCCTTGGCGGTCCTCTACGGCCAGGCGGTCTCTCCCTGGATCATTCCGGGATTGATGGTCTTTTTTCTTGGGTTTGGGGCGCTACGGCGTGTTCCGGTCTATGAAACCATGGTCGAAGGCGGGCGGGAAGGTTTTCAGGTGGCCCTGCGCATCATCCCCTATATGGTGGTCATCCTGGTGGCGGTTGCCATGCTCCGGGCCAGTGGAGCGCTTGATCTCTTCGTGCGCGTCCTCGGCCACTTCACCACGCCGCTTGGCCTGCCCGCCGAGGCCCTGCCCATGGCGCTGCTCCGCCCCCTCTCCGGCTCCGGTGCCTATGCGGTCCTGGCCTCGCTGATCAAGGATCCGGCCATCGGCCCGGACTCCTACACCGGCATGCTCATCTCCACCCTGCAGGGATCAACTGAAACCACCTTTTATGTGCTCGCGGTCTACTTTGGCGCAGTGCAGATCAAACGAATCCGTCATGCCATGGCCGCAGCCCTGACCGCAGACCTCGCCGGAATCGTCTTTGCGGTGATCGCCTGTCTTTTCCTGTTTCGTCCTTAAAACAATCAGAAAAAGAATGTGCAAAAAATTTCAGGAAGTAGCTGAAGCAAGTCGCAAGCAAAATCATTATCTTGAAAAGTCTGGGAAACATTTATCTGTCAAGGCACTATCCATCCCTCTCTGCTCTCAAGCTCAATCTGACCAAACTCATACCGTGGAGATCCCTTATGGCAAACAGCGTCAAAGAATGCATTCAACTGCGGCACAGTGTCCGCTCTTATACCGACGAACCGATCAGCGAAACAGAAATCCTTGAACTCTTGGAGGCTGCCCGTCAGGCACCGTCAAGCCTGAATTCCCAACCCTGGCGGTTTGCGGTGATTACCGATCAAGCTACCCGTGAGTGGATTGCCACCAAGGAGGTCTCGCGCAAGCAGACCTGGCTGGCCACTGCACCCGCCATTATCGTCTGCTGCGCCGATCTCGAGGGCTATGTGCGTGATTCTCAGGCCGCAGCTTTTTTCTACAAGGAAAACAATCTGGTGGATCAGGAACCGATGGAGGGGATCGAGGACTATGTGGCCCAGGAGGAGAGCAACTCCATGGCCGCCCGGTTCGGAGCCGGAGCGATGAACGTGGGGATTGCGGTTTCCTTCCTGATGCTGCGGGCCACCGAAATGGGCCTGGGCACCTGCTGGGTAGGCATGTTCGACGAAGAGCAGCTCAAAACCAGACTTGGCCTGGGTGCCGAGACCCGGGTGGTCTGTCTGTTGGCAGTGGGCCATGCCAACGAGGAGCAGGTTCCGCCCCGCAACCGAAAACCGCTGGCGGAAATCCGTATCGGCTGATTTTCCAGACACCGGTAACAGCACATCCAAAGACTGCGGTCATGTTGCGGGGTCTTTTACCGGCTTTTTGAAAACCTGGGAAAAACCATGAATGCTGTCCCCTTTGGCACACAATGCGCTATTGTTGCACCCTTTACCCTCATTCGACTAAAGCCAGTGGAGGCGGAACCCATTGCCCACCGGCTTGCAGCGATGGATCCCTGGAAACGGTTACACTATGGCGCAACCACTCTTGGCCGCTATCTCTCCGCTCCTGATCCAAGTCTCAACCGCTTTATCCTCCAAGAAGGCGAGGAGAGCATAGCCATTGTCTGCATACGCTTTCCCTGGCTGCGAGGTCCCTATCTCGAACTTCTGGCCGTCTTTCCCCCTGCCCAATCCAGGGGAGTTGGACGCGCGCTTCTCGGGTGGATGGAGCAAGAGGCCGGGCCGGGGGTCAAGAACCTGTGGACTGTCACTTCGGAGTTCAACACTCGGGCGCGAAAATTTTACCGGGCAGCCGGTTTTTTCGAAGTGGCCCCCCTCCCCGACCTGGTGCAAAACGGCACCAGCGAACTCCTCTTGAGAAAACAGATTACGTGCCCAAGCTGATCGGTGGCGAGACCTGGTTGTCCTGGACGCTGGAGCGTTTTCCCTCCTCCCTACCGAGGACATCACGCAACAGGACAAAACGGTAACCCTTCTTTCGCAACTGCTGCACAATAACCGGCAGCGCCTTAGCGGTACTGTATCCCCGACCATTGATGTGAAAAATCAATATATTGCCCTGGCGAGTGCGGTTCAGGACCCAGGTCGAGAGCCACCCAGGGGTGATGCGTTTATCCGGGTCACCACTGGCAAAGGTCCAGTGGACCACCCGGTAGCCAAGGCCCTCGACAATCTTCAAACTCCGTTGGTCATAATTGCCTGCCGGAAAACGAAAAAAAATGGGTTTGCGGCCGGTCATCCCGGTGATCAGCGCCTCGCAACCAAGCACCTCCTCGACAATGGCTGTATCACTCAACCGCTCCATATGCTGCCTATGGTTCAGAGAGTGATTCTCGACCTCAATCAAGGGATTGCGGGCAAGCTGCCTCAGTTCATCCGCATTCCGCCGGGCAAACTTGCCGCTTACAAAAAGGGTGAAGGGGATCTGCTCAGCGAGCAGATAGCTGACAATGGTTTCATCAAAAAAGGAGGGCGTTTTCGTCTCGCAGGCATCGAAGGTGAGGGCAACAATTGGCTCGTTGCCCGGCAAGCTGGTGACTACCCCGGCCCAGGAGACTCCCTGGAGCCCCCCAACAAGAAGCGCAATACAGACAAAAAAAATCTTCATTTGTTCTCAGAGGGGAAAAAAAGCAGGTAAAAAAAGATGCGCTGACCTACCAGGGAAGAAGACCGGTCTCGATCTTCGTCTATCTCTTCTTGGGCCGATTATTCCATCCGTGCCACATCCACCTCAACCGCGAGGGTGTGCAGCCCACCGCCCATGACCACCCCCTTGACCGGGGCCACATCGCTGTAATCCCGGCCCCAGGCCAGGGTGATATGCATCTCTCCGGGGATGAGGTCGTTGGTGGGATCGAGATCGACCCAGCCCTCGTCCGGCACATAGAGGGAAACCCAGGCATGGGAGGCATCGGCGCCCACCATCTTGGGCTTGCCCGGCGGCGGCAGGGTCTCGAGGTAGCCGCTGACATAACGGGCGGCCAGCCCCAGGGAACGGAAGCAGGCAATGGCCAGATGGGAAAAATCCTGGCACACGCCTTTCTTATGGGCAAGCACCTGATCGACCGGCGTATCCACAGTCGAGGCCGCCTTATCGTAGGCACATTCGTTGAAGATACGGTGCATCAGATCCATCCCCCCTTCCAAAATGTGTACGCCCGGAGGAAACGAGGCGCGGGCATAGGCCTCAATGTCAGGGGTCAGGAGAATCATTGGGCTTGCAAAGCTGAACTGGTAGGCATCGAGATCTTCATAGAAACGATGTGTCTCCAGACGTCGGACCACCTCCTCCCAGGGCAGGGTTGCCTCGGGCTCGATTTTCTGGCTGCGACTTGTACGGACGATGCAGGTTGCGGTGAGGGCGAGCTCGCTGTGCGGCTGTTCGATCATGAGCACATGGGCAACATTGCCGAAGTAATCGATGCGCTGGTGCAGATACTGGGGCTGGGGCACAAAATTCAGATGGGTTTGCAGCACCTGTTGGCGACTGCTTGTGCGCGGGGTGAGGTACAACTCGTTCTGGGAGAGCGAGGCCGGCTCCGAATAGTGGTAGGCCGTGGTGTGGGTGACCCTGTACTTCATGGCATGGAGTCCCCCTGATGCATGGCAAAATGGGGGGTGGCGGTGACCCTGGTCAGGTAGTGGGCGCTCACCTGTTGCGCAAAGGCAAAGAGATTGGATTCCATGGTCTCCAGAAACTGATGCAGGGGCTCCTCGTTTTCCGCAGCCCCGTGGCTGCAGGCCAGGTCGGTCAGTTCGAGCAGGCGAATGTCGGTGAGCATCTCCAGGGTCATACGTTCCTCGGCGCTGGCAAAACGGCGTTCGCTGGACCTGGGCAGCTCCTCCACATGGGTGGCCAGTCGACTGAGCTGAAAGGCGAGCGACTTAGGATTGCTCTCATCCAGGAGAAGCAGATCAAGAACCGGGGCCAGCTGAAAGGCGGTGCGGTAGCGGGCACGGTAGGTCATGATCGAATCGGAAACTTCGAGCAGGGCCTCGAGCGCGTTTTGCGATGCCGCACAGACCTGCGGCAGACCAAAGCGAACCAGGCTGATCTGGTGCAGGGCCCGCTCGATACGGCGGCCCATATCCATAAATCGCCAGCCAAGACTGCGGGTCATGCCCTCCATGGCCAAACCACTGAAGGCACTCAGGGTAAACAGGGTGTTATCCAGCAGGTCAAGCGGATCACTGGTGGGATTGTCGCCGAACTCCTCCAACCGGTTGATCACCCGCCAGGAATCGCGGTTGAGCCGGTCACGAACATTGCGCGCCGCCTCCTGCACCCTCTTGAGAATGGCGATCACACTCTCCGGCCGATCCTCACGGTAGAAGACCTCGACCAGCTGCATCTCCAACTCTTCCTGGGTCAAGGGTTCCCCCTCTTCCAGGGGCGGCAGGGTATGGGTTGAACGCAGGAGGTTGAGAATGAACTCCAGCTCCGGAATATCTTCCGGCCGATTTTCACTGGCCAGCCGGCGATAGAGGGAACGCAAGAGGCGAATCAGCCCCTCGGCCCGCTCCAGATAGCGCCCCAGCCAGAGCATATGGTCGGCCACTCGACTGGGAAGATCGCTGGAGCGGCGAAACTCGGCCACATTGTGCAGTCCACTGAGCAGGCTGAAGGGTTCCACCGGTTTCTCCGACAGGAACCAGATATCCTTGCTCTGCAACCGTTCCGGCACTCCTTGCATAAGGGGTGCCACATCGGGCGCGGTCATGGCCAGGCCGCCGGGCATCATGGTGAACCCCTCGTCCGTGGCCGCGAGAAAAAAGCGCATCATCACCGGTCGGGACTGCACGCCCCCATGATGCCAGACCGGCACCATGGATGGCTGCACCTCTTCCCGCGCCATGACGGCAGAGGGGGACGAATCCAGGGCTGCCAGGGGATCGCCATGCAACGACTGACACCGGTCCAGGGCCGGAAGAACCGTCAGCTCCCCTGCCCGCTCCCTGATCTGCTGTCGCTCGGCACCATCGCCCCCCCAGAGCAGGGGAACACTGTGCAACACCAGGTCCTCCCCCAAGAGCGCCTGGCACAGTCGATCGAGAAAGGCCGGCAACACCGGCGTATCGATAAAGCCGGCACCGATGGGATTGGTGATATCGATGTTCTGCTCACGCGCCACCTGAATCAAACCGGCCACGCCAATGCCGGTATCCCGGCGCAGGGTAAAGGGATCGCTCTGCAGATCCACGATTTGGCGCAGAATCGAATCCACCGGTTCCAGCCCGGCCAGTTTTTTCAAAAACAGCCGGCCATTGCGCACGGTGAGATCCTGGCCTTCAACCAGGGGATAGCCGAGATAACGGGAGAGCAACGCCTGTTCGAAATAGATAGGGCTATCCGGACCGGGTGAGAGGAGCACGATATTGGGGTCCTCGCGACCGATGGTGGAGCGCTGCACCAACGCGTTATGCAGCTTGCGGAAAAACGGCGCCAGGCGACAGATAAGACTGTGATGGTAGAGATCGGCAAAGAGGCGGGAGATCACGATGCGGTTTTCCAGTGCATAGCCCAGCCCCACGGGACAACTACCGTAGTCCCGCACAACCTTGAAACTGCCGTCGGGAGCACGCAAGCAGTCAACCGCGTACAGACTGAGAAAACGCCCATAGGAGGGACGAATGGCGTGGCAGGCACGGAGAAAGTTGGGGTTGGCATACACCAGCTCCGCCGGCAACTGCCCTGAACGAAGCAATTCCTGCGATCCATAGACATCGCCCAGAATTCGTTCCAACAGGCGCGCGCGCTGCATCAGTCCCTGTTCCAACCCCTGCCACTCGATACTGGTCATGGGCAAGGGAATCATCTCCAGGGCCCAAGGCGTACCGCGCCCGTCTGGAGTATCAAAGGGGTTGTAGGTGGCGCCATCCTCGTGGCGCATCTGCTTGGCCCGCTCCTGGCGCTGGCTCAGGATCTCAATCGTGGCCTCGTTCATCGCATCGACGATGGCCCGCCACTGGGGACGCGGTTGACCGTTGGTTTCAAAGGCCTCGCAGTAGCAAAACCCCGGCGGACATTGCATGCCGCTGAAGAGGGAAGGTACGGGCGAAAGAAGGTGGCTGGGCGGAACGAACTGGGCCGAATTCATGGAAACCATAGACAACGGGAAAAGGAACCTGCACGAAATGCGCTCTCAGCGCCGCAAATCCAAGGTATAGGGAAAGGCCTGATTGGGTTCAAGCGCCGGTATTGGCTGTTGCCCACCCGGGGTATGCCCATGGGGGATGAATCTGGCATGGCGCCGCCCCTCGGCCTCGTAACTGTTCACCGGCAGGACCTCGTAGTTGCGGCCTCCGGGATGGCCGACAAAGTAGGTGCATCCGGCCACGGCCCGGGAGTTCCAGGTATCGATCAGGTCGATGGTCAGCGGGGCATGCACACCGATGGTGGGATGGAGGCAGGCCGGCGGCTGCCAGGCACGAAAACGGACCCCGCCGATAAAGACGCCCGTGGTGCGGGTGGGCTGCAGCGGGACTCGGCGGCCGTTGCAGGCAATTACGTAGCGTTCGCCAACCATGCCGCTGACCTTGATCTGCAACCGCTCCACCGAGCTGTCCACGTAGCGAGCCGTTCCACCGCCACCGGGTTCCTCGCCGAGCACATGCCAGGGCTCCAGGGCCTGGCGCAGCTCGAGCTCCATTCCCTGACACTCAATACGCCCCATGATAGGGAAACGAAACTCAAAATGCGGGTGGAAGAAATCCATCTCCAGCGGGAACCCCGCATCGGTAAGAATATCGAGCACATCGGCCAAATCATCGTGCACCGGCTCCGGCAACATAAACCGGTCATGAAGCCGGGTACCCCAGTGGACCAGGGGCTGCCGGTAAGGGGTCTTCCAAAACCAGGTAATACAGGTCCGCAGAAGCAGTTGCTGTGCAAGGCTCATGCGGGCGTGCGGCGGCATCTCAAAGGCGCGGAACTCAAGGAGCCCCAGGCGGCCGGTACTGGAATCGGGGGAATAGAGCTTGTCGATACAGAACTCGGCTCGGTGGGTGTTGCCGCTCACGTCGACAAGAAGATTGCGGAAGAGCCGATCCACCAACCAGGCTGGGCAGCCCCAGGGCGAGGCCAGTTGCCGGTCAAGCTCGTTAAAGGCGATCTCCAACTCATAGAGGCTGTCGTGACGAGCCTCGTCGATACGCGGCTGCTGGCTGGTGGGCCCGATGAACAGGCCGGAGAAGAGAAAGGAGAGCGCCGGATGGTTGTTCCAGAAGGTGAGCAGGCTCCGCAGCAGATCCGGCCGGCGAAGAAAGGGGCTGTCCGCCGGGGTTGAACCGCCGACCACGATATGGTTGCCGCCGCCGGTCCCGGTCTGACGGCCATCGACAAGAAATTTCTCCGTAGCCAGGCGGCATTGACGGGCTGTCTCATACAGGCTGGTGGTATATTCCACCATCTCCCGCCAGCTGCGCATCGGCTGGATATTGACCTCGATCACCCCGGGATCGGGGGTGATTTTCAGGGACTCCAGGCGCGGATCATAGGGCGGGGTATAGCCCTCGATCAGCACAGGGAGTCCGGTCTCTTCGGCAGTGGCCTCAATGGCGGCCACCAGTTCAAGATAGCCCTCAAGCTTGAGCACCGGCGGCATGAAGATGAAGAGTTTGCCGTCTCGCGGTTGCACACAGAGCGCGGTTCGCACCACCCAGGCTGCCGATTCGCCCACCATCGGCTGGGGATCGGCAAAGGGTTTGGGTTGGGGACGAAGCTCTTTTTCCTTGTCGTTCTCCGTGTTGCCGATCAGGGAGCGCTGTCCCTGGTAATCCGGCAACTGCCCGAATTCGGCCAGGGGATCCGGAGAAAACTGCACGGGTAGATCCGTTGATGAGACCCAGGGCAGAGATTCCAGCGGCAGGCGCAGGCCGATGGGCGAGTCGCCGGGGAGCAAAAAGAGGTTGTCGCCCTTCAAGGGCCAAGGGCCGGTGATCCAGGAACCATGCTGCAACGGCAGGACATAGCCGACCACCGCCCCCAGACCACGTGTAAAGGCCTGGGCCATACGGGTCCGGGCTTCGGCGTCGTCCAACTTGGGATCCTTGGGATCGACATTGAGCGGCAGTCGCTGCTCCTTGTAGAGATAGTAATGGATATCCTCAAAGGACTCGCGGATATATCGGGTCCCCACGCCCAATCGCTTGGCCAGGGCTTCAATGAAGCGCTTGGCCTCGGCCGGGCCAAAGCCGTAGTCCTGCGAGGGATCCGCCATCCACTGGGGATCACGCCAGACAGGAATATCATCCTTGCGCCAGTAACAGGCCAGGGCCCAACGGGGCAGGGATTCTCCCGGATACCACTTGCCCTGACCGCAATGGACAAAACCACCCGACGCCCACTGACTGAGCAATCTCTGAAGCAGATTCTGCGACAAACGCAGTTTCTCTTCCCCCAAGGCCTCGGTATTCCACTCCGGGGCATCCATACGATCGATGCCGATGAAGGTGGGCTCGCCGCCCATGGTGAGGCGGACATCCTGGGCCTGCAGTTCCTCGTCCACCTGATCCCCCAGACTGACGATCCGCTCCCAGACATCGTCGGGATAGGGTTTGGTGGATCGTGGTTCCTCGCGCACCCGGCGCACCTGCATTGTATGGCTGAACTCCACCTCGCAGGCATCCAGGGCGCCGGTGATGGGCGCGGCACTCTGCGGTTCTGGGGAACAGGCCAGGGGAACATGCCCTTCCCCGGCAAAAAGTCCGGAGGTGGGATCCATGCCCACCCAGCCGGCACCGGGGATGTAGACCTCGGCCCAGGCGTGGAGGTCGGTAAAATCCGCCTCCGGCCCGGACGGTCCGTCCAAGGATTTCACATCCGGGGCCAGCTGAATGAGGTATCCTGAGACGAAACGGGCAGCCAGCCCCAGATGCCTGAGAATGTTGACCAGCAGCCAGGCCGAGTCGCGGCAGGAACCGGACTTCAGGGTCAAGGTCTGCTCGGCACTCTGCACGTTGGGCTCCATACGGATCAGGTAGCTGATCTCCTGACTGAGCCGCTGGTTGAGCTCGACGAGAAAGTCGACCGTCTGCTTGGGTGCGCGATCAATGGTCTTGAGAAAGGCCAACAACTTTGTACCATTCTCCGCCTTGGCCAGGTAGGGCATCAGATCGGTCTTGAGCCCCGGATCGTAGGTCAAGGGAAAGGTTTCGGCCTCCGGTTCGAGGAAGAAGTCAAAGGGGTTGATCACGATCATGTCCGCCAGCAGATCGATCGCGACCTCAAACTCAGTGGTTTTCTCAGAAAAAACCAACCGTGCCAGGTAGTTACTGAAGGGATCCTGCTGCCAGTTGATGAAATGATCCTTGGGGGTCACCGTCATGGAGTAGCTAAGAATCGGTGTCCGGCTATGGGGCGCGGGGCGTAGACGCACAACCTGGGGCCCCAGGTTGATGGGACGATCATAGCGATAGGTAGTGATATGACTCAGGGCAACATGAATTCCCACAGAAGATCCTATTGGTGTGCTTGTTCAGTCAATTGGTGCAAAGGCTCTTTCCAAAACGGGGCTCGATCGGTTGCTCCACGAGCCCCGGCACGTCGATTCTACTGCTCGTGTGCGCTACTTTCAAACAGATGCTTGATGTTGAAAAAGGTGGTACCGATGGCCTCGTCGATCTGGTTGATGCGGGTCTGCAGCCGGTCAAGGTATTCATGCATGCCCTCGTTCACCACATCGTCGATATCGGTGTACTCCAAATCAGCTGCCAGCCGGCCCAGCAGTTTTTCCGCCGAGTTGCCGCCATTGCCGCCGGAGGAACCGTTTATGATCCGCTGCAGGCTGATCTGCGCCTTGTTGACGCAGTGGCGAATGGAGCGTGGAAAGCTCTTGTCAAAAACCAGGAAACTGGCCACCTGCTTCGGCGTGATCATATGATACTCCTTGCGGAACATCTCAAAGGCACTGGCCGATTTCAATACCGCAGTCCACTGGATATTGTCAACCGGGGTGTTGACCAGTTCCACCTGGGGCAGGAGCATGAAGTACTTCACGTCGAGAATACGCGAGGTCTTGTCCGCGCGCTCGAGCATCATGCCCATGCGGGCAAAGTTCCAGGCCTCACCGTGACTCATGGTGGAATCGAGCAAACCGGTAAACAGATGGGCATTCATCTGGATGTTTTTGTAGAATTTATGCGGCTCCTGCAGGGCCATGATCGGACTCATCGGATCCTGCAGTTCCAGATAGAAGGTATTGATGTGTTCCCAGGTCTCCGAGCTGATTATTTCACGAATGGAACGCGCATTCTCGCGTGCCATGGCCAGACAACTGGCAATGGAGTTGAGATAGAGGCGATCGAAGGTGAGGTAGTTGAGCACCGCCTCCTTGGTGTATTCCTTGTACTTATCCTCAAAAAACTCCTGGTCACCGGTGATCATCACCAGGGGCTCCCACTGCCGCCCCATATCCCCAGGCATATCAAGCAGGAGGTTGAGATTGACGCTGATGAAACGAGCCACATTTTCCGCCCGCTCGATATAACGGCACATCCAGTAGATAGAATTGGCGACACGACTGAGCATGATTCCCTCCTTTCTCGCTTACAGAACCCAGGTATCCTTGGAACCGCCGCCCTGGGACGAATTGACCACCAGGGACCCCTTGGTCAGGGCCACCCGGGTCAGACCGCCGGGCTGGACGTAAATCTTCTTGCCGAAAAGCACGTAGGGCCGCAGATCGACATGGCGGCCCTCGATGCGATCCCCGACAAGGGTGGGTACGCGGGAAAGGGAAATAGTGGGCTGGGCCATGTAGTTCCGGGGCTCGGCCTTGATCTTCTCGGCAAATGCATCGCGTTCGGCCTGAGAAGCATGCGGACCGACCAGCATGCCATACCCGCCGGACTCGTTGGCCGCCTTGACCACGAGTTCGTCCAAGTGATCAAGCACGTAAGCCCGTTGGTCGTCGTCACGGCAGATGTAGGTGGGCACATTGGCAAGAATCGGATCTTCACCGGTGTAGTATTTTATAATCTCGGGAACATAGGCGTAAATGACCTTATCGTCGGCAATACCGGTGCCGGGAGCATTGGCCATGGCCAGGCGGCCGGCCTTGTAGACGCCGATCAACCCTTTGACGCCGAGCAGGGAGTCGGGGCGAAAGACCTCGGGATCGATAAAATCGTCATCCAAGCGGCGGTAGATGACATCCACCCGCTTGAGCCCCTTGGTGGTGAGCATATGGACATACCCGTCTGCGACCACCAGATCCTGGCCCTCGACCAGTTCAATGCCCATCTGCTGGGAGAGAAAGGAGTGTTCAAAGTAGGCGGAGTTGTAGATGCCCGGGGTGAGCACACCGATGGTCGGATTCTTGATATGGTCCGGCGCCAGGTACTCGAGCATCTCCAAGAGCTTGTTCGGGTACTCATCCACCGGCCGCACCTTGGAAGCCGCGAATACCTGGGGAAAGGTCCGTTTGAGCACCTGCCGGTTTTCTAGCACATAGGAGACGCCTGAAGGGCAACGCAAATTATCCTCAAGCACGTAAAAACGGCCATCACCGTCACGCACCAGGTCGGTCCCGGTGACATGGCACCAGATCTTTTTCGGTGGCGTGAACCCCTCGCACTCCTTGCGGTAGGTCCGACTCGAGAGCACCAGGTCCTCGGGAACCACCTTGTCCTTGAGGATTTTCTTGTCGTTATAGATATCCTGCAGAAACTCGTTGAGCGCAAAGATACGCTGTTTAAGCCCGGACTCGATCTGTTCCCAATCTTGAGCCGGCACGATACGTGGAATGATATCAAAGGGAAAGATTTTTTCCGTCCCCTCCTCCCGGCCATAGACATTGAAGGTGATGCCCATCTTCAGCAGCATGGCCTCGGCCGCCTTTTGCCGCATGGCCAGATCACCCGGCGGCAGGGATTCGATCGTATCGACCAGCAACTGGGCCCCCGGACGAGGTTTTCCATCCGGTTCGATGAGCTCGTCGTAAAATTCCCCAGGATCGTAGCTTGAAAATGTCTCCATACCGAAATCCCTCCCCTTCTTCGTGGTTTTATGGAGATAGTACTCAGGAAAATGCGGCAGTACCATGAAAAGTTCTCATTGCCGGCGCTTCTTGGTGCATCTCGATTGCTTGTGTTTCTTGAAATTACTCGCAGTGGTTAGCTCAAGTGCTGCTGCAGACGAAATGGCAGGTAATCGGCCTGCATTCGGTCTTTGAGCTGCACCCCGGTGGTTTTCAGGCGTTGGGCCTCCTCGATCAGATAAGCCAGCTTGCGCCCCCCCTCATCGACCGGAAGACCGCCTGTGCGCACGTTGGAGATACAGTTCCGGGACTCGTCGGAAGTGCCGACCTTGGGACCATAGGTGAGGTAGATTCCCATGGAGTTGGGTGAACTGAGTCCCGGACGCTCGCCGATCAGCATGGCCACCATTTTGGCCCTCAGCAATGCACCGATTTCGTCACCGGTGGCCACGCGACAGTTGTTCACCAGACAGACAGGCCCGAGGCGCAGATCACTGAACCGAGCGCAGAGTTCCTGAAAACCTTTGATAAAGGGCACGGCGTTTTCCGCAATGGCACGCGAGGAAAGGCCGTCACCGACCACCAGCACCAGATCACAGCCCCCTTGCGTCGCATGCTGCTGCACAAGCGCCTGTGACGTTACGTCCAATCTGCGACCGAGATCGGGACGGGTAAGATAGGTGGCGCGATCGGCCGCAGCGCTGGCGAGCACCAGAGAAGACAGGCCAAGGTCCGTCAGCTGCTCGACCAGTCGCCCCATATCCAAAGGCAGATGCACTGCATCGCGGGTCTGGGCATGGGCCATGCGCAGGTTCAGCACCGAGACCAGTGGCAGACTGGCGCCGCAACGCCCCAAGGCAATACGGGCATCGGTAAAACAGCGCAGTTCCTCCCAGGGATCCTCGATCACCGCGGATCTGGCCAAAGGTTGTTTTTGCGTGGTCCGCTCCACTGTCTTCATATCCATCCCTCCGGCAAGGCCAGCAGTCGACTGGCGGGATGAATGGGACGCAGGTGCCCTTCGACAGGGTCGACAATCCCCTGCTCCTGCAACCAGAGATGAAACTCAGGTGCCGGAGTCCGTCCCAGCAGGCGACGCAGATAGGCGGCATCGTGAAAGGAGGTCGACTGATAATTGAGCATGATGTCGTCGGCTCCGGGTACGCCCATGATAAAGGTGCAGCCGCTGTTACCCAGCAGGGTGAGCAGCATGTCCATGTCGTCCTGATCAGCCTCGGCATGGTTGGTGTAGCAGATATCCACCCCCATAGGCAGGCCGAGCAGCTTGCCGCAAAAGTGATCCTCCAGTCCGGCACGGATGATCTCTTTGCCGTTGAAGAGATATTCCGGACCGATGAAACCAACCACCGAATTGACCAGAAGTGGCCGGAAGCGCCGTGCCACCGCATAAGCCCGCGCCTCCAGCGTCTGCTGATCGACGCCGAAATGGCTGTTGGCCGAAAGGGCACTCCCCTGGCCGGTTTCAAAATACATCACATTATCGCCCAGGTTCCCCCGTTCCAGCTCCAAGGTTGCCTGGTGGGCTTCGGCCAACAGGCCGAGGTTGACCCCGAAGCTGCGATTGGCCCCCTCGGTACCGGCAATGGACTGAAAACAGAGATCCACCGGCGCGCCGGCAGCAATCGCCTCCATGGTGGTGGTGACATGGGTAAGTACGCAGCTTTGTGTGGGAATCCGATAGCGATCGCGAATCATGTCGAGCATGTCCAGCAAGCGACGGATGTTGTCCACACTGTCCGTAGCCGGATTGATGCCGATCACCGCGTCGCCGCAACCATAACAGAGTCCATCGAGAATGGAGGCTGCAATGCCTTTGAGATCATCGGTGGGATGATTGGGCTGGAGGCGCACGCCAAAGGTACCGGGCAGCCCGAGGGTGTTACGAAAACGGGTCACGACCCTACATTTCGAGGCGACCAGGATCAGATCCTGAACCCGCATCAATTTGGCGACCGCTGCCACCATCTCAGGCGTGAGCCCGGAGGCCAGGCTACACAAGGTGGTGCTGTCGGCCTCTTCGGTAAGCAGCCAGTCACGCAGCTGGCCCACGGTATAATCGGCCACCGGCGCAAACGCTGCCTGATCGTGGGTATCAATGATCAGGCGAGTGACCTCATCGGTTTCATACGGGATGAGATGCTCTTCGAGAAAAAGGGACAAGGGCAGCTCGGCCAGGACCACCTGGGCCGCCACCCGCTCTTCGGCGTTTTCGGCGGCAATGCCCGCCAGACAATCGCCGGAACGATGCGGGCTGGCCTTGGCCATCAAGTCGCGAAGGTTGTCAAAACCAAAGGTCCGATGCTGCAAGGTCAATTTATACATGTAACTGTGCGGACCGCGGTCGTTTCTCCGCGCTATCACGGCAAACGACCGCAGCCCCCTCCACTTTGTTCTGATCCTATTCGTCGATACGAATCGGTTTCACTTCCATCTGTGCCGGCATGACCATGATCTGTTCAACCAAAACATCCTTGGCGGCAAAGATCTTGAAGTAGGCGTACGCCACCGCCATGATACCGGCAAAGATCAGGGCCAGAACCTGGTTGTAGTAGGTCACTGCAATCAGGGCAACCACCGAAATCACCAGACCGATGGCCGGGGCCACTGGATAGAACGGAACCTTGAACGGGCGATCCATTTTCGGATGTTTTTTCCGCAGGGCAAAGATGGTGATCAACGAAATAACATACAGTACCAGGGCGCCGAAAACGGCGATCGTGATGATTTCACCGGTTTTTCCGGTCATCAGGGCGACAATGCCGATCACCAGGTAAAGAGCAAAGCATTCTGCGGAGTCTTAAAGCGGGGGCTGACCTTGCCCAGGGAAGGATGGAGGTAGCCCACCCGACCAAGTTCGAGCACAGCGCGGCCGGCAGCAAGAATGATACCGTGAAAGGAGGCCACCAGGCCGAACAAACCAATGAAAATCAGCATGTGATAGAGCAGGTGGTTATCGCCGACCACCTTGGCCAGAGCCAGAGGCAGGGGGGAGTCCGAAGCTGCGGCACCGGCAGTCGGGTAGACGATTGCTTCCCAGCCACCAACGCCGACCGAGGTGGCAAAGGTAATAACCGCAAGCGCGACCAGGGTAAGGATGGCGGCACCAAAACCGATAAGGATGTTCCGCTGCGGATTGATGGTTTCTTCGGCCACGTTGGCTACCCCCTCGATGGCCAAAAAAAACCAGATGGCAAAGGGAATCGCGGCAAAGGCACCACCCCAGCCGTGAGGAAGGGCATTGACGGTCAGGTTCTCCCAGGAAAAGCTGAGTGCGGTCACTCCGGCAAAGATCAAGAGCTCGGCCACTGCCAGTACGGTGATGAACAGCTCAAAACGGGCAGCAGCCTGGACACCGGAGATATTGAGCGCCGTAAAAATGACGTAGGCAGCAACGGCGATGGCCAACACCGGAACATCCGGCAAGAAAAGATGGAAGTACGCACCGATTGCGGCAGCTATTGCCGGTGGAGCAAAGACAAACTCGATCACTTGGGCCATGCCGGCGATAAATCCAAGATCCTTCCCCAACCCTTTGGTGGCATAGTCGAATACCCCGCCGGCCTTGGGAATGGCGCAGGCCAACTCGGTGTAGCTGAAGGTAAAGGTGAGATACATCAAGATGATGAAGCCGGTGGCCACGGCAAGCCCCAGTGCCCCCCCCTGCTCCAGGCCCAGGTTCCAGCCGAAATACATGCCAGAGATGACATAACCGACACCCAGTCCCCAGAGCATCCAGGGACCTAATTTCCTTTCAAGTTGTACAGTTGATGTACTGTTACTCACGCTGCTACCTCAAAATGGACAGGAGTAATTCCCCCGCAACGAAGTAAAAACGAAACTCCGTGCCAGCCAATGCAGGATTCTTCAAAGGCCAGGTTTGCCGTTTTCGCTCCCTGTTGCCAGGTGATAAAAATACACGCTTCACCGCCCCCTCAAGATACCGATTTCCCCAATACGATACGAGGCAACCAAAAGTGCATCAGACCGGATCTCTACCTGTTCAGGAACAGGTAGAGATCCCACGGCTCCTATCAAGCGTGTATGAAAGAGCTCGCGCTTTTATAGCAAAACTTGATCCAACCCAGCAACATTCAGGTAATATGCTGATTTTATAGTATTAATTTATAAAACATTGCTGAAATGAATTTTCCATTTTTGAAACATTCATCATTGACGCAATACGTTTTTGACGAAAAAGAAACATTAACAACAGATTCCATGCATCGGTCATAAGCCGGGTGCAACAGGAGAGCCGGGCATGCAAGGCATGAGCGTTGTCTTCAGGGGAGGGGGAGAGGGACTGGCACCGTATCGGGCCAAGATGGATATACCTGTCACCAGCGATCTAAAATGAACCCATTTGAGTGAATAAAGCGGACCCACCCATAAGTTGCGTGTTGTGAAAATATGAGCCGCATTTGCACCGATTAACAGACCCACCTTCTGGAGCTTCAACGCAACAAGAAAAAATGAAAAAGTAGACGAGTTTGCAACGCCCCATGGCGGGGACGCCTGGAGCCCGTAGGGCGAAAGGCGTCCCCGCCATGGGGCGTTGGTGGGAAAGGAGGCTTTCTGAAATGCAGAGTCAGTGAGGGTTATTCCACCTCACTCTTGGGGCGGTCACTGCAATGGTTTAATTGTTGTGATTGATGAAGACGCCAGGAAGGACCCTGGATGCTCAGGATAATGGAATGGTGAACCATCCTGTCGACGATCGCGGTGGTAATGACAGGATCCCCCAGATAATCCCCCAGTTCCTTGAAATCGATATTTGAGGTCAGCATTGTCGAACTCTTGCAGTAACGTCCGTCAATCACTTTATGAAAGAGGCAGGCGTTACACGGATCCTGTTGCTCAAGGCGGTCAAAGCCGACTTCGTCTATGAGCAGCAGGTCAGGCGTCAGATAGCGCTTGAGTTTGAGAGCGAGAGTGTCGTCGGCCAGTCCTGAAAAGAGATCCCGGAGCATGTCGCTTGCCGTGGTATAGCGACAGCGGTAGGTTTCCTTGCAGGCAAGCAGCAGGAGCGCCTTGGCGATGTGACTCTTGCCGGTATCGGAATTACCGGCAAGAATTACCCCCTGTTTGCGGCGGATAAAGTCAAGCTGAGCCAACTCGAGGATTTGAGCCTTATCGATTCCTTTCTGGAAATCAAAATCAAAGTCCGCCAGCAGTTTTCGTTCCGGTAGCCTTGATTCCTTGATCCGACGTTCGATTCTCCGTTGGATCAGGGCATCCGTCTCGGCTGTCAGGAGACGTTCCAGTAACTCGGTCGGCGGTGTTGCCGATTGGGCCGACCTGGCCAATTCTTCATCGAGAATCCTTGCTATCGTGTCGAGTTTGAGAGCTTTCAAGCTGCTTTTGATCCGCTGCATGCTCTCCGTTATCTGTCCCTGCTTCATGGTTATTGTCTCCTAAAAGTGCACTGTACTCCTGTAACGACCGCTGTTTGATCGGCGGCAGGGCCTGGCGCAGATGTTCCGCTGCCCGTTCGTTGCGACACGATTCCAGAGTACGCGGTTTTGCCTTGATTTTGAGAATACGCTCCACCGCTCGGTGGTCGTAGGCGTGATAGCGACAGGCGTGACTGATGGCACGATGAATGTCGTCGCAGTGGTAGGCCTCTTTTTGCCGCAGTATGGCCCTGGCGTGGAATCCGCTGTTCTTGGGCTGTTGCTCCGTAAGTCCCCGTAAAAAAAGTTCGGCATCATCACCCAAGGCAAGAAATTGGTCTCGGACCGGCTCCAGGCCGTAACGAACGGCGCGTGGTCCGTGGATACCGGCTGCATCAAGGGTAATCACCGCTCCTGCCGGCAATCGTTCGTGGCGAACGATCAGGGTCAGCTCCGGTGAGTAGACATAAATTTCCTGCTCCGTGGCTTTTACGGTCAGGATATCGGTCACATATTCATAAGGAATCGGATAGCGATTGGTCTCGAACTCGAGATATCCTTCAATATTGCAGACACGTAAGGCCACCTCGGAGGCATCATAGGGACACCGTGGCAACATGGTCAGCGCCTCCTGCTCTTCTTCCAGAAACAACTCCAGCGGGGGCCTGCCCGTCGTGTCATGGATATGCGTGTCCGACCGGTTTTGCAGCCACCAGCGGGCACATGCTTTCAGATCATCGAGGTCCTGAAACTTTCGGCCACCGAGGAGATTGTTTTCTACATACTGGAAGGGCCTTTCTATTTTGCCCTTTGTTTGCGGTCGGTTGGGAAAGCAGGCGATGGGCTTGCACCGGTAATGGGTGATAAACGAGGCAAAAGAGGGATTGAATACCGGCCGGCCGGCCTCCCAGCGCAGAACAACGGTCTTTTCGTTGTCATACAGACACTGGCGAGGCGAGCCGTTGAAGTGGGAAAAACTATCCAGGTGACGGCGGATCAGGGTGAAGAGATCCCGGCGTGGGGTGAAATCGATATATTGTCGTCTGGAAAATCCAAGGATATACGAAAAACAATTGACCGTGATCTTGCCTTGACGCTGGAATGGTATGGCATAGGGGCTCCAGTCCATTTGCCCCTGCAGACCGGGCTCTGTCTCAAAACGGATCACCGGCGTCTTTTTCGGTGTCGGCCGCAGGCTGCGTAACCGAGCACGCAAAATACTTATGCCGCCGTCGTAACCGGCGGCGGTAATCTCTTCGTACACGCGTTGACCGGTTATCTTGGGGAAATCCTTGAGCAGCTCCGTAATCCGGTCGAGAAAGGGCTCGAGTTTGCTTTCGCGCAGTGTCGGTTGTTGTTTTTGCCGGCAAACGGCACCATGACCCGTGTCCCGGGCTGCGGCATGTTTGCGCAGGATACGCCGTACCGTATTGCGGCTGATGGAAAAATAACCCGCGAGTTTACGGATGCTCCAACCTTCGCTGTGCATGGTTATCAGCAGTCGTTCCAACTCTTCTCGGCTATGAACGATGACGGTCATTGTCCGGCCTCTGCATCCGGCACCGCAACTCGGCCGACCTCCTTGACGGTGTGTTCAAGGGTTCGCACGGCTTCCCCGCAGCAAGCGCGTATAAAGAGCTCTTCTTTCTCCTCAAATTGTTTGATCTCTGTGGTTTGCATGGTGCAGGAAACCGCCAGGCAGTACCGCTCCATAAGCAGAATTTTGTGATGGATACTCCGAACAGCCGGTGAAAAAAGCCTGCTTGCCGTCGTATCCAAATGGTCTTGATACTGGAGTATTTCCCACGGCCTTTCCAGAATCGGCCTGTGTTCATATTCCGGCCGGCCCTGTAGTTCTTCAACCAGCCTGCCGGTATCACGGCAACTGAGATGATGGTTGGCAATCGCTTGAATGAGGAGTTCCTGGTTGCCACGTGGCAACTTGATAAGTTCCCGGCTCATGCTGATCGGCAGCAGACCGAGCTTTATCTGGGCCAACCCCTCATCGCACAATCGGTCAATCAAGGATATTCGCCGACAAACCCAGCTTTTATGCCGTCCCAGCAACGTGGCGATCTCCACCTGGCTCAAGCTGTCTTCATGGAACAGTGAATGCACCACCAGCGCCTCTTCCATATTACTGATTGACTTCCCCACCCAGTTCAGCTGCACCAGCGCCGCCTTGCCGGCACGCAGGGTAAGCCGCATTACCTGGGCCTTGAGTGACTTCATGCCAAGCCTTCTGGCGCTTCGCAGCCGTTTGAAGCCATCGAGCAGTTGATAATCGTTTTGCTGGGCCTCGCAGACAACCACCGGCATGATCTGGCCGTAGCGCTCCACAGACTGAAGCATGGCGCTGTCGGCTGCCGGATTGACGATCCGCAGGGGAGCGAATCTTTCTCCAATTTTATCCAGGGAAAGTTCAAGAATATCAGCGGTGGATATGGGTGAGGTTGACATGGTGCCTCCTGTGCAAAAAATGATGCCTCTTCATAGCTCATTATCTGCGGCACACGCCATCGCCTCTTAGCGGCATCAATGGAGAAGTCGTGATGGAGCTCTTGTATTTTCAGCGTGTTGGATACTTATCACCTCTTGAACGGCCTTGAAGAGTTGTTGCGAGATATGTTCTATGATTACGAATTGTTGCACCCCCATCACCTCTTGAATGAGACAACGGGGAAGTTGGGGAAAAAAAGCGGGAGGAGGTTTGACCGGAGCGTCTGCAGGCAATGCCTTTTTGCCGCCATAGCTTTGTTTGGTCGCACGCGCCAGCTTTTCGTACAAATAATTCTCCTGAGCACAGGTGCGATTCTTTCGATTCCATTCAGCGCATTTTTTGGCATGCCATTTTTTCATGCACTCAGGATTACCACAGGTTTTCTGCCGATCCCCGACCCTTGGATCAGGCGTGAACCATTTTCGACAGATTCGACAAGGACGCTTTTTCAGACGTGGCATTGTTCCCTCCCGGCATTGGAGATGAAACAATACTTAAGAAGAAAAGGAACAAACGAAGAATAAAGCAAAAAGTGGGGTTTTAAATCGGTGGATTCTCAGACGGAAACACCGGTATGGTGGGTCAGTTTTTCGTCGGCGGGTGGGTCCGTTTCAGATCGGCGGTGACAATATACCCAAGAAATGGTCGTTTATCCAAAAACAGGGGTGAAAAAAGAGTTCTTTTGTTGCCAACAAAACAAGGGGCTGCGTAAATACACGCTAGGGTCGTAAAATGCCCAAAACTGATGATCAGGTAGAGTGGAACCAGCCTCCACACAAAAAAGTTACAGAAAAGGATACATCAGGACACGTCACAGGGAATCCTCCTGGTAAAATGCCCCCCCGTTGCGTTGACGCATAAACCGATCGCGAAGAGGTGGACAAAAGGCCCCATTGTTTCTCCAAGCTTCCCCGTGCTCAACAAAAAAAGAGATCTCATGTCTGGGATACACCCGAGATGCCCTGCGGAGCATTATCAACCTTTTGGCAGGTTAGAGGTGTTGCTCCCTAGACATTGTATTCCGGCATCGCCCCCCAAAAAAAATCCCCTTTGCCGTTATAAAAGGATGGGAACCGGCAAAGGGGGCGTTTTTGCAGAACGTGACTTATAGTACACCAGCCCCAGTATTAAGTAAATATTTATCTATAAATAATTCTCCATTGAACTTGTTTTTTATTTCACCAACCGTAACGAAGCGGATTGTCGTTATTCCAATAAAAATTGCAAAGAGAGTGTCTCGATTTTAGGGACTTGATTCCACGTTACGATAGAGAACACACCCTGTTTTTCCTTGATCCCCCGTACTGGAAGATCAATTGTTACGAGCATAACTTTGTGGAACAGGATTTTTATGACCTGGCAGAGGTGCTTGCCGACATCAAAGGCAAGTTCCTAATGACCATTAACCCATATTTAACATAGGGAAACCTAATCTCTTCTTTTTCGAGCTATTTCCGTCGAAAAAACTCAATAATTTCAATAAAAAATTCAGGAAAACCTGTTTGTAGTGCCATAATTTTTATAAAGGCTATTGACTTTTTCAGGTAAACATGGCTCTATTCACTTCATGTTTATTCGACAAACCAAAACCAGCAACGCCGCTTCGGGGGAGGCCTATTATACCTTCCGCCTGGTGGCCTCGGAGCGTATCGAGGGCAAGGTACGGCAGCGAACCCTGCTGAACCTGGGGAGCAACTTTTCCCTTGCCCGGGAGCACTGGCCGGAGTTGTGCACACGCATCGAGCAAATCCTCTCCGGGCAGATGTCGCTCATGCCAGCGCCGAGCGAAATCGAACCCCTGGCGCAGCGCTATGCCGCACGGTTGAGCAACCAAAATTTCGAGGCGGACGCCAAAACCGATGCCGACTATCAGGAGGTGGATGTCAACTCGCTGGAGTTGGTCCGGCCTCGGTCGATCGGGGTTGAGCATGTGGGCAAGGCTGCCTTGAATTGGCTTGATTTCGCCAACATACTTGCAATGGTTGGCCTCAACGGCGTTCAGCAGGCGGCAGCTATCGGCAGTGTGATTGGCCGCATGGCCGCTCCGGGCAGCGAGTTGTCCACCTGGCACTGGCTGCGGGAACGCAGCGGCCTTGGCGAATTGCTCGATGTTGATTTCGAGGCAATGCCCCTGATGCGCCTCTACCGGACCTCGGATCTGCTGGTCAAGCACCGGCAGACCATTGAGGAAATGCTCTTTCAGCGTATCGACACGTTGTTTTCCCTGCCGTCAACCGTCACCCTCTACGATCTGACCAATACGTATTTCGAGGGGGAGATGGGCAGCAACCACAAGGCCAAACGGGGGCATTCCAAGGAAAAACGCTCGGATTGCCCCTTGGTGACCCTCGGTCTGGTGCTGGACGGCAGCGGCTTCGTCCGGTGTTCACGGATGTTTGCCGGCAACGTCGTTGAGGGGACAACGCTTGCCGAGATGCTCGAAGGGCTCAATGCCCCTGCCTCGGCCCTGGTTATTATGGACAGGGGTATCGCCACCGAGGAGAACATCACCTGGCTTGTAGACCACCAATATCGTTATCTGGTGGTCAGCCGGGAGCGTGTTCGGAAATTTGATGCCAATGACGCCGTGGATACGTCCTCCGCCTGTGGTCAGACCATCCGCATCCAGCGGGTGCTGAATGAAGAGGGCACAGAAGCCAGGCTCTACTGTCACTCAGAAGAACGGCAAAACAAGGAAGAGGCTATCAACCAACGCTTTATCGATCAGTTCGAGCAGGAGTTGACCAAGATTGCCGATGGTCTGAACAAACCGCGCACCACCAAGGACCGCGACAAGCTGTTACTGCGCATCGGCCGCCTGGTTGCCAAATCCCATGGTGTTGGCCAGCACTATCGCATCGAGCTGATCCCCGATGCCGGCGGCACCAAGGCCATTGGCCTTACCTGGGAGCGGTTGCCGGGAGAGGGCAGTATGCTCACCCATCCCGGCGTTTACTGCCTGCGCACCAACGAACTGACTTGGGACGCGGCCAAGTTGTGGCAGACCTATACCATGCTCACTGATCTGGAGGCAGTGTTCCGCAGCCTCAAATCCGAATTGGGGCTACGTCCGATCTACCATCACAAGGAGGATCGGGCTGAAGGACACCTGTTCATCACCGTGTTGGCCTATCAGGTGGTCCAGGCCGTGAGGTGCAAACTCAAGGCCCACAGTATCAACGAAAGCTGGGCATCGCTGCGCAACATACTCGCTGTCCAGCAACGGGTAAGCGCCACTTTCAGCCAACGCGACGGTTGCACCCTGCATGTGCGTAAGGCCACCGCTCCCGAACCGGCGTTACGAAAAATTTATAACGCCCTGGGGCTGGCACCAACCCCCGGTGGCGTGAAGAAAATGATCAAATGATGCCTCAAAAAAAACAAATGTAGTGCCACTGGAGATTTTATAAAATTCTAATTTGCTGATTTTAAATAGATTATTTTTTACAGTGTCTGGAGTTTGGAGTTTCATGGTTAAGCCACCGTCACGATGGCGGTGCCGGATGAGTTACCCTATCGTTCCTTTCTCTCCGTTTCCTGGACTTTTTTCCTGAATCGGCAGTATTGCCCGATTTTCCAAGGAGTGAACCGGGTTCGAATTTTCGGCATGTCGGGTTCCACCAGTCCCGAACCCGGACATGGCTGAAAAACATCCGTAGTCCCAAGCGAATCTGGCCGGCGGTCACCGGGGCCTTTTTCCGCCATGGCGTCAGTTGCAGCAGTCCGTGCATCTGCTCGCTGCAATACATGCTCAGCAGTTGCGGCAGGGCATAGGCGGCCGAAAGGATCTGAGTCCAGCGGTGCAGCACTTGGCGGGACTGCTGCCATGCCTCGCGCCAGCCCCAACCGTTCTTCATCTGGTTGAAGAGGTCTTCGATGGCCCAGCGGCGGGCGTAGAACTTGAACACCTCGTCTGCACTCAGCTGACTGTTGGTGGAGATGAGCAGGCGTGGCTTACTGAGCTCGCCATCCTCGTCTTCGAACTGCATCCACACGGCCCTGACCCGATGGCCGCGAAGGAATTTAGCCAGGCAGACAGCACTCCGGTAGCGTACCCATTGCCACTTGCCGTAGAGGAACAGCCAATGGCGTACCTCCGGCAAAAGAGCAACCTCATCCGGGGTGTATTTGGCGCCATACTTGGCCGGCCGCCCCCGTTTGCCGGTGGCCACTGGAAGCGCGTACAGCGCCGTATCCCGTCGGACCTGGCCGATCACCTGAAAGCCAAGGGCCAGGACAAAGGCGATCAAAGGGTACTTCATATACCAGCTGTCCACTAGGAGACAGACCTTTTTGCCGGTGAACACCCGTGCCACGGTCCTGAGCAGGACCTTGGCCGCATCGAGCTTGCCGGTGTTGCCGTCGGTGCGCATCAGCCGGGAGAGCAAAGGGATCGCCGAGTGCTTTTTGCCCCTGGTTACCGACAGGGCCATGCTCACCCAGCACTGGCCGCGGGCATACTGGGGTCGATTGGCCTTGTTGCCGTGCTGGTGATAGATTCCGCTTCCCGGCGCCTTTCGGGAAGCCCGGTAGACGAAGGTGTCGTCAATGATCAGGAACCAGACCAGCTGGGGAAAGAAGGTCACTACCATCCGGGCCATCTGCACCCCAAGGGCGACCCAGGACCACTTGCCTTCCTGGAGCCATTTGTAATAGGCGCTCCAACTGCGTCGCGGTCTGATCGCCAGCCAGGCTCCGGTAACAAACCCGGTCTGGGTGAGCATGGCACCGATCAGCAGTTCGATAAAGGTTGGAACGGAACGTACCGGTAGAGCCCTGGCAAGGAATGTGATACATTCAAACAGGGTCCCGGGGATACTGCCATATCCCTTGTTGCCCATGGCGGCCTCCAGAAGAGTGAAGTTGTTCTCTTCTGAAGGCCGCGCTTTCTAAGGAAAGCGCGGCTGCCGCATTTCGGCAGCTATGTCAATAATTTTTTTATATTTTTTTTAGTTAGGCCCCCCAAAATCGCCTTCCGGCCGGGCCAGCCTGAAACTCCAAACTCCAGACCATTAGGAGAGTAGGAGATAAGGAATATCGGCTGATTGAAGAATCTATCAGGAAACAGCTTCACTGCTTCTTTACCGCGCAGGAAATCGACCTGTTAGCTCGTAAGAGCAAGTTCGTTCAGCGGTCAAGCGTGCTTGGTGGATTCACTTTTCTCTGCCTGCTGGCTTTTAATAGCGATGCTTTGGCTTTTGAGAGTCTCAACGATCTCACCGTTAAGCTGGAATTGGACCATGCCATATGCATAAAAAACAATCCCTGGATGAGCGCTTCAATCAGCATGCGGTTTCGTTTCTCACAGCAGCCCTTTCAGAGTTGTTTAACAAGCAGTTGTCAGAGGGAAAATCGCTGTTGATGAGTTGTGATCAGTTTGCAAGGATTTTGATTAAAGATTCTGTTTGTTTTCAAATAGATCAATCTTTATCCAAGTATTACCCCGGTAGCGGCGGCAGTGGCTCTGCGGCCAGTGTCAGAATCCAGTTTGAATATGATTTAGTGTCCGGCAGAATCGTTGATCTCAGCCTGAATGCGTTTAACGACCAGGATGCAACCAATTCAACGCTGACCATTGATGTTGTCAGAGAAGGTGACCTTGTTATTCGCGACCTCGCTTACATGCATATATCTGCATTGCGAGGTATCTTGCAAAACCTTGGTGACTTTTTGTGCCGCCTGCAGGCCAACAAGCAGGTGTATCAACTTCGAGGCAAGAAAAAGCTTGAGCTGAATTTTTCCCGGATTGTTCGAGCCATGACCGATGCAGGAATTGAAAAAATTGAAGACAGAGTATTCCTTGACCGGGATCTGGCATTAGAGGTTCGCCTCTTTGTTTATCTGTTACCTGAAAGCGTCTACCAGGAACGAATGCGCAAGGCCAACCTGAATGCCCAAAAGAAAGGGCGGCAAATAGGGAAAGAATTCAAAGCCCGAGCAAGGCTCAATCTGTTCATCACCTCCGCCTCAGAGGAGTTGCTTGATATTGAAAATGCGTGGAAGGCATACACGTTGCGCCGGCAAATCGAGCTTGTCTTTAAGACCTGGAAATCACTGTGGAAAATCGACAAGGTCAAAAAGGTGAAAAAGGAACGCCTTGAATGCTATATTTACTCGAAATTATTCATTATTGTACTCAGCCTGAACATGTTATGGATAACGCATAACCTCATGCGCGGGCTGTACGGTAAAAATCTCAGTTTTTACAAAGCTTTAAAGACCTGGATAAGATCTCTTGGCCGGTTCAAAGAGGCATTTTTCACCGGAATAGAAGCTGTGACCAATTTGTTAAAAAAGTTTCTCGAGCTGAGTTGCCGGAAACATTTGTTGGAGAAGAGAAAAAATGGAAACTATTCTCCGGAAATTGTTCAAGGCATTTTTATCTTGAGAATCGAAGGGGAGCCAATACCATGTGCGGCATAATCAATGCCGCCATGGCTTCGCCTGACGGCTATGGGTAACAGGGGAGAAAGGCCCCTTGTGATCATTCGGCGACTGGCCACAGTTGATTTTGAAAGGTATCCCGCATGTATCCCAGTATACCCGGAAAGCCTTCAGCTGAAAGGATAGCATTGGGTTCAACTCCCGGTTCTCTTTTTCGTAAAGACTCTCGTTATATTGTTGGCCACAGATTCAGCAGCCTGGGCCGCTGCATCATCCATTAAATGTGCATACCTTTTCGTTGTATCTGCGTCGCGATGGCCAAGAAGCTCACCGATTTGAGAGAGGTTATAGCCAGAGCTGATGGCTATTGACGCGAAAGAGTGGCGGAGATCGTGCAATCTTAGATCAGGGCAACCTGCTTTTTTTCTGATGGTGTCCCATAGCTTTCTAGGTGAATCAATACCAATAATCCGTTCTTTTGTGCCGGTATTAGGTAATTCGGCTAAAATATCCAGTGCAAGTTGGGGCAAATGAATTACTCGATCTTCTCCGGTATGGTCTGTTTTATGTGTTTGAAGAACTATTTTAGAATCGTGAATATCGCACCAACGTGCAGAGGCGATTTCACCGCGTCGGGCACCGGTAAGAAGCAGTAGCATAATGAAGGCCCAGGAAGCTGGATGTTTATCCTTTTGCTCCATGAGGTATTTTAGCCCATATTTAACAGTGTAAGCAGAGTTTAGAACTCAGGCAATATGCAAGTAAATCGGTTAGATCTTCAACTTTTGACTGATTTTTTTTATCGGTCGATCTTTATTGATCTCCTCTTCCTCTTTTTTCCATTCCATAACATGTCGCCGGGAGTTGACCCCGCTGCCCCTTTTTCGAATCAAGGTTTTCCGGGTGTACCGGGACACATGTGGGACTCCATCAAAAAAAAAGCGTGCTCTGCCCCCTATTATTACGGGCGCTGGATCAGAATGAATAGTTGCCGCCACCGTTAGTATTCCCTGTGGTATTGACGTAGTTGACTACGTTCCCAGAAGCGCGATTGTTGGCGTAAAAGTTCCCGGATTCCTGGAAATAGAGGCCATTTCCTGTGGAGCCTGTCAGTAGGTTCTCCTCAATGGCGTTTCCCCAGGAATAGACGTATATGTTATGGATCTTATTGTCAGCTACTGTGTTGCCTTTAACAATGGACTCGGCAAAGACCCAAAGGCCGCCGGTGCTTAGGCTGTCCGTGCTGTCGGACTGGTTATTGTCCTTAACGGTATTGCCTGTTATCGTGCTGCCACGCCCTGATCTAATTCCGCAAATGCTGTTCTTATAGACCGTGTTACCAGTGATCGTCGTTGCATTCGAGCCGTCGATGCCGTTGTGGGAGTTCTCAAAGACCGTGTTGCCGGTTACCAAGCTGCCGCTCAAAACATAAATACCGTCCTTGCCGTTGTTGTGAACAGTGTTTCCAGAAACCACGCTTCCATCGTCAGTCAATATACCATACTGGCCGTTTTTGAACACACTGCTGCCCGTGACAGTAGCCCCCTTGCTTCGAAGAAACACACCCGAGCCAACGTTATCTACGACTCTTATGTTCAATACTCGCAGCCCGAGATAGTTCGCCGTATATTGTGAATGAATACCATCGCCATCGAATGAGCGGATCGTCCCGTTTCGGATCTCCACGTCGGCCACTCCGTTCATATAAATGCCGTTACCACTGCCCATTGCGCCAACGATGCTGAATCCCATGAGATCCAGAGTCACATGGTTGGTCTTGACCGTAATTGCGTCTCCTCCACCTGCGAGGGTCATATCTTTCGTCAAGTAGTAGAAACCCGGGTTGGAAATCTCCACAGGTAGGGATGATATGGCCGTCCCTACTCCTTTTGGAACTGCAATGACATAGAACTCCCCCTGAGCGAGAGCCTCCCCGCAAGCCCAGGACCATCCCATAAACAGAACTAGAGCCAAAAACAGTCGTTTCACATTGTGCCTCCTGTGATGAAATGGGCCAGCTCAAGACTTACCACATTTTTTTCTCCTGGGAGTTGTCCCCACCGTCCTTCGTGCAGCTCAAGGCTTTTCGGGTATATCGGGATATACACGGGATACCATCAACACAAGCGTGGCCTGCCTTCCCCCATTATACCGGCGTGAGAGGCCGATTCGTACGCTTTCTTTCACGTTTTTCTTAATCAGATACCTCGATTTACGGTCACTGGCGAAGATAAAAGCGCATTAAAAAACGCATTGATCGCGCATCCAACGTGAACCAGCCACAACCGAAATCTTGCCCCCCCAACCAAGTTATTTCCAGTCGAGTTTCAGCTTCCTGTGCGATCTCGCGCAATCCCTTAAATAAAGATTGATGACGCTTTGGTAAGGGATACCCACTTCATCCGAAATTTCTTTGAAATAATTGATCGACTCTTCGTCGATTCGGATTGTGATTTGTTTTTTAAGCTTGGCTGCGTATGGATTTTTTTTGGATTTTGAAAAATCGTATTCTTCCAGCATATCGGTACCTCTCAATAAAAAGACATTTCCCGCTTAGTGGCCTTCCTCGCCGAAATGATCCTGATTACTTCCTCGGATTCCCGGTAACAATGGCACACAATCAGCATTTTTAATTCGGTACTCAGTCCCATGAGGATAAAACGGTCCTCCTGGTCAGAATGTTCAGGATCAGGGATTAACCGCGCATTTTCGTCAAGAAAAACGGTTTTTGCTTCCTCAAAGCTGACCTTATGTTTCTTAAGATTACTTTTCGCCTTGGCCTGGTCCCATTCAAAACGAAGCATTTTCATGATTACATGATAATTACAATGTAATTTTTATCAAGGTTCATGCCTCTTATAAGGGGAGCATAGTATTGCTGAAAATTTGTATAGTGCCTTAAACCAAATTCAGCGCCGGGAGTTGACCCCGCTGCCACCCTTGCAGTTCAAGGCCTTCCCGGGTGCATCGGGATACCTACGGGATACCATCAAAGATAAACCGTGGTCTTTCCCCAAACAAATGATTCTAGGTTAGTTTTTTAAGCATGTAATCGGCAAATTCCTTATCGACTTTTCTGGTATGATTCAAAAACCATTCACGTAAAAAATTGATTAAGGCTTTTCCCTCTGGGTCATTTTCTGTAAGAAAAAGTTGATTACTTACCCTGGAAATCGAATCTATCAGCTCTATATGCTGGAATTTATGACGCATAAATTGAGGATACCCAGATTTTCGCATCATATTTTCTTCACTCAAAAAGTGAAATTTTGCATAGGCAGTGAGCTCGCTTACTAAATCGATCCGATATTGAATATCCTGATTCACTATCAGTTCACTCGCTAACCGATTGATCAAATTGAAAAAAAAATGGTGCTGAAGGTCAATATCCTCGATACCCAGTTCATAATCGGCAAGCCATTCACCAAGATGTTTCGACATGCTATGCCTCTTTGAAGGAAGAAAGTTAAAACGCCCTGCTCCCAAGGCTGCCACGCCGGGAGAAATTTTTTCGATATTGTTGAAGTTACGTGACAGATTTTGCGGCGGTTACCGTAAAATTCGCTATAGCTGAAGCAAAACCGCCACCAGATCCGCCACCAGGCGAAAGCTAACAAAAGTCCAGATAGACAGGAGAAACCTTGACTCTGAACGTTAAGTTAAGCGGCCGCGATCACGCGGTCCGAGCGAAACTTCAGGCGAAGGCTTTTTACGCTTTTTGAATAAGAGTGATTAGTACTGCACACGGTCATCGGTTAATAGCATCAAAGATGAATGCGGATGGGCTAATTACATTGTCCACATTCACTCCGCATGCGCGATGGTTTAGTCGATCCACCACATAAGTTTGCACACCGATAACCGCACCCGAACGCCGGTCAGTCAGCGTGATCTGGTAGCGGATAGCGCCCTGTCTTATCGGTGCCTTACGATACTCGTCCGGTTTATCCACATCGAGGAATGCCAAAACATCGGCACTCAGTTCGCTAACCCCGTAGTACGGCTGCTGAGTAGCAGGGAAACGATAGTATGGGGCAGATGGGTTTATCGTTGCAGCCCCAGCGCCGTCGCTCGCCCGGCGTTCCGTAAATTCAAAACTAGTTACCTTTTTTGCTTCTGTGGAGTTGCGTTTGCTGAATCCGCCGAAGCCGAGAGTGCGTCCGTCTTCATCAACCTCAACTCTTGAGGCACCTGACCACCCTGAAATACGCTTAGGATCGAAGTCATAGGCAATTGACCGCACAGGACCCACTGGTTTCTCAAGTAGCTTGACCCCGACGCCCTTGCATAATGCTGTGAATTCGGGTGTCTCATGACTAAGTAGTTTAATCGGATTGTTTGGGGCGTATTTGAACGAATCAACCCTACGGAATGCGAGAAATGGAGGTATATAGTACTGCTCCCGAAGGTAAGATGCTTCAAGTAGGCTTTCGCCATTTCTGTCCTTCAGGCTATTTATCCTCGGATCACGTTCATCGATGCCGTTTTGTGAATACACGAACTTTGCGAATCCGGATTCATCGGCACATAGCGCATATATTTCTCCACTGGCAAGTGAAGGCATTGAGAAATCTTTCTTGGAGTCGCATCGCGTTGCCAAATAGTCAAGTTTGAACTCTCCTTTGGAGAATTCAGTGACGACGTACTTATCGCCCTTAGCAACGATGTAGAGTTCGAGGATGTTTGCCTCAAGAGGTGGAAGCTTCGAGGGTAGCGACGCAAATTTCCCAACAAAGGTGTCATTGGCAGTTGCACTGTCGACGAATGCTGAGAAAATGACGAATAGCACCACTGCGTAAGAGCGACTGCGGTGCATATAGTTCGTTAGCATGGGGGCTAACCTCCAAGAGTTGCTTGCATCAGACGCCTTGTTGGCGCTCCAATCTTTTTGCCGCATAACGTTGAAATCAGCCGCGCGGGTTTCGCGTCGGCTGAAGTGAGGGGTTATGCGGCAGCATAGTTCGAGACCTCGATTAGGTTCCCGTCTGGATCCTGAAAATACACTGAGGTGATTGCACCTACTGCGCCTGTTCGCGGAACCGGGCCTGCCAGAACTTCCACGCCGTTGGCCCGGAGATGTTCAATTACCTGCGAAACGGGCACAGCCGTAACGAAACAGAGGTCAGCGGATCCAGGAGTAGGCTTCTTAGCTTTTGGTTCGAATTCCTTTCCGTACTGATGAAGATTGATCTTCTGCTCCCCAAACGACAGTGCCTTTCGCCCAGCGCCAAACGTCGTGACGCTCATGCCGAGCACCTTTATATAGAACGCACAAGTTTTATCTATGTCTTTGACAGTCAGCACAAAATGGTCAATCGCTTCAATGTTCATGATCGTGGATCTATTCATTGCGCATAACGCTACAATAACCGGCGAGCGTAGCGAGTCCGTGTTGATTGGCTTTGTTAGCCATTTATGTTGTATTATTTTGCTGTGTTACTGTCGTAATGGATTTTTCCTATCTCTATCAAGCCAAATTGCAAATCAACACCAAGATCATTTCTTACGCAATTTCATGACCGTAATTTTAAATACCTGGACTGCGGTGATCTCCATATGGGGTTTGCCAGGGTCCGGTGTGACAAATGCGGCCATGAATACCTCCCGGCATTTTTAAGCAATGTTTGCAGATGCCGTGACCTCAGAAACCACCACCCGGTTCCGCCCGTTGTTCTTGGCCTCATAAAGGGCCTGGTCCGCCATGTTCAAGCATTGCTCAGCAATGGTGTCTTCCCGGGGAATATTAAAATAAATTCCAGCACTAATGGTGAAGTTAATCTTCCGGTCACCATGGGTGATATGGCTGTCTTGCATATATCCGCGCAGATCATCAGTATAGGCGGCGATCTTTAGGGCGTCCTTGCCCATGCATATAATGGCGAACTCCTCACCGCCGATCCGGCACACGATATCTGAACGCCGCTGGAACCGCTCCATAAGGATTCTGCCAAATCGTTTTAGGCATTTATCTCCGGCAGGATGGCCATAGGTGTCGTTGATGCTCTTGAAATGGTCAATGTCGAGGATGACAACCGAAAAGTGGATGGCGCTGCGCTTGCATATGTCAAACATCCGCCGGAATTGCTCGTCAAATGTCCGCCGGTTAAAAAGACCGGTCAACCCGTCAGTACTGCTCAACTCCTCTAAGGCGTTGTTTGCCTCGACCAGCTTTTGGTTGAGTTTGCGTACTTTCTGTATCCAGAACAAGGAAATGAGCACCATGACGGAAAGTATTCCCAGGATCTTCCAGAAGGGAGAATAGTCAAATTTTTGCTCCACCTTTACGCTGAGCCATTGATCCAGAATCCGGGACTTTTCCTGGTCAGACAAGGACATAATAAGTTTTTGAAAAATTGCCCCCAACAGAGGCTCGTCACTCCGGGTGCCGATACAGGGCTGCCAGTCCATGGGCATTTTACCTGCAATCTTGACATCCACGATTTTCTCCTGCCGCAAATGATAACCGATACTGGTCATGGTTTCGATAAAGCCAAACAACTCTCCTCTCTGTAGCTTTGCGATACCTTCCTGATCATTGTCCACCGCAACGAGGGACATGCTGGGATAGGCGGATTTAAGCCTTTCATAAACAGGTGATGCCCTGATGACCCCCATGGGACGATCCAAAAATTTCCCAACGTCGTCAATAAAGGGCGCATTAACAGAGGTGGCGATAACATTGGGGACGGTAAGATAGGGGCTGGTAAAATCCATGTACTGCTGCGTTTCATCTGTTTTCATGACGTCCATACAAAAATCGCACTTCTTCTGCCTGATCAACCGGAACAAATCCGCCCAAGAATCGCACTTCTCCACGATTATGGAGATGGGAAGCTTCTTGCCCAAAAGCGCCATCAAATCAGCACTGATCCCTGTGTAACGGCCGTCGTTGCCGACCTTTCCAAAGGGCAGCCGGTCGGAGAGCACGCAAAGAACCAGTTTTTTCTTTTTTTTCAGATAGGCCAGCTCTTTTTCCGAAAACCTGAGCATGTAATCTGAAAAGCTCCCGGTTTTGGGAGAAAGCCAGGTGTTTTCAAGCATCTGCCAGTCTGCGGCGGACAGGGATCTTAAGGCCTTATTAAGAATGCTGTCCAGAGGGGCCAGGTCCGGCCGGACACCGAAACGTAGATCTTCAGGCGGCACCCCTTCAAAGTCTAGCTCTCCGGCAACCACCAGATTAACCAGCCCAAGCTTTCGGATATAGTGGTTTCCGGTATTAAGCGGAGAGACCACAGCGTCCAGATCCCCAAAGGATAAGGCCTTCATCATGGCGGAGTGATTGTCATATTCACGCAAATGGGGGCCGACAACTGTGGATAGCGCCTCTTTATAAAAGACATCTGTGGTAATGCCCACAGAAAGGCCTCTCAAGCTGTTGACATCTTTGTAGTCTCTAAACTCGTTTCTCACAAAAACCACTGTTGGAATGGCGTGATAGGCCTCCGTATACCGGGTAAATTTTGTCCGTTCTTTGGTATAGGAAATGTTGGCAAGGGCTTCCAACTGGCCGGTTTTAAAAAGATAAAGCACTTTGGACCAGTCATCCACAACATAGGAAAATTTTATTCCGGTCTTTTCGGAAATGATATCCAGAAGGGACGCGGTATAGCCAGCCTGGCGGCCCTGGCTGGTAAAGCTGAAGGGTGAAAAATCTGCCAGCATCCCCATGGATACAATCGGGTGATCTCGAATAAAAGCCTTTTCCCCATCGGTCAAAAAAAGCTTGGAATCATCATTGTTTAGATAGGGATATTGGCTCCACTTGAGGGTCAGAGCCGTAAGTGTTTCCTTTGGGATCGTCTTCAACAATTTGGCCAGAATCGAATGGAGCCGGGGTTCCTTTTGAGAAACGCCCAGCCGGTAGTCCTCCTCTGTGCCCCCTTCTATTTTAAAGGGCCCGGCCACTCCCAACCCGGTGAGGTTATTGTCCCGGGCGATGAAATGTCCGGTTAATTCGCTGGACACCACCGCATCTATCCAGCCAAAGGAAAGGGCCTTCATAAGTGAGATATAATCGTCATACTCGTGAACCTCGACCAAATCTTTCAAGCGGATGGCATCGGCGTAATAAATATCTTTTATGATACCGACCCTTTTCCCCTTAAGGCTTTTCAACCCCGAAAAGGGGGAGGGGATTTCCCCGGTCCTCATGAACAGGACAAGCTTTTTAATGTGATAAGCCGGGGTGAAGAGCATCCATTTGCTACGGTCCTCGGTAAAGGAGATCTGATCGATGACATCCAGTTCCCCTTTTTTAAAAGACGAAAAAACATTGGACCAGCTGCCTAGAACATAGTTAAATTTCAGTCCTGACTTTTGTTCCAAAAGATGAAGCAGGTCAATGGAGAACCCGTTAATTCTTCCCTGGGAGTAAAATGAATAGGGGGGCTCGTTATCAATAACACCAATGGTTATCTGCTTTTTTTCCTGAATGTACGCTTTTTCCTCAGGCGTCAACGCCTTTTGGTTTTCCGTTGCATGAACAGTGACGGCAATACCTATCAAGGAGAGAGCCAGAATTATTTTAAAGATGCGAATCATCAAAGCACAAAAATTCCTTAAATTCGTTAATCCATATCAATGGATTGAGGATAATTTGCCGCAGGATAAACATTTGCGTCATCTTCCCCCTCCCTGATGAAATCGCAAAAGTTGCCACGATTTTACCAGATTTCAAGGTTTTCCTACAGCCTCAACGAGTCTGTAGAAAAACCCTACGTCACAAAGTTATCGAAAATATTGGCTTCGAAATTCATCCTCAGATCGATTTTCGAGCCACGCCGAATGGTTTTGTGGCTTTAAAAATACGTATATTTTTCAACTCCTGAGGTTTTTCTACATGCTCAACGACAAAGATCACCGGCGGAGCGCCAGCGAAGTCCGTTGAATCTTTTGGTTCATCCGAGTTTGCGGCGTTTTGATAAGTAAAAAATGTAGATACAAGCCATTCCCCACTGCGCTGTGAGCGGTCTGTATCAGCAAACTTGCTATCCAGCCGCACACAGCGCAGCGGGTAGCACATTTCCACATATTTTTCAATAGTTAGCGGATAAATTCCTGTTGAACAAGTAATTATCCGGAAGACTGACCGGAGCGCCCTCAACGGACAGTTTACGGTGTGGCCAGTCTTGTTTTATGCAAAATATATCAAAAAAATCAAATATATACCCTGACGATCAAAACAAGATTGCGTGACCGTTCTTCTGGGTAACACCACCAATAATCATATTACCCATTTTTGCTCACTTGAGTGAAGTCGGTCTTACAGGTTGTGCCATAGCTGTAAATCTCTGATTCTCCGAGTCACGATAGTTCCAATTTATACGTAACAAAATAGCAGCCGGATAAATGGTATAATTCGGTCAATAACAACCTGTTTTTTCTACAAAAGAAAAAGGAGGTTATCATGGCCGAACAACATTGGATACCTGCCAATTATCACTCCAGCGAGTGGGCCGCTGTTCTGCAGGAAAAATACAGCTCCGTCAATTTTCCTTTAGACGCCCCAGACGAAGCAAGATTCCTAAGATCCCCTCCAAGCTCTCCACCTCAATCAGACTGGTCACCACCTGACGGATGCACCAGCAAAAAACATCAAGAAGTCGATCATCTTTGTTCTCGGCTCACAGGTACTGGTCTGATCGGAGCTGACCTCGCCGTGACCTATCTTCGAGAAAAATATCGTAAAAACAACTCGATTTTCACCATAAAACAGGCCGCCTATGTAGTCTTATCCTTCCTGCAGTTCTTGGACAAAACAGGTGCCAATATTTTCAGCGTTACCCGTCAAGATATCTGTGCCTTCGTCGAGCATGGGCAGGATCGTGGGTTGAAGGCAAACTCGGTAATATGCAATTTAAGAAGTGTGTACACGTTTCTTATCTTCCTGGTTGAACGAAAGATTCTTCCACTGGCAGTTCTATCTAAAAAGATTCGACTGAAGCCACCTGACTCTTTACCCAGAGCTATTCCGTCGGAACATGTCGACCTTTTGCTTTCAGCCACCGGCAACCCTCGAAATCACGCCTTGGTCCTTCTTTTACTGCGGACAGGCCTGAGAATTGGCGAATTGCTCAATGTGAAAATCTCAGACATCGTTCTCCCGGAAAGGAAGATCTTGATTTACCTGGCAGAAAAAAATGACCAGGGTCGTGTGGTTTACTTCAGCTCAGATGCTGACTCTGCCCTTCGCGAATGGCTGAAAAGAAGGGACCTGCAAAAGGACTATCTTTTCTACAGTCCGCGAAATGAGAAAATATCATATGCGGCAGCGAGAAAGGCATTTGTTCAAATTCTCAAAAGGGCCGATTTATCCCACTATGGGTACAGCTTCCATTGCCTGCGCCACACTTTTGCCACAGACATGCTCAACGCCGGATTACGGATAGAGGTCTTACAACAAATCCTTGGTCACCAATCAATCGAAATGACCTTACGCTATGCAAGGCTATCAGATGCTACACGTGAAAATGAATATCTCCGTGCTATGACCGTTATTGAAAAAGGAGGGCAAAATGCATCTCACAGAATCAGTACTCAATTACAGGCGGTATTTGAAGAGAAAAAATTATTCACCTCACACCGTAAAAAATTATCTGCATAGGCTGCAAAGGTTCTTCGCATGGCTCCCGGTTCCTCTCGAGGCAGCAAGACGGGAGAATGTAAAATGGTATATCGATTTTCTACTACAACATCAAATTTCTGCCCAGACTATCAATGGACACCTTGTCGTTATCAGGATGTTTTACGAATTCCTGAAGGACGAAGGAGAGATAAAGGTGGATAATCCAGTTGGTAAAGGTTTATTGCTACGGGTTGCCAAGCCGTTACCCCGGCATTTGAGGGACGTTGATATTCCGCGATTTTTTGAGGTGGTCACCAGAAGTCGGGATCAGGCAATATTTATGCTTATGTTACGTTGTGGCCTTAGAGTTGAAGAGGTGGCAGATCTCACACTCGATGCCATTGATTATCAACGAAACCGGATCCTGGTCAAATCGGGTAAAGGAGGTAAGGACAGGGTCGTTTTTATCAGCAACGATGCCACAGACGCACTGGCAGCGTATTTGCGGATAAGGTTTCACACGAATGAACAGAAAGTCTTTTTAGTTGAGAAAGGCCCCCTTAAAGGAAAGCCCATATCGGTTCGAGGCATCCAAAAACGAATTGAGTACTATTCAAAGAAAAGTGGGATAGCCGTTTCCTGCCACCAATTGCGGCATACCATGGCAACCCAACTCCTCAATGCTGATGCAGATTTGGTCACCATTCAATATTTGCTCGGCCATACAAGAATCAAAACGACCATGAGGTATTGTCATCTTTCCAATATGAAAGCACAGCGTGATTATTATAGGGCCGTTGACAGAATAATAGAAAAAAGCAAAAGCACACCCGCAGAGAATGCGGAGAATTAACCCGCCACGCCAAGGGCCGGGTGCTCCGACGAGCAATAAGTAGGGGCCCATTCTCGCACCCGGCCCTTGGCGTGGCTCCCTCTCGGAAAATGCTTGACTTCTCGGGAGCCAAAAGAGAAACTAATATCAGGCAATTGCCTAATATAAATAGAGAAAACAGGTTTTGTTACGTATACTTCCAATTAATCTGCACCTGTGTTTGAACCACTCAAAATAGAAGATCTCTAAACCTCGATCCATTCATATTCCCTAAATACACCCCGTATTATATTGCCTCGTCTCCAGGCAATCTCGCCTCTCAAAAATTTTCATATCCCTCCCCCCCCATTAGCCTGTTTTTTGAAACCTGTACCTTCAAGTAAGGCCGCATCACGTTTTTCTCTCCATTCCTTAAATCCTGGAAACGAATCTAAAAAATGAAGCTCAAACCATGCTTTGCGATTCGGATTTTCCCTGATTTGTTCATCAAGCCATTCTTCCGCATCATTAAAAATTTCGAATTTCCTTCCTTTCCCCCGAAGTTCATTTTTTTGAACTTCCTTTCCCTTTAATATCCATTCAGTTGTTAACCCAAAATTCTCCGCCACTAAAAACGCCCACTCAACAGGGAATAGATTTTCATCTTTTCTCTTCGTGATGTTCGATTTAGAAATTCCTATTATTTCAGCTAATTGCGCATAATTTTCGATAGACGTTTTTTGCAGAATTCTCTCCCAGCACTCCGCAAACGAATAAGAGTTCATTTTATGCAACTTTTTTCTTGGCATGGTTTCTATTATAGAATATAGTTCTCGATATAGAACTGATTTATTTTACACAACACCCCTACACAGCTACCAGGAACCGACCATGCAAACAACCAAAGCCTCGATTAAGAAGCTCAGCCCCATCCCCGGTTCAATTACCGTCGATATCTGCCCCAAGTGCCAAAACCTTCTTGAGCCTGTTGGCCTCCAGCCAACGAACAGAGGCACCCAGTTCGTCTACTCTTGCCCTGACTGTGGTTCCGAATTCGCTTTTGTTCCTGTGACTGAATTCCGCCTTTTCGAGGTGATCCCTCAATGAAATCTTCAGATTGTTACAAACACTTATTTCATGTTTCTCAGCATCCTTCAAACCTTCCGGTGACAGTTCGTGAAGCATTTGACGTTCTGCATAAATTGAAAATGCGGACAAATGAACCTGAGATTTCAAAACAATGTCAGGACTTAATAAATGTCATGTTCAAAAAATACCCAGGAATAGTGGCTTGTCCTGAATAGTTATTTGCCAAGGATTGACTACCCAATGAAACCCACAGGCTGCCCCAACACCTCAGAGATTACCTGCCACCTCTGCGGCAGGCCACTTGAAGTGACCACCGTGGAAACCTCAGACGGCCACTACCAAGACTATCTCCAGTGCTGGCACTGCTTCACCAGCACACCGGGGCGGAAAACCATGCGCATCCCGCTGCATTCACATAAGCCACAAGAAACACTTCTGCACTCAAAAATATAGACCACCAACCACCCAAAAATCCAATCAAAAACCAGGAGTAACCATCATGCCCAACGAGAAAGACACCATCAGCGCAGGAAACAACAGCCCCTTTTTCCCGATCTCTGGCCGTATCGAGTCCTCCGACCAGGTCGCCGTCAGCCGGGACAACCTCCCCATCTTCAATACCCTGATCAAAGGTAAAGCCCCGGACGAGTACACCAACCCGCCACAGTGGGCCGTTACCTCAAATATCCGTTTCGGCAAACAAGGCGACATCGTCAACAACATCAAAACCGAGGTCCGTTGCCGGTCCTATCTGGTGGAGCAGGTGGACGAACGAACCGGCGTTGTTTCCAAAATCCGGAGATTCACCCACGATCTCTGGCTGATGCAATGACGTGTCCTCACCATGCGGATCTTGGGATATCCCCGGACCTTGGCAGGGCTGCCCGGCTTCCGGCGTCTGCCGGTGCCGGGCTGAACTGGCAAGGAGCGTGGTTTCCTGGATTTGCCCACGAAGCCGGGGACCTCCGACAATCATACTCCCTGACTTACAGCGAAATCGGCCAGGCTCTTTGTCAAAGCGTTGATCAAGGCATCATCAATCACGAGCAGGCCCGGCAGATTGGCAACGTCCTCTTTCCAATCGTGGAGAATAGATCATGGAATGGACCCCCTTAATCGAATCAACTTTTTTTGATGGCGTCCGGACCGACATGCTTACCGCCGTCGGCGGAATCCTCGGCTTGGCGCTCATCATTTTTGGCCTGGTCATGCTGATGCGCACGGTTGGCAGATAACCAGATTCCCCCTTTTAACGTGCAATAGGAGAACACCCCATGCAAGACCTTTTCGACGCAGTAGACATCACCGGAATCAGCACCAACGTCAGTACCCTTATGGTCGGCTTTATCGGCATCGGCCTGTTGTTCCTGGGCTACGCCTATGTCAAACGCACCATGCGTGTTGGCAAAAGCGCGTAATCCTCAACCACCGGGGAGGGGTAACCCTCCCCAACTTTCTTGACACGCCATGCCAAAAGTCGACCCAACACAATACCTCATGGAAGCCCTGTCCATCCTCACCGGTGGTCTGATCAAGGATATGCAGACCTTGATTCTCGGGCTCGTGGTCTGTGCTTTTATCCTCATGGCCTTTGATCTGCTCAAAGATTTGATCCTGCTCCCGGCGCTCCAGTCCGCCGCCTCGTTCCTGGCTGACCCGATCGGCTCCTACCGGACCCACCAGATCAACCGGAGAATAAGCAGCGCTGTTTCCAGTGATACTCCCTCGTACCGGCCCTCACGGAGCGATATCGAGATTTCGCCCCTACGGGAACGCGACCTGGACACCTTCGGCAGTCTGGAGCCAGGACCGGATGCAACCTATGCCAATAATCATTGGGAACGTGACGGCGTGGAACTGTCGGAAGACCGCTATGCCGCCTTGGAAACCGCCATGGATGAGGCCATCTATCAGGACCGCATGAACAACCGCCTGTCCGATGATGAAGCCTATGACCTGGTGCATTCCCACACCGAACGCCTGAGAGGATGACATGACCCTGAATTTGATCGCCTATGGCATGGGCCTTGGCTTGGTTCTTGTCGGCTGGATAGCCGGTTTGGTCGTCAGCTACGTCTTTTCGATCAGCCGCAACGTGGGGCGCATCGGATGACCGCAGCAGAACTGACCGACATCCTCAACCAGATCGTTTCCCAATTGGGCGACATCATGAGCTTCGGCCTTGGCGGCCTTACCGGCATCGCCTTTGTGATCGCATCCAAGATGGAGTGGTGACCATGATCAATTTAGCGCAACGTATCGTCCTTCTGGTTATCGCGGCTCCCATTTATCTGTCAATTTTCGACGAGATAACCCACCGCTACATACTTTTCGCCGACTCTTCCACTCGGGAGTTCAGCAACGCCCTTTATTATCTCTTCGGTATGAGCCACGGGTTTCTTCTCTGGGCTGCCTATCTGGCGTTCAACTGTATCCTCGAAATAGTGACCTACTTCCTGGACCGTTTCTGCACACCTTCCGCAATAGAGAAGGAGGCCGCAAGTGATTCAACTCCCTGATGGCTTCGATGCTGCCGCTTTATTCACCGAGCTCTTTCACCTGGCCGCGCCCTTTGCCGGCATCGCCTTCCTGATCGGTTGCGGCTACCTGATTCAAAACATGCTGAGGAACGCACCCAAATGACCTATTTGCCCTCATTCCCCAAGATCCGGCGCTATGCACTGTGGATTTCCTTCTTCGGTGTCTGCTTCTTCCTCGGCCTGATGAAAAGGATTCTCGCATGAACGACATCACCAAGATTCTTATTTACGCCACCGGTCTCTATGTGACCTTCATCACCACTGGCCTCTACCTGGCCCATGGGGAAGAAGTACCTGGATTACCCGCAGGGCCGAACGCCTCCTATAGCGTCACCCCGGGCCAAGGGTTCCCCAAAGAGTACGTGGTTCCCCGGACCTCTTCCACCTCTGCACCGCTTCGGAAAAATGATGTCAAATCCTGCCGGGAATACCTCTCCATCTGTGAACGGTCCTGCGAGTACCGGGGCTCCATGTTCAAGTTCCAGTGTATTGGTCAGGAGTTCCAGCCGTACCAGGACCATTTCCGTTGCCAGTGCGCGGATGATCTCCAGTATCAGCAACGCTACGCCCAAAAAGAGCAGGCTGAACCAGTCCATGTGAAGGAAGAAAAGCCGGTGGAGACCAAGCAATGATACGCAAGTGCTTTGCAATCCTTCTTGTCTGCTTCCAGGTCAGCGGACCAGCTTTTGCCAGCGTTCTAACCGTTGAGGATGTTTCCGTCATTGGTGCCGCTGCCGATGATTACTACACCGGAAGCAAAACCAAGCTCAAGGTCCTGGATGGAAATAAAATCGGCAAAACCCTTGTGACCTCTGCCGAGGTTTCCTCAACAGCTGCCCTTTCAGGCCTGGTTGCCGGTGCCGCCGGTATCGCTGGCATTGCCTACTATGAACGCACCGGCCAAGATCCGGTTTATGCTGCGGCCAACGCCGTTGCTTCGGCTGCGGATGCCATTTTTCAACCTGCTTACCAGGCTTTCAAAGCCAACTTTGTCAGTCCGGAAAGCTACCCGGCAAGTGCGGCTCAATATGTGGGTACTGAAGGTTCGGTCGGTGCCACCATCGGAGATATTCTCAATCTTGTGAAATCGGCAGTCGATGACACTTACCTGAATCTTGCCTCTGCGATTGCCTCCAATACTTCAACAACCACCGTTCCTTCGGGGTCTCTCGGAACTGGAGAGATAATCCAGATTGGGGATACAAATTATCTCATTACCGGCGGTGGAACTGCTTCTGGTTTAGCAAAAACCACTATTTCCTCAGCAACGCCTTACACCGCAACCTCCAGTGGTAAAATTTTCGTCATTGGCGCCGATCTTTATGAGTACCGTGGCGAAACCTACAACGGCATTGCAGCTATTGGTGTGGTCTATCTCTATCGTTGCTCGGTTACTACCGCCCCTGCGACATTGTACCCAGGTGTTTCCATTAATTATCCAGGCCTGAAAGATGCGCTCTCTTCCCCCTCTCCGGCGGTTGCAGATGAACTGCAAACAGCAATTCAGAATTTGCCTTCGGATCAAAAGATCACCTCAAACGATTCTGCCCCATCCTCTGTTCCGGCTCAGTCTCCATCACCGTTGACGAATGGTCAAATACAGAACTTTTTCACCGAAAACACCACCAACGTCTACAACGAATACCTCACGAGTGTTCAGAATGGCGGTGACGCTGTAACCGGTCAGGTAGCGGCAGAAACCGCAAAGGCCCAGGAAGAGGAAGCCAATAAAGAAACCGAGGATACCTATTCACCGATCAACGATAACCCCTTCACCTCGGCCTATAATCCAGGTGAATTCGACATCCCGGCCCGGATGACAACTTTTCTCTCCAACGTCAAATCCTCGGGCCTGTTTTCGTTCTCTTCAGCCTTCTTCGATTCCCTCCCTGGAGGGGGAACCTCCACCTATACCATCGAGGCCGGACAGTACGGCACCCATACCGTCAACTTGAACGATACCTTGTCTCCAGGCCTGGCTGTGCTCAAGGCTATCCTTCTTGCCTGTTTCGGCTTCCTGTCGATCCGGGCCGTTATCATGAAGAGGTAAAACCATGTCTTTCTTCGCTGTCCTCATCGATTGGTGCCGCGCCTTCTGGACCTGGTGCGTCGTTGGCTTCACCTGGGTTCTCGACGGCTTCATTCTCCTGGTTCAGTTCGTGTTCTTCACCATCTTCGATGGGCTGTTAACCGTAATTGAAACCACCCTGGCGGCAATTGACCTTTCCGCCGTGGTCTTCAACTATGCGGCTGCCTGGTCAAACCTGCCGGACCAGCTGGTGTGGCTGATCAATGCTGTCGGTCTGCCGCAATGCTTCACCATCCTCGGCGCTGCCTACCTGCTGCGGCTGACACTCAACCTCATCCCCTCTATCTTTACCCGGGTGTAATCATGATCATTGGATTTGCTGGTACGCCCGGTTCGGGCAAGACGTACGAAGCGGTGAAGAAGATCACCGACAACCTGCAGATGGGCCGGGTTGTCTATACCAATATAGACGGCATGGCAGATCCGGAGTGCCTGGAAATGATCAAGAGCTACTGCGGCCTCTCCGATCTGGCACTCTGCAAGCAACTTCATTTCCTTGAAGACCACCAATTGGCCGATTTCTGGATGCACATAGAGCCCGGCTGCCTGGTGGTTCTTGATGAGGTTCAGAAAGTCTTCTCTTCCCGCGAATGGCAAACCGCAAAGAACAATCAATTTGCCTCCTGGGCCTCCACTCACCGCCACAACGGCTTTGACGTGGTGCTGATCACCCAGGCCGTGGAACGTGTGGACTCTGCCGTTCGTTCCCTCTTGGAATGGACCTATGTTTTTCGCAAGGTCAACTTCTTCGGCGGTGCGATCAAGAAGAAGTACCTCTGCTATGCCTACGGCGGCGATGATACCGGCGGCAAGCCCCTCTCAACGAATACCCGGACCTATAACGAGAAAATTTTTCACTGCTACAAGTCTTACGTGGCCAAGGACGTGAAGGAACTCTCCATCATGCAGCACGTCAACGTGTTGAAGCATCCGGTGTTCTTTGCAATCCCGCTTGTCCTCGCCTTTACCCTCTACATGCTGTTCAGCCAATCAAGCCTGGCCAGCGGTGACCTCTTCGGCTCCAAAAAGGTCATGACCACCCATTCCAAGAAAAACGAGCATACTTCCTTACCAGCATCCACCGGCACCATTACCCCCGTGGTCCGTAATGGCCAACTCGTGTTCACCAACCGTCAAGGATCATGACCATGAAAGCCTTCTCCGTCTTCCTGTTCTTCGCGTCCTTCCTCATGGTCGCTTCCATCCTCTTCGGGATCTCCGCCTGTACGCCCCACGAGGAAAAGAAACCCGCATCAGTCCAGCAGGCCGCCAAGGCAGAACCGGCTCCACTCCCCCCGGTTCCGGCAAACCTGCCAATCTCGGTGGACTTCAACAACGTGCCGCTCTCCGAGGTGGCGCAGTTCATCACCACCCAGACCGGCAAGGGATTTGTTCTCTCCGGTAACGAAGCAAAGCCCATTACCTGGGTTGAATCCAATCTGAGCAAGGAAACCCTTTTCGATTCCTTCAAGGCGACCATCACCGCCTCGGGCCTGCTGCTCAAATCCACCAACGATCAGGACTCCCTGTTCACCATAGAGCAGCCCGAGGAACCGAAGACACCGGTCCTGCTCAACTCTGCCCGTTCCAGCCGGGGTGTGTTTCTTCTTCTGGGAGCGACCATCTACCCGCTGGAGAAGTTCCCTTACCCGGTCCGTTACGATTCTGGCCACTGGTATGCACTCGTGCCGAAGTCCACAGCTGACCGGCTTACCAGTGACAAATCGGCAGAGAAAACCCCGATGTAAGATCACGGCCGCGACGCGGCGGCCGGAATGGCGCGTTGCAGTTGTCTGCAGTTCAGCGTGAATGACGCTGGAAATTGACGGGGATTTCCCCAACGAAAAACGGGGGAAGCGACCCCTCTAATGGAGCGTCCCGTTTTTCGTCCCGCCGCCTGCGACGAACCAGTAGCCAAGATCGAAACCAACCTCCAACCAGGGTAACCAGCACATGAAGAAAGTAATGCAAAGCATCCAACTACAACCAACGCCGCAGGCGCACTTCTCCTGCGCCGACTGTGGCCGGGAAACGTCTATGTCAATCGATGATCCGGGATTTGGCCTCTGTGGCCGGTGTGAAAGCAAAGTCACCAGGCAAAGAATGGCTTGGGACAAAAAGAATGACCCCTTTGCCGCAAAAGAGGGTGGGAGAAACCGGCAAAGGGGTCCTGAGGCAGGAGCGTTCTTATTCAATGAGAACGTGAAGAACGGGTCCATATAAATCTAGCTGTGATTGGATTTGATTAGCCAACCATCAAATTTTCGTGAGACCAAGACATTATGCTGAGAATAAATGCCCCCGCTGCCGGTTTGTGGAGGCAGACAGCAGGGGCCAGGGGAGTCGATAGGCTCGACTTCAATACAGCCTATAAGGGGTATAGGAAATTGTCAAATTTTAACAGGACAACCCATAAATGAACAATGTTATTTCTCTTTCCGGCGGCAAAGATTCCACCGCCATGCTCCACATGATGCTTGATCGTGGCGAGCAGATCCACTCGGCAGTGTTCTTTGACACCGGTTGGGAATTTCCGGAAATGGTGAAGCATATCGATCTAGTTGAGCAGAAAACGGGGCTCAAGGTGGTGCGGTTGGAGCCCGAAGAACCGTTCGATTATTGGATGTATGAATGGGAGATGAAAAAGAAGCAGGCCGGGAATGTTGGGTATGGATGGCCAAATCATTTGAATCGATGGTGTACCGGACTGAAAACACGGCAGCTTGATAAGCGAATCAAGCAAATTGAAAATGCTGTTGTTTGCGTTGGAATTGCCGCCGACGAGCTGCACCGCGTTAAATCTGGAAATAAACGCTATCCCCTCATTGAATATGGAGTCACCGAAGAACAGGCACTCGAATACTGCCGGAAGCTCGGCTACACCTGGGGCGGACTCTACGATATTTTCAACCGTGTGTCCTGCTGGTGTTGCCCGCTGCAATCACTTCCGGATCTGCGCTCCCTCCGCAAGTACCGGCCCGAACTTTGGTCCCAGCTGCTCAAGATGGATACAGATATCCCCACTCCTAATCGAGGATTTAACGGTTACAAAACAGTTGCTGACCTTGAACACCGTTTTTCCACCGAAGATAAAATCAAGCCTTTCTATAACGGCAAGGTATCCCGCAGGATGCTGCGTTTTATCAAACCCCACTCTCAGCAAAATTTATTCACTCTTATTTAGACGGAGGTATTTTCATGTACCATTCACACCGATCCAAAGACCCACTCTCCCAAAAAGTCAGCGCAGCCGCGCACGGCCAACAGGTAGACCTCTCCAACATCCCCACCTTCTTTGAGCCTTTCCCTGACCACCTCAAAGACATCCCCCTGCAGGATTACCGGTTCGATCATGGATACCCGCTCTTTGTCCACCGGGATGCTGCCGCGATCAATGTCCGCACCACCAAGGAGCAGCCCACCGGCTCCGATCCACAAGCCCGATTAACAAGTGGTTTACCAGTAGTATCGGAGTTGCCAGGGTTGAGGGTCAAGCGATGTGTAGATTTTTTGAAAGTGTCTTTGCATGTGCAATGGGATGGACAGGAAAGTGACCTCCTTCCGATTCTCGACTTCATGAAAAAGCAGGTCCAGGATACCGAACTCGAGTGCATCCCGGTCTTCAAGGAACATGGCTTCGACTGGAACCTCTACCGGACCGGCATCCGGTACTATACCTACCGCATCAAATCCGGCGACATCACCCTGCTGTTCAACCGCCGCTCGCATGATCAGAAAATACCCAACTGCCGCTTGGAAATCGGCTCCCTTTCCTGCTGGTCACCTGGCTTTTACGAAATCTATGAGCGGGTGAAAGCCTTTCTCGCCATCCATGGCGGCAAAGTCTTTAAGGAAATCGTCTCTGAGGTGCACCTCGCCGCTGACTTCGTCGGCACGGATATCAAAACCACCGACCTGGAGGACCGTACCCATTGGATCGCCCTTGCCCGCGACAACGATTTTTACGGCGGCCTCAAGGTAACCAAGCGTACACCCGAACCAGAACCCGACGAAGTTGAGTTCAATAGCCACTACACCAACCGCAAATTCTCCGGCATCACCATCGGCAGCGGTGACATGATGTTTCGGGCCTATGACAAGGTCATGGAGCTTAAAAGAAAACGCGCCACCAACAAACAGCAGGTCTTTGCCGAAATCTGGGGTGTCGACAAATACGACGAACTGCCAGTGACCCGTATCGAATACCAGATCCGGCGGCCGCGGCTCCGGGAATTTGCCGACATGAGTCATGTAGAGTTCGTGGATGGTGAACGTCAGTTCCACATCTCCGAACTGAAAGGCAGGCAGATTAATACAGTCGTTGACCTGGTAAACAGTCTTAAATCCCTCTGGGCCTACCTGACAAACGAATGGACCCGCCATGCCGACAGCCCGGTGAACCGCAACCACAACCAGACAAAATCCAAAGTTTCCGAGTTCTGGCAACAGGTCCAGGCAGTGGTTTGGACGGGCGTTTTCGGCTACGTCCGAATGCATCCAGCCAAACACAAAGATATCGTGATGCTCCGCAAGCAGGCCCGGGGGATTCTAATGTCTGTCTGTGCCTCCCTGGAAGTGCAGCCCAACGACATCGATAAAATCGTCTTCCTCTGCCAAGGCATGATTGAGGAAGACTTGCACGCCTTCTTTGAAGATGAACAGGCGTTCATCAAGAAGATGGAAACCAAGCGCAACGAATTCAGGGCAACGCTCGCGGGATAGACTCCCGCTTACCCCGGAACAACTTCGCGCTCTCTGCAGTTCTGCGCAGCAGGTAACCAGGGGGCGAAGCGCGCCGGTACGATTTTTCAGCGAAAAACCGCTGAACCCGTAACCACCACGCCCTCAACGTACTGAGGGGGGCCGTTAAGCGCGCAACAGGGGCACAGTGCCCAGGTCATGGTTTATTACCCTGCGGCCTGGATGGATCACCCAACAGGAAAGACACCCTCGTTGGGGGCGCATGCGAAGCCCCCCAAGCGATGTAACGAACAGCCAAGAAACCTGATCAAGAGGATACAATGCTTGTCATAACTGAGGAAAAACCCGGCGAGGGGATGACGTACCAGTCACCGAACAACAATGGCTTTCAAGATCGGTTCCGCCAGATCCGGAAGGAATTGCAGCTGAGCCAAAAAGCTATGGCTGAAAAACTGGCTGTCAGCCTGAGAACCTTGCAACGGTATGAAGACGGTACGGTTTCCCCTGACGCCGTAGCCCTTGAACGCCTTTCCCACCTGGGTGTTGACCTTCATTGGCTGATCACCGGTTTGCCCTTCTATCGTTCATGCTCCCATGATCGCCCTGGGGCCGTCTTTTTTGCTTTCCGCTCCGGACAATTCAACGAAATCGAATCCCTGCTGGAGGCAAAGGGCGTTCCCCTCTATGCCCTCCATCAGATGATGGAAAACCATCTCCTCGGGATTGTCTACAGCCTGAAATACCTCAACGAAAAGCCGTTCTGAAAATGAAAGCCTCTATCTTCACCACTCCCCGGCGCGGCCTGATGGGCAAGAAGCCTCTCGGCGCTGAGTACATGCCGGAAATTTCGGAACGTGCCCGGCGCATGAGGGCCGCGATCCGCGAAGAGAAACCGCCCATCGACAAACGACAACATCGTTTACCGGGGTTTTGATTATGGATCACATTGAACTCGAATTAGGACGCCGATTGTCTACCGTTGAAGTCGCTCAGCGGTTTGGAGTTTCCGAAAGCACTGTTCGACGGTATGCTTCCAAATTTGGAGGCGTACGAATCGGTCAGCGTAAAATAATTTTTTTCGAAAGGAAACTGATCGATGCCATATCGAAACTACAACAAGAACAAAGACAAATTTCCGTGGTTGGGCCAGGTAGTGGTCAACGGGAAACAGAGACGCAAACAGTTTGCCAGCAAGCAAGCTGCTCTGAAATGGGAAGTGGAAGAAAAGGAACGATGGATCTCGGAGATTCAGAACACCGACCTGATCCGCACGGTTTGCTTGCATGATTGGGCGACGTCATATCTTGACTATGCAAAGGCCCGGTTCAGCGAAAAGACGTATGAAGAGAAGCGTTTTGCTTTTCGAGAATTCTTTCGATCCACCTCCGCACAAGATAACGTCGACGGTCTATCTGCAAATGATGTTCGGCTATTTCTTGAGAAAGAAGCTGCACAGAGATCTGGAAATGCTGCTAACAAACAGCGAAAGAATCTGAGAGCGGCCTGGCAGTGGGGCATCAAGTTCCTTGGTTTGCCCAAGGATAACCCGTTTGATACTGTTCAGCGATTCGCTGAAACCCGCATTGAACGAGTGGTCCCTACCCTTGACGATTTTTGGCGTGTTTATGCCGTAGCTGATGTCTTTCAGGATAAACTGATGTTGCTTTTGTGCCTCCATACCGGGGCGCGCCGCGATGAAGTTTTTCGGCTCCAGTGGAAAGACGTCGATTTTGCCCGCAGAAAAATTTGTCTTCACACCAAGAAAAACGAGCTTGGTGAATGGAAAGCTGCTTGGCTGCCATTAACCGCGGATCTGGAACAACTGCTTCGGGAGCATAAGCGAACAACCGGCCTACTTCGATACGTTTTTCTCAACCAATGTGATGAGGCTCCGCAAAAGTGGGTTCCTTATCAATTTCGGCAACACTGGCTAAAACGTCTTTGCAACAAGGCAAATGTAAAGCAATTTGGATTCCATGGCATCCGACACCTATTCGCCTCAATACTGGCGTCTCAAAATGTGCCGCTCGTGGAAATTCAGAAAATGCTTCGTCATGGAAGCATAACCACCACGGCCCGGTATATCCATTCTTTGGACTCTGGAAACCGTGAGGTTTTAGAAGTGCTGCCCGGCCTCAAGGATCGGACAGAAGCGAAACAGAAAAATGCGGTATGCTGAAAAAGAAAAACGCCTTGAAAGCGCATTAACTTTCAAGGCGTCGGAATGTAACTTCACCAAGTAGCTGAATTACTTGGTGACCCCAAGGGGACTCGAACCCCTGTTACCGGCGTGAGAGGCCGGTGTCCTAGGCCACTAGACGATGGGGCCATGTCGTGTGGAACGCGCGCTATTTACCGTACCTCAGAGGCTTTGTCAAGCAGGATTGTTTACCCTCAACATAATCTTTCTTTTCTTTTTCCACTCCCACTCCCCAACTTTTCATTTCTTGTATCCCCGACCCTTTCTCTCCGCATAGCAAACCTATAAATTTTATGCTGAAATTTAAGATAGTTACACATGAAAGCGCTAGCCAACCGCAAGAACTCCTTCCTCGTGCAGTTCGCCTTCTTCAACAGATCGTTACAGTTGAAACGAAACAGGCAAGCAGATTACACGGTAACAACCAAACGTTACTTTATTACAATAAAATTGAATAGATACCGATGCCGATAACGACTCATAGAGGACAGAAAAATCCGGATTTTAGCGCCGGATTACAAAGAAAGCACCTCTTACAGCTTAGGTTTCTCTCCAGGACGGGGAGTGTTGTTGCACGGACGCACTTCAAAAACCGACGACCTAACCCATTGCGATTCCGCAGGGAATGCACCAGATCGCAGTGCGGCCAAAATCTCGGTGACCAGTTCAGAGGAAACATATGGGACTTTCAACTGCATTATACACCGCCATCACTGGGCTTCAAGGCACCTCACAGGCCATGACCGTCACCGGCAACAACATTGCCAACAGCTCGACCGTGGGGTTCAAAGCAAGTTCAACCCTCTTTTCCGACCTTCTCTCCGCAAATATCGCCAGTTCCAGTGGCAACTCCCAGGTTGGACGTGGTTCCCAGGTGCAAACCGTGCAGACCAACTACAGCCAGGGTGGATTTGAATCCACGGAAAGCTCGACGGACATCGCCATTGAAGGCAGCGGTTTTTTTATCGTCAGCGATCCCCTCTCCGATTCCACCCTGTACACCCGTAACGGGAATTTCAGCTTTGATGATGACGGATATCTGGTCACGGCCGACGGCTACCGGCTTCAGGGGTCCATCTACAATGAAAACGGGGTTCTCGCCAGTGGCAACTTGACCGACATACAGGTTGATCTGGTTTCGCAGATAGAAGCCAAGCAAACCGAAAATGTCGAACTCCAGACCAATCTCGATTCCAACGCCGATATTCTCAACCTCGGTGTTTTTGATATCACCGCCCCTGAAGACACCTCAAATTACGCCACCACAACCACGGTGTACGACTCGCTTGGTACCTCCCATCTCTTAACCTGTTACTTCACAAAGGTCAGCGATTTGGAATGGGACTGGAACCTCACCGTTGACGGTGGAGATATCACCGGTGGAACCGCGGGTGTGCTTGAAAATATCGGTTCAGGTACACTCTACTTCGATTCAGAAGGAAACATTATCACCCAGGATTCGGGCGTTGCCAGACTTGATACTAATGGCAATCAAATCATAGGAGAGCCGTCGACCGGCACAACTACGGCAAGCAGTCTCCTCTGGAATAATGGCTCCGATCAGGCCCAGCAGATCACCTACTCCTTTGACACCACCCAGTTCGACAGTGATTCCGCCGTCTTCTCCCAGGACCAGGATGGGTATGCCTCGGGTGAAGTCACGGATGTGGATATTGCTTCCGACGGTACAGTGAGCGCGGTCTATTCCAACGGGGAAACGATGGAGGTGGCGATGATCTCACTGGCGACCTTCATCAATCCTGACGGTTTGGATGCAGTCGGCAGCAGCCTGTTCTCGGAAACCAACGAATCCGGCGGGCCAACCATCGGTTATCCGGGATCCTCCCAGGGAACGCTCATAACCCAGGCACTTGAACTCTCCAACGTCGACCTCGCCACCGAATTTGTCGACCTGATCACCATTCAAAATGCCTATTCCGCATCCTCCAAGGTGATCACGACAACCAACGAGATGCTTGATGAACTGGTGAACCTCATTCGCTAACAGGAGTTGAGCCATGCATCAATCCAGCTTGAAACAGAGTCTCCAGGCCTTAAACGAACTGCTCATTCGCGAACGGCAGGCCATCACCCATCTGCGGATGAGTCAACTCGGCGACATTCAGTTCAAAAAGACCCAACTCTTAAAAGAACTGCATCATCAGGACTACGCGGTTGACGAGGAAGAGAAAGCGGTCATCCAGGCGATCAAGACCAACAACGAACGTAACCGGGTCCTGCTCGAATCCGGGCTGAAACTGGTCAAACGGCTGCAGGACAACACCTTTCGCCGCCTGGCCCTCACCTATGCAGCTCGTGGACGCTCCATGCAAATCGGCGTTGGACCCCGCGTACTCAACCGGAGTGTCTAGCCGTGGCCGGCCTCATCACCTCACTGTATACCGGAGCGAGCGGCATCTATACCAGCCAGTCGGCGGTGCTGATCACCGGAAACAACATTGCCAATGCCGGTACTGAAGGATATTCACGCCAGGTAGCCAATGTCATCAGCAATACGCCCCTCACCCAGGGCGGCCTGACCTACGGCACCGGCAGTTCGGTCGACTCGATCGATCGCAGCAGCGATATCTTTATCACCAAGCAGCTCATCGCGCAAAGCTCCACCTACGGCGAATATGAGGCGGCCAGCACGCCGCTCAGTGATATCGAGCAGATCCTTGATATCAGCGACACCAGTCTCTCCAGTGATATCGACAGTTTTTTCGACGTCTGGGAAGAACTGAGCACAAACCCGGCCGGAACCACTGAACGGCAGCAGGTACTCCAGGAGGCGACCAATCTTGCCGAACATTTCAACCAGTTGGACCAACAGCTCGGTGATGTGGTCAACTCGATCAATACCTCTATCGAATCTACCATTCCCGATCTCAACGATCAGTTGCAGCAGATCGCCAATCTCAATCAAACGATTATGCAGACCGAGCTCTCCGGCGGCGATGCCAATACGCTGCGCGATGAGCGCGATCTGTTGGTGCAGCAGGTCAGTGAAACCTGCGGGGCCACCATGTACACCGATACCAACGGTATGCTCTGTCTGCAGTTGGAAGGCGGGTTGCCGCTCGTGACCGGCAATGTCGCCTCGGTCTTTTCCACCACCACGGTGAGCGGCCTGTCGCAGATCTCCCTGAGTGCGGGAAACACCTCTTTTGACCTGCAATACGACGATTTCAGCGGCGAACTCAAGGGCTGGCTCAGCGTGCGCGATGTGACCATCCCTGAATTTCAAAACGATATCGACCAGCTGGCCTATACCATCGCCACCGATGTCAACACCATGATCACCTCCAGTGGCGGTGTGGATCTCAACGGCAATCTGGCGACCGATCTTTTCACCCTCACACCGCCCACCAGTGCAACCGCCAATGCCTGGGAAGGGGCAGCGGCATCGATCACCGTCGCCTTTGGCGATACATCGCTTATCGCCACCGGGACCACGGGGAGCACGGCCGACAACAGTCTCTGCCTGGACATCGTCGCACTCCGCGAAACAACCAGCATTAACGGCACCCACTACACCGAGGAGTATTCCCGTATAGCCGCCAATGCCGGGTTGTTGGTCACCAGCAACGAACAGCGGCTCACAGCCAGTTCCGAATCCATGGATGAACTGAATGCCAAACGCGATTCGTTATCCGGTGTTTCCACTGATGAGGAAATGGTGCTCTTGATCCAGTACCAGGCTGGCTACGAAGCGGCATCCAATTACATCGGCGTGGTGAAGGAGATGCTCGACACCCTGCTGCAAATATAATTTCCAGCAATCAATAATCTATTGATGTTCAGCAACCAGCACCACCGCGTACGACACGTTCCACGCCCCAGTACAACCCGAAATTATAGAGGTTTGCCATGATCATCACCCGCAATGCAACCACCTACAGGAATCTCCAGGCCAACCTCAGTTCCACCTCATCCGCCATCAACGAGCTCTACATCAAGACCTCGACCGGCATTGAGGTGGACAAGGCCTCGGAAAATCCATCGGCGGTCGGCACGATCATCAGCTGCCGCTCCGATATAGTCAAAGGCGAGCGCTATGTGGAGAACTGCAAAAATGTACAGGACAACCTCTCCACCTCGGAAATCTACATCAACTCGCTGGAAGAACTGTTGGTGCGGGCCAAGGAGATTGCCGTAACCGGCGCCAATGACAGTCTATCCGATTCGGATAGACAGACCCTGGCCGATGAAGTCAACCAATTGCAGGAAGAGTTGCTCGACCTGGCCAACACCCAGGTGGACGGCAAGTATCTCTTTGCCGGGTACAACGACAAGACCATCCCTTTTTCCGGTTCTCCGGTGACCTATAACGGCACCAGCGATCACATCATGATCGAGATAAATCCCGGCTCGACCGTGGCCAAAAACATTACCGGCGAAGAGCTGTTCATGAGCCCGGTCAACCTGTTTACCACCCTGGAAGATTTGGAAACAGCGCTCACCAGCGGCACCACCTCCGACATCTCCGATATGCTGACCCCGCTTGAGGATGCCGCAGAACAGGTCCGTACCCAGCAAAGCGCCCTGGGTAATATCAGCACCCGCATGGACGATATGATCAGCATGCACGAAAACGCGCTTTTGGTTCTAGAGTCCACCCTGTCCAGCCACCAGGATGCGGATCTGACCGAGGTTCTCTCGGAAATCGCCAAGATGGAAACAGCCTTGGAGGCCACCATGCAGGTGACGGCACGGGTTTCCTCCCTAAGCCTCATGGATTACCTCTAATGGTGGATTAATACGCTACAACAGTGGGGGTGAAGACCGAGGGGACGCCCCCCCAACGGTCCATTTTCCCACCCCAAAAAATCCCTTCTTCTTCCCTCGTTCTTTTTCCCTTTCCTAACAAAGCGACAAAGTGGTAGGCTAAATTCATTAACGGGTTGTTTTCTTACCCTTTTTATTTTTTCGCAAAAATCCTACTCGAGTAGCGCCCCTGCTTTCTGACTTCTTGTTGACGATCCATGCTCCCTGGATTTCAAGCATGCATGTACACAACCTCCCAAAGAGAACAGGATGCCCCCAAAACAACGTTTACCTCAACTCGCAATCAAGGAGAGCGGCTTGCTTGCTCAAATAGTCAATAACAGCCCGGTGGCCACCTTTGTTATCGACGCCGACCATCGCGTCTTGCATTGGAATCGGGCCTGCGCCATGGTGACCGGTGTTCCCGAGTCAGAGCTCATTGGCACCACCGATTCCTGGAAGCCCTTCTATTCCAGCAAACGGCCTGTCATGGCCGATCTGATCGTGGATGGACAGATCGATCAGATCAGTACCTATTACCCGGAGAAATATCGCCCCTCGCCGATTATAGAGGGAGCCTGGGAGGCAGAAGATTTTTTCCCGCACTTTCCCGGCGGTGGCAAGTGGCTCAATTTTATCGCCACGGCCATTAGAGACGAGCAAACCGGTGCGGTTATCGGTGCCATCGAGACCCTGCGCGATGTCACTGCCCAGAAAACCTACCAACAGCAACTCGAACACCAGGCCAACTATGATTCGCTCACCGGCCTGGCCAACCGACACCTGCTGCACACACGTCTGGACCAGGCCATTGCCCAGGCACAACGCGAAGACTTCCTCCTCGCCGTGCTCTTTCTCGATCTCGACAACTTCAAACAGATCAACGACACCCTGGGCCACGATGCCGGCGACGAGGTTATTTGCGAATTCGGTCGCCGCCTCAAGGGCTCGGTTCGGGATCTCGATACCGTGGCCCGCATTGCCGGCGACGAATATGTGGTGCTGCTCTACGCGCCTCAGAGTATTGGCCATGTGGTCAATGTGGTTCGACGTCTGATCGATCACATTGGCCACAAACTCAGCGTACAGGGCCGGGAAATCTACATCGGCAGCAGTGTTGGCATCGCTCTTTTTCCTAAGGATGGCGAGGATACGGAGACGCTGCTGAAAAACGCCGATGCGGCCATGTACCGGGCCAAACAGCATGACAAGGGCGGCTTTCGTTTTTATACCGATGATCTGAACCGGGATGCCCTGCAGTGGCTGGAACTCAAGCAGGAACTTCATTACGCCCTGACCACGGGCCAGTTGGAGCTCTACTACCAGCCCCAGTACAGTATTCAAGAAAAGCGGATCACCGGCGCCGAGGCCCTGCTCCGTTGGAACCACCCGACCCGCGGCGTACTCCAGCCGGACATGTTCATCCCCCTGGCCGAGGAAACTGGCCTGATCATTCCCATCGGCAACTGGGTCATCAACACCGCCATTGCCGATGCCAGGCAATGGGAAGGGGCCTACGGTTCCGCACTTCGCCTTTCGGTCAACATTTCCGCCCGCCAGTTTCGCTACGAGGAATTGGCCGAACTGCTCAAGAACGTCGTCAGCCAGAGCGGTTTTCATCCACTCAACCTGGAACTGGAACTCACCGAAAGTCTGGTGATGAACAACCCGGACAGGGCCAACGAACTCTTGCGTCAGCTCAAAGCCGAGGGGTTTTCTCTGGCCATGGATGATTTCGGTACCGGCTACTCCAGCCTGGCCTATCTACGCCTCTTCCCCTTTGACATGATCAAGATCGACCAGTCCTTCATCCGTGAGTTGGGAGCAAGTGCGGAAGCAGAGGCAATATTGCGTGCCATGCTGCAACTGGCCAAAGCGCTCAACTTACGAACCGTTGCCGAAGGTGTCGAAAACCAGATGCAACGGCAGTTTCTCGAGGACGAAGGATGCGACGAAATTCAAGGGTACTGGTTCAGCCATCCCCTTCGTGCGGGGGAATTTCTCAAGCTGCTCCAGACGCAAACCTAAGCCATAGCCCCGATGTGCATCAAAAAAAGGGAGAAAGCCTCGCAAGCTCCCTCCCTCTGTCTATCAGCAGTCGCAAGGCTGCTTTCTCTTTTCGTGTTTAGCGAATATCAGCCGCCTTTCGCATGACGATATAGATGGCTTTCTCCAATGCCTGGTTAAAGGCGTTTGCCTTGTCGAGCATGAGAAAATGATCGCCGCCGGGGACGATGATCGCCTCAAACGACTTGATATGGCGGCGGTTGGCCTCATAATCGATCGGCCAGAGATCGCCGTTGACGCAGACCACCGGTATCTTGAGTGTATCAAAAACCTTGGCGATCTTCCCGCGGACATACTCAAAGAGGTAGGCTTCCAGGGCTTCCAGGGCGATCGAGGGTGGTGCCGAGGAGATGTCGTCCAGCACCCATTGACGCACCGCGACGTTGGTGTTCGGTCGAAACATGGTCTGCACGAAGTTACGGCTTTCACGACGAAAATGATCAATCATCGGCGCCAGCATTGCCTCAGCCTCCTGACGGCTGAGGGGATATTCCACATTCTCCAAGCTATCCACGCCGATCAGGCCGATAACCCGATCCGGCATCATACGTGCGGCCATGGCTGCAATTTCACCGCCCATGGAATGGCCGATCAGGATGACCGTCTTGCTGCCCACGGCCTCGGTCACCGCCTTGACATCCTCGGCAAAGGCACGCATGAAGTAGCATCGTCGGGTCATGCCTGACTGGCCGTGTCCGGCGAGATCAAGCACCACCACGCGATACTTTTTGGCAAACTGATCAACCTGCATCCGCCAGTAGCGGGAATCACAGCTCCAGCCATGGACGAACACCAGGGTCGGTTCGCCAGATCCATACACCTCGTAGGTAATGGGGGTGTGATCCCGGGAAAGTACCACCTGCGGCAAGCTCTCTGCAGCGATGGACGGCGAGGCAAGTGCCAAGAGCAGCAACAGGCTGACCCATCCGGACACCAGCTGCCGCCACCGAGATCTTTTGTCATTTCGATTCATTGCAATCATTGCATACTCCTTTTGAGTTGGAATGAGACAAGGTCCAGAGACCATCTGTTTCAAGTTAACTGCGATGTTCCGCCAAGGCCAGGGCCGAGGTGGCCCAAATGGCTGACAATCCGAGCGACGCAGCCGCCACATGCACCAGGGCTCCAGTAGAGACACCGGCGGCCGAGGCAAGACCGACACGGGTCACCTGGGCAACGGTCCGCGAAAGGACATGCATCAGGTCCGGACCGAGGGCGAGAGTCAAGGCCAACGCCGCTGAAAAGAACACACACCAATAACTGAGATCACTCATTTTTGTTTCCGTCTTGCTCCACAGTGGAGCGTTCTCGGATGGCCGCTATCCACGGCTCGAGCCTGCTGCCGTAGACAACCTCGACCTCATATCGAGGCAAATTGCTCTGACCGCTGTCCCGTTTGCCATCGTGAGTGATGGCCTCAATCTTTTGACGATCTGCAAGGCACAAATGCAATCTCCCCGGCTGAAGAGCCTGAATCCAGCCACGGGCCCAAAGTCGCCCGTGTTCTTGGTGAAAGGAGAGACGCACCACACCGCGGGTAATGATATAGCGGCCGGAATCGTTATAGAGCTTGCGGAGTTGCTTTGCATCCTGGCCAGCATTGACCACAAAAAGTCGCGATTGCTCCATCTCCTCGGCCCGAATCCGTTTTTTTGCCTGGAACCGTTTGGACGACCAGGTTGTATCACCGGGATTGGCGCGCTGTTCCTGCTCGAGTTCAGCCAGGGCCCGTTCCGCCCTGCGGACCGCCTCGTGATAGGCGGGACCATTGTATTCAAGCACGAAGAACACTGCTCGTTCCAGGTCGGGTCGTGCATCGAGTTCTCCGGCAAGACGACCGTCGGCAAAAACGAATCCAAGCTCCTCGAGCTTTTTACCGCTCAGCCAGGAGGGGGCTCGATCATCGACCCTGTTGCCCTCGCGTCCCAAATTACGCCAGCGGATACGTAAATCGACACCGCTGTTGTCAAGAGCCAACCATCGCACCTGGGGCAACTCCCGTTCACTGAGCCACAGCCGGGACTCCGCACCCTGCGTCCGGTTGTCGGCGATTCGCGAAAGGACCTGCGCATTCACCGCGACCAGCACCACCAAGGCGGCTGCAAAAAGAAGCCGGGTCACCACCACCTTGTTCATAACGCGGCCTCTGCCTTGCGGCGGATGGACACCCTGCGAAGCCGTTTCAGGATCAACAGCATGAGAATGGACGTCAGGCCGATCAGCAGGAAGAACTGGTACTTGGGAAGCCATTCCCACCACCAGTCGTAAAATTTGGTATAGAGCAACAGGGTAAAAAAGCTGTTGGAGGTGTTCACCACCTCAGGCCAGCCGCAAAAAATGCCCAGGCCGATCATGGCACCGGCAACCACAAAGCCCGCCACCTGATAGAACATCTCCACCAGGACCGGTGCAGAGTCGAGAAAACTGAGCGCCCCCCAGTTGGCAAGCACCAGCACCGGAATAAAAAAGAACAGCAGGCCAAAGATTCTATAAAGCGCAGCAAAGCCGGAATACCGGTAATGGGGAATGAGCGAAACCAGAAAAACCACCAATGCGGCCGGAAAGAAGGTTTCCGGTCGCTCGCCAAAGGAGATCCAGTAACAGCCGCTCCAGGTCGCGGCCTTGGCCGAGAGAAATCCGGCAAAGCTGCAGATCCCCATGACCAGCATGAAACGACTCTGCACGGCGTAGGCAAGCAGTGCGGCAAAAAGCGCCCACACAAGCATGACCAGGGGATTGGGAACCATGTTGAAGATCTGCCCGAGCATGGACAGATCCAGGACAAAACAGACCAGGGTGATCAGGCTGAAGAGCTTGGCAAAATAGCCGGATTTCTCCAGCCAGGCGGCCACCATGGTCAGCACCAGGGTGACAATCGGCATGGAGATCAGGGCGATCACCTGGGTTTTGAGATCGAGCACGCCCCAGTATTGATAATAAAAGAAGAAGACCGAGGCGGCCAGTCCCATAACGCCGATGGAGGAGGTGATCCCCATGCCAAGGCTGAGCTGTTTTTGCCGGTTGCTGGTGTCGATATCAAAACCGGCGGCCAGCTGAGCCAGCAACCGATGGTGGAAGCGACGAACCGCCTCTTCCTGGAGCGGGTCGAGGCTGAGCACCTGTTCCTGGCGCAAATCCTCCAGTTCGGAGCGAAAGGCGGAAATCTGATCAGCCCGTTGCTGCGCCTCTGCTTTGGATCCGATGTGCATCCCCCCTCCTCGTGCGATCTCCACTGAGAGTTATTGAATGAGGAATCGCTGCAGCGCCTGCGAGATATGCTCGATCTGTGGCGGACAGACCGCATGCTCCATGGGATAGGTGCGAAATTTAATGGCATAGTCGTGCGCCTGGAGGAATTCGGCGGCACGTATGCCCAGCGCCTGGGGCACCACCGGATCATAGACGCCGTGATGGATCTCGATCGGCAACCCCTGGTTGGCCGCGTCTAAAGAAATGGAGTCGCTGGTGGCAAAATAAGTCGACATGGCGATCAGCCCTCCCAACGGTTCGGGATGGCTGAGGCTGACCTGGTAGGCCACCGCCCCCCCTTGGGAAAAACCGGCCAGGACAATGCGGCGGCTGTCGATACCGCGCTTGCGCTCACGGTCGATAAAACCTTTGATGGCAGTGGCCGACACCAACAACTGGTCCTTGTCGACCTTGCGGTCGATATCCATCACCTGAATATCGAACCAGGCAGGCATGACATAGCCGTTATTCACCGTGACCGGCATTGAGGGCGCGTGCGGGAAAATGAATCGAATGCCCAGTTCCGGCGGCAGATTCAGCTCCGGCACGATGGGCGCGAAGTCAGAGCCATCGGCACCGAGGCCGTGGAGCCAGATCACGGCTGCGTCCGGGTTGGGGCGCGTTTCCTGCTCTATGTGAGGTAAAAGGGTCATGGAAACCTCCGCTGCAAAAGATACGTGGAAAACGGACGGGACCATCTGAGGGCACTATAGCATGGCTCCCCCTAAATGCCTACCAAAGGAGTGAAGAAATACAGCTGGTTGCAAAAGCCTCAAGCGAAGCTGCCGCCTTCGGGCTCATACTTGTAGCCGACCCCATAGACCGAACGGATCAGATCGCACGCAGGCGCGGCCTGCTCGATTTTTCGGCGGAGCTTTTTGATATGGCTGTCAATGGTACGGTCATTGACGATGCGCTGGTCAGGATAGATTTGCTCCATCAGCTGATCCCGGTTGTAGATACGACCGGGCCGGGCAACGAGAAAGGCCAGCAGATTGAATTCAACCGCGGTCAGATCCAAAAGCCGGCCATTGATGCGGGCGCGCATTGCCGGTTGATCGATCTCCAGACCGGTCGAAGAGGCAGGCGTATCCATGGTCCGGCGCAGCACCGCCTTGACCCGGGCCACCACTTCCCGCGGGCTGTACGGCTTACAGATATAGTCATCGGCACCCAGCTCCAACCCGAGCAGGCGATCGATCTCCTCGATGCGCGCGGTGACCATGATGATCGGAACGCGGGAGAAGGACCGAATGTCCTTGCAGATCTCCATGCCGTCCCTGCCGGGCAGCATCAGATCCAGCAGGATCAGGTCCGGTGGCTCCCGCCGTACATGCGCCGCCACACCGCTCCCTTCGGCCAGCCAGTGACTGGTCATACCGGAGGCGCTGAGATAATCGACCAGCAACGAGGCCAGGCGCTCTTCATCCTCGACAATAAGTATATGTGCCATGTGTCCTTATCCGTTTATCGGCAGTTCGATGGTTATCTGCAGGCCTCCCAGGGCGGCAGCGGATGCCGAAATACTACCGCCATGCGCCTCGACAATGGATTTGCACAGCGCCAGACCCAATCCGGCCCCTCCGCGTGCACGGTTGCGTGACCCCTCTACCCGATAAAGACGATCAAAGAGCCGCTCCAGGGAGGCGGCCGGCACCCCCGGTGCCGAGTCGGCAAACACAAGCCGGTACTGCTCCTTCCCTGCAACCAACCGCACCTCGAGACGTCCGCCCGCATCGGTGTAGCGCAGGGTGTTTTGCAGCAGATTTGCCAGCAGTTGCCGGAGCCGCTCGCCGTCGCCCCACAGGGGCAAGCCCGATGTCGGGCCAATATACTGCAAGGCCAATGTCTTTTGCCGGAATTGCTCCCGTGCGGATTCCATGGTCTGCGCCACCAGAGCTGCCCAGTCGAGTTCTCGCTTGCGGTAGTGCAAGGCACCGATATCGGCCAGAGACAACTCGTAGAGGTCCTCCACCAGGCGGCCTAAATGAAGGATTTCATTGTGAAGCACCTCCATGGTCTGCGCGTTCAAGGGCCTGACTCCATCCTGGACCGCTTCAATCTCTCCGCGGAGAACAGAAAGAGGGGTACGCAGCTCATGGGAAATATCCGCCACCCAGCGACGGCGGAGTTGCTCGTTGCTTTCAAGGGTTTGGGCAAGCCGATTGAAATCCCGGGCCAACTGCCCCAGCTCGTCCCAGCTTTCCGCGGGAACCCTGGTGCCGTACTCGCCCGAGGCCAGGCGGTTGGTCGCCTTGGCCAAAGTCATTATCCTGCGGACCATACGCCCCGCCAGAGGCAGGGAGAGCAACGCCGCCCCGGCCGCCAGACACATTGCGGTGAGAAAGAGTGTGCGATGCTGCTCGCTGACGAAATGGCGAATGCGCAGATCATTGAGAAATTTCGGCGGCACCAGCCCAAGCGAACCGATATTCTTCCCTCCGGCCGTAAGCGGCAGCAGGTACGGCTCCGTTCTCCACGGCCCGGGCTGGCCCCGCAGCTGTGCGTTTTTACCGTCGAGCAGTAATACCCTCTGGGCAAAATCATGGTGATGTCTCGGGGGCGGGGGTGGCAGCAGTTCCATGTCAAGTTCGGGGCCGTGACCCTCAAGCAATTTCCCCCGAGGCCGATGATGATGGTCCCCTCTGGGCCTGGAATCCTCCGCATCGTTGACCAGGATCGACCAGGAGGTTGCCTCATCCTGCAAAAAGCTCCAGTTGCCTTTGACGGCATACAATTCCTCCAGGTTCCGGGCCAACTCCTCCAAGCGCTCTTTTTCAATCCCTTTAATATAACGAAAGGCCCCCCGCTCAAAACTGATCCTGGTGATGACGAACATGCTGATGATCACACAGCAGGTGGCGGCAAAAAAGGCAATAAACAAACGGTATCGAATACCAAGGCGCAATGACAGACGCATAACCAATCCTCCTGCCCTTTTCCTACCACACCTGGTTTGGTCGCATCCAGTGTCGAGGATGAACGTGCGGGTATTTCCTTTTTTCGTCCACATTTCTTACAAAATAGGCGGATATTTTGTCCTCATTGGTTACCATGAACCTTTCCAGCCGTTTCCCCTTAAACCAAAGGAATCTCGTATGCACATCAAAAAAATGTTTTCATCACTGCTGCTCGCGGCCCTGCTCGTTTCAACGGCCATAACCACCGTCACCTTTGCCGACAACATGGACATGCCGCCTGCCGGCCCGTCAACACATCAGGGCCCGCCGCCGGAATTCTTCGAGGCCTGCAAGGGGAATGCTGCCGGTGATTCGGTAACCCTGGAAACCCCGCATGGCGATACCATCAAGGCTGTTTGCGAACAAAAGGACGGCCAGTTGATTGCCCGTCCCCTAAACCCACCGCCGCCGCCCAAAGACGGACAGGAACCGCCTGAGCAGCGATAACTCGGTTTCCTTCTCTCAAGATGACGATTGCTCAACAAAACTGCCGATGAACGACAACAGCTCCAATGAGCACAAGAACCATCCAGCCATACCGCTTTCGCGAAACTGGGTGACGCCATTGGTCACAGGCGCCTTTCTCCTCTCCGCCCTGACCGGGATTCTCCTCTTTTTTGGTGTCCATACCGGGCTTGTCAAGTGGAGCCACGAGTGGCTCAGTTGGCTCTTTGTGATCGCTGCGGTGTTCCATGTGGCGCTCAATTATCGCCCCCTGACGCAAACAGTCACCCAGCCGGTGGGCAAAGCCATAATGATCATCTTTGTCGTGCTCATCGGCTTGAGTTTCCTGCCTTTGGGCAATCACAAAGAGCACGGCCGTGACCATGGGGGACGGCATTCTTTACCTTTTGGAGGATATCGCCATGGCGATCATTGAAAAGACGGTGCGCAATACAGCGCGCCGTCCCCTTTACAGAAGTTAACCCGAAAAACAGGACGCCAACCCTAGGCACACTCTGAATCCTGTCCTATTGTGTGAGCACTTTCTTTGCTTTTTTTCCGAAAAAAGCACTTTTCAAGGATGATTAGCCCGGTCGGCCCCAAAGGTTAGGACGAGACCTTACCATGCAGAAAAAGAGAAAAAAATCGCGATGGCGCTGGTTGTTGCCCCTTGGCCTCCTGGCACTGGTCGCAACCGCTGCCATTTGGTATTTTTTCAGTGGAGATAAACAAACGGGAACCATGACCGCAGCGGTTGCCCGCGGCAACATCGAGACCACGGTGTTGGCCAGCGGCGAGATCGAGGCAAACAACCTGGTCAGTGTCGGCGCACAGGTTTCCGGGCAGTTGCAATCGCTCAAGGTGGAGCTCGGCGACAAGGTCAAGGCAGGCCAACTGGTGGCGGAGATCGATTCCCTCCCGCAGCAGAATACTCTGCAGACCAAAAAAGCGGCCCTGCAAGCCATTCAGGCGGAGAAAAAAGCCAAGGAGGCTTCCCTGGCCTTGGCGGAACTCACCTTTAACCGCCAGAAAAAAATGCTCCGGGGCGACGCCGCCTCTCGTGAGGATTATGAAACCGCCGAGGCCAATCTCAAGGTCCTGAAGGCCGAGATCCAGACCCTCGATGCCGAGATCGAGCAGGCGCGCATCGCGGTGGACACGGCTCAGATCGACCTGGGCTACACCAAGATCACCTCGCCCATCGACGGCGTTGTGGTGGCAATCGTCACCAAGGAAGGTCAGACCGTCAACGCCAACCAGACCGCCCCTACCATCATCAAGGTAGCCAACCTGGATCGGGTCACGGTCAAGGTGGAGATCTCCGAGGCCGACGTGGTCAAGGTCAAGCCCGGCCAGCGGGTCTATTTCACTATACTCGGCGAGCCGGACAACCGAATTCCGGCGATACTCAACTCCATTGAACCGGCTCCAGAATCCATCTCGAGTGACAGTTCCTCCAGTTCATCGAGTTCGTCATCCTCAACCAGCAGTTCCTCCTCCAGTACGGCGATCTATTATATGGGCGTGCTGGATGTCCCCAACCCGGATGGCAAGCTGCGCATCTCCATGACCACCCAGGTCAATATCGTCCTGGCCGAGGCCCAGAATGCCCTGGTCATTCCCTCGGCCGCCCTGGGCAACAGGGATCGCCAGGGACGCTATTCGGTGCAGGTGGCCGAAGGGCCTGAACAGACCCGCCAGCAGTGGGTCAAGATCGGGCTCAATAACAATGTCCAGGCCGAAATTCTCGAAGGGCTGAGCGAAGGCCAACAGGTAGTGATCGGAGACAAGGCAACAGCCGCGACAACCTCTTCATCCGGCATGCGCAGGCGCGGACCTCCTCCAGGAATGCTGTAATGACGTCAACACCGCTTCTCCAACTGCAAGACGTCTGTCGCGACTATCCTTCGGGCGACGAGGTCCTGACCGTACTCAACGCAATCAACCTGACCATCCAGGCCGGGGAGATGGTTGCCATTGTCGGCACCTCGGGCTCGGGCAAGTCGACCCTGATGAACATCATCGGCTGCCTGGACCGCCCCAGCCGCGGTGTTTACCGGGTCAACGGCCAGGAGACCGGAGCCCTGGAGCCCGACGAACTGGCCTATCTGCGCCGCGAATACTTCGGTTTCATCTTTCAGCGCTATCACCTTCTCGCTAACCTTGACGCACTGGCCAACGTTGAAATTCCGGCAATTTACGCGGGAATGGACAGCAAGGCGCGTCTGCAGCGGGCCGAAAAAATCCTTAGCCGGCTCAACATGGCCGACCGCCTGGAACACGTCCCCGGGCAGTTATCCGGTGGTCAGCAGCAGCGGGTCTCCATTGCCCGGGCCCTGATGAACGGCGGTTCGGTGATACTCGCCGACGAGCCCACTGGCGCCCTTGACTCCACCAGCGGCAACGAGGTGATCAAGGTGCTCAAGGAGCTGAATCAAGATGGACACACCGTCATCCTGGTCACCCACGACATGCAGGTGGCCCAACACGCCGATCGCATCATCGAGCTGCGCGACGGAGTGATCACCGCCGATCGACAGGTCAGAGAACCAGGAAAATCCGTGCAACCGGCATTGCCCAAGGCTAACGGCGTGTCAGCCTGGCGTGCCCAGTGGGGCCGGTTCACCGAGGCCTTTCGCATGGCAGTGCTTGCCATGGCCTCACACCGACTGCGGACCCTGTTGACTATGCTTGGTATTATCATCGGCATTGCCTCGGTGGTGTCGGTGGTGGCGCTGGGTGAAGGTTCACGACAGCGAATCCTCAAGGATATCAGCTCAATGGGCACCAACACGATCAACATCTATTCAGGCAAGGATTTCGGTGATATGCGCTCGGGCAAGATCCAGACCTTGGTTCCCCGCGATGCCGATGCCCTGGCTCAGCAGCCCTATGTGGATACGGTCACCCCTGTAATTACGACCTCGACAACGCTCTTGTACCGCAACATCAGCGTCACCGCTCAAGTCAACGGGGTCGGTGAGGATTACTTTCGGGTCAAGGGGCTGGAAATTGACAAGGGGCAGCGTTTCGAGCGCACCAGCATCCGCGCCACCGCCCAGGATGTGGTCATCGACGACAACACCAAAAAGTCGCTCTTTAGCGACCATCCCGGACCGATTCTGGGTGAGGTGATCATGCTCGGCAGCATGCCCTGCCGCATTATCGGGGTCACCAAAAAACTGGACACCAACTTCGGCGACACCGACTCGCTCCGGGTGTGGGTCCCTTACACCACCGCCATGACCCGGTTGACCGGCCAGCAGTATCTCAAAGCCATCATCGTCCGGGTGGCGGATAACGTCAGTACCAATGTTGCGGAACAGAGCCTGGTGAAACTGCTGACCCAGCGCCATGGCACCAAGGATTTCTTTGTCTCCAACCTGGATGCCATCCGCCAGACCATTGAAAAGACCACCCAGACCATGACCCTGCTCATCTCCTCGATTGCCCTGATCTCGCTGGTTGTCGGCGGTATCGGGGTGATGAACATCATGCTCGTTTCCGTGACCGAACGCACCCAGGAGATCGGCGTGCGCATGGCGGTTGGCGCCCGCCACAGCGATATCATGCAGCAGTTTCTCATCGAGGCGATCCTGGTCTGTCTGCTCGGCGGCCTGCTCGGCGTGAGCCTGGCACTGGGCGTCGGTCTGGCGGTCAAACTCTCGGGAAGCGATTTCAAGATGGTCTATTCCACCACCGCCATCATTTCCGCCTTTCTCTGCTCCACCTTCATCGGCGTGCTGTTCGGCTATCTTCCCGCCCGAAATGCGGCCCGTCTGGATCCGGTGGTTGCCCTGGCCAGAGAGTAAACCATGATTCCAACAAAAACTACCCTGCCCCTACTGGCCTGCCTGGGATTGACCTTGAGCGGCTGCGGCCTGCACAGCAGCTATACCAGGCCCGAACTGGAGATCCCCCGAACCTGGACTCAGACCGCAGAGACCAAGCCCGCAGAGCTCGATCACTGGTGGCAACGGTTTGACGATGCCCAACTCAACCGGTTGATGGATGAGGTCCTCAAACGCAACAACGACCTGGCCGTCGCCGCCCTGCAACTGCGCAAGGCGCGCCTAGCGGCTGAGTTGGCCGAGAGCGACCGCTTGCCGAGCCTTGCCGTCCAGGGCAGCGGCCAGGTCAGCCGCAGTCTCGGCTCCTCCAACGATGAAAGCCACAGTTTCAGCACTTCGGGGACGATCTCCTACGAGATCGATTTGTGGAATAAACTGGGGAGTACCGCCGATGCGGCCCGATGGGAGGCTGTGGCCACGAAGCTGGATCGCCAGAGCACGGTGCTGTCCCTGGCGGCAACCACGGCCTCGCTCTACTGGCAGATCGGCTACCTCAACCAGCGAATCAGTTTAAGCCTGAGCTCCATCGAATACGCCAGGAAAACGCTTACCCTGGTGCGGGTGCAGAAGGCGGCCGGAGCCGCCACCGGGCTGGAAATTCTTGAGGCGCAGCGCAGCCTGGCCAGCCAGGAGGCCAGTCACACTCAGCTGATCCAGCAACGGGTGGAGGCACGAAATGCACTGGCCATTTTAGTGGATGGACCGCCGAGCAAACTCCTCATTCACGAGCCAGCCAATCTCGAACGAATATCCCTGCCAGGGGTCGATGCCGGCATGCCAGCCCAACTTCTTGGCCGCCGGCCCGACCTGCGGGCTGCGGAAGCCCGGTTGCGTTCGGTGCTGGCCGAAACCGACGCCACTCGTGCCAGCTACTATCCAAGCATCAATCTCAGCGGCTCCTACGGTGGTTCAAGCGAACAACTCTCCCGGCTGCTGAGCAACCCCATCGCCACCCTGGGCGTGGAGCTGGCCCTGCCCTTTGTCCAGTGGCGCGACATGCAGCGCAACATCAAGATTTCGGAAAACGAGTACCAACAGGCTATTGTCACATTCCGCCAAAACCTCTACACCGCCCTCAGCGAGGTGGAAAACGCACTCTCAGCCCGCAAACAGTACCATCTCCAAGCGGAGCAACTGGAGGCAAGCCTTAATGCTGCGCGTCAGGCTGAGGCCATCTACCGGCTTCGTTATCAGGCGGGAGCCACCATGTTGCAAACATGGATCGATGCCCAGGAAAATCGGCGGCAGGAAGAAGTGAATCTCGCGGAGAACCGCTACAATCAGCTTGTCAATCATGTCACGCTGGTTAAGGCGCTTGGTGGGGATCTGGACTCTGCACCCCAATAAATCACCTGCTGAGCGATATCTGTCCAACAAAAAAACGGCCTGTTGCCAAACTCCGAGACAGGAGGAGGCAACAGGCCGTTTTTTTCATACTGTCGTTCGGGTCTACCCGACCATCTTCTCAATACGCTGTGCAATCTCAGAACGCGGCACCGCGCCAACCACCTGATCCACCACCTGACCATTCTCGATAAAAAGCAGGGTCGGAACACCGCGAATCTGAAAACGGGCGGCCGTCATCTGCTGGGTGGAGGTATCGAGCTTGAAGACCAGAAGGCGACCCGCATACTCCTGGGCGAGCGCTTCCACCACCGGGGCAATCATCTTGCAGGGACCGCAAGTTGGCGAAAAAAAATCAAGCAGGACCGGCAACTTCGATTGCTCGACCTGTGATTGAAAGGCCATATCCGTCAGGTTGTTGACCTTGCCGGATACCGCCACCCCAGCCAGGGACGTGCCGCATTTGCCACATTTCGGGGTTAAGCGTTGTTTCTCTTCAGGAATCCTGTTTTTTGCCCCACAGGCGGGGCAGACAATCACCGTGTTCATAGGCACCTCGAACAGAAATAATCACAGCAATACATCTTCGGGAACCAATCGGCCACCCCTGAAAATGTAACCTAACCATGTCCTTTCATAATAAGAAGCAGGTCAGTTTTTGGCCAGTGCCGATCCCAGGATTGGCCGGTGAAATATTCTGTGCCTCAGATCGGTTGGCGAAAACAGTCCCCTTTGAATCTCTCAGAAGCCCTTCAGGTGCCACACACAGAAACAAGATCAAACGATGCTTACAATACAAGGAATGGTGATACAAACTCGTCTCCCCCCTTTTGTTCATGAGGTCATGTATAGATACCTTCAGCAAGCAAGACGTGCTATGCACTATACCTGGCCCCAGCACGATCGGAACGATTCCCGGGTTTCAGGGACTCCCGGCTCGCCCATAGCCGTCAGGCGAAGCCATGGCGGCATTGATTATGCCGCACATGGTATTGGCTCCCCTTCGATTCTCAAGATAAAAATGCCTTGAACAATTTCCGGAGAATAGTTTCCATTTTTTCTCTTCTCCAACAAATGTTTCCGGCAACTCAGCTCGAGAAATTTTTTTAACAAATTGGTCACAGCTTCTATTCCGGTGAAAAACGCCTCTTTGAACCGGCCAAGAGATCTTATCCAGGTCTTTAAAGCTTTGTAGAAACTGAGATTTTTACCGTACAGCCCGCGCATGAGGTTATGCGTTATCCATAACATGTTCAGGCTGAGTACAATAATGAATAATTTCGAGTAAATATAGCATTCAAGGCGTTCCTTTTTCACCTTTTTGACCTTGTCGATTTTCCACAGTGATTTCCAGGTCTTAAAGACAAGCTCGATTTGCCAGCGCAACGTGTATGCCTTCCACGCATTTTCAATATCAAGCAACTCCTCTGAGGCGGAGGTGATGAACAGATTGAGCCTTGCTCGGGCTTTGAATTCTTTCCCTATTTGCCGCCCTTTCTTTTGGGCATTCAGGTTGGCCTTGCGCATTCGTTCCTGGTAGACGCTTTCAGGTAACAGATAAACAAAGAGGCGAACCTCTAATGTCAGATCCCGGTCAAGGAATACTCTGTCTTCAATTTTTTCAATTCCTGCATCGGTCATGGCTCGAACAATCCGGGAAAAATTCAGCTCAAGCTTTTTCTTGCCTCGAAGTTGATACACCTGCTTGTTGGCCTGCAGGCGGCACAAAAAGTCACCAAGGTTCTGCAAGATGCCTCGCAATGCAGATATATGCATGTAAGCGAGGTCGCGAATAACAAGGTCACCTTCTCTGACAACATCAATGGTCAGCGTTGAATTGGTTGCATCCTGGTCGTTAAACGCATTCAGGCTGAGATCAACGATTCTGCCGGACACTAAATCATATTCAAACTGGATTCTGACACTGGCCGCAGAGCCACTGCCGCCGCTACCGGGGTAATACTTGGATAAAGATTGATCTATTTGAAAACAAACAGAATCTTTAATCAAAATCCTTGCAAACTGATCACAACTCATCAACAGCGATTTTCCCTCTGACAACTGCTTGTTAAACAACTCTGAAAGGGCTGCTGTGAGAAACGAAACCGCATGCTGATTGAAGCGCTCATCCAGGGATTGTTTTTTTATGCATAGGGCATGGTCCAATTCCAGCTTAACGGTGAGATCGTTGAGACTCTCAAAAGCCAAAGCATCGCTATTAAAAGCCAGCAGGCAGAGAAAAGTGAATCCACCAAGCACGCTTGACCGCTGAACGAACTTGCTCTTACGAGCTAACAGGTCGATTTCCTGCGCGGTAAAGAAGCAGTGAAGCTGTTTCCTGATAGATTCTTCAATCAGCCGATATTCCTTATCTCCTACTCTCCAAATGGTAAAAAATGATGCAAATTGCTGAAAAAAGGGCTATATTTAGCAAAACTTCAACATCAATCTCCGAGAGTGATTAGTAATCATTCTCGGGTAGAAAGGGTGCCATTATGAGGCTGGGGCTTTGACGGTTTTGTCGCGCCTAATTGTCTGAATACAACCACCCCCTTGGAGTCTTCTCCTTAGCCTGACGGCTATGCCGGCTCGCCCCTGTTCAATAAAAACCAAGGTGAACATCTCGTTTTACTTATCAATTATTGCTGAATATTTACTATGGAAATAACACTATAAGTATTTGCATAATCATCATCAAACCGAACCCAAACATCATTACCAATTGCAAATGCGGTCAATAAAGTAGCAAGGCCTTTATTATCAATATTCGTGTGCAGGTAAAATGACCTAGTTGTACCAGCCCCCCATGTCCCAACAGCAGATCCAGTTTCATTTTTCAAATAGACAATCACCCTGTCACCAGTTGACGTCTTGATAGGACCAACCCTTACAACAGAAGCTTTATTACAATCTACTGCATAAGCATTATTATATGCTAAAAAAATGAATGTAAGAAGAATTGAAAAAAATACTATTCTTTTTAGCTTATCAATTCCAGTCCTCATAATAGACCTCCCGTGTCATTAGTTAAAATAAATACTACTCGTTAACCATACTTACAATAGGTATTGAAAAGTATTTTCCGCCAACAGGTTTGCGAGTCACCTCAAGCTGAACCAGCCGTTTTTTTCGTCTGCCTACCGGTTACTTCTGCTTAGCGCCGCTGCTCATCTGATATTTTTCGAACTTTCAAGCCCTCTTGGGGAGGGGCAGTCCCATTTAGTTTTGGTGAGCAGTGCGAAGAGATCGGCAATGGCCGGAAGCAGGTCGAATATTGCAATTTATTTATATCAACATGGAACCCATCAAGCAGCTTTTTTCGCCTCCCAGGACAGCGTTTGCTGCAGATTCGAGGTTGAGCTCTATTTGCGGAGTCCAGCCATTTCAATCAGCAATAGGGCCAGACTGCTGATGGTTCATCGAGCCACGGCGGCCTGTTGACTGCGAACACGAACTCTCTCCATACCGGTTTGATGCTCTAGGAAGGTTGTAGGGGCGCTCGCAATGCTTGCGCAACTCACGAGTTTGCTGCACATGTTCGGCGCTGCCGGACACTCTCCGGAACCTGCCGCTATCCAGAGGGATGAATTTATTTTTACAAGGGCCCGCATAATTGCATTCCCCCTGTGTTTCGTCGCATTTGTATTCGTAACATCCACCCTCAACACCCATGTGGCGCATAGGAACCACTCCGCCGCCATGACAAAACCATCTTCTGGAGGTTGATAATCTCCCTGTACGATGTCTGTGTCTCCAACCCCAACAACGCTTCTTTGGTGGACGTTATCGGTTAGTTGAAATCATATCAGAAAATTTGCTCCACAAGAATTTGCGTGGCAAGTGCCCGGTTAGTTTTGCGATCAAGCCGTTTCCAGTTGGGGAAGTGCATTTTTAGTTATTTTCGACAAGCACCTCAATCATTGTAAATCGGAAATAGCTGAACCCGCAAACGAGAAAACGATGCTTGGCCAGAACACCGACGTGCTCACCCCAAAGATGCTCCGATTTTCAGCACCGGCAGTATGCCTGCAAAGATGAATACCGTAAACATGCTTAACCCGAGTATGAGCGAACAGGAGAGATGCAAAGCGATCCATCCATTTCTCTTTGCTTCCGGGCAGCCCATGAGCCGGCGGACAAAAAATATGGCCAGAATCGTCCAGACAAGTGGAATGCATACCGAGAGAGACCTGTAGCGTATGGCGAGATCAGTCAATATCGGGAGTTCGACGATAGCCCCTGAATAGACAACCAAAAGATTATGCGCTGGAGTGATGGCTATCAGGGAGAGAATCCAGCACACAAAGAGCAACAGGACGTTGCAGCAAAGAGTCAATTTCCACATGAAACACCCCTTTTGCACGATTTCGCAGGATAAAGCTCATTCGATTTCATTTCTTTTGCCAAGAACATGCGAGCAATACCGGCAAAACCGCTAGAAGGCTCCAGAATGCTGCTGTGACCACAATTTTCTCGCTGCCCCAAGCAACGATGGCAAGGCCTCCCAATACGTTGAGAATGAGTATGAGGGAAACACCCCCTTGAATCTTTCAGCTGCATGAGTTTCCCCAACACTTATGACGAAAAGTGCCAGACCGAAACCGGCGAGCAGGCAGAGCAGGACGATGAGCGCCCCGACAGCGCCGGCAAGATCGCCCACCGGAACATTCTCATGAAGATCACGAAAAAACGAAGTGACCCCCAAAAAACTGCCAAATCCCATTCTCCCACCAATGACAATAGGCAAAATCGACGACTTCCAGGCATGTTGATCTTTTGGGGATTGTTTTCAATGCCAAGCCCTGCCTGCGCATCAATCCCACTTTGAATCCGGTGTGCGGAGCTTCATGGAATGAGCTGTCAGGGGGGCTTTTCGCTTGGGAGTCCCTGTACACAATCGGCGCAGATTTTGACAATCTCATCATGAAACAAGAACAGGAACTCTTTTAACCTGCCACGCCCGTCCTCATAAATACAATCCCACTTCAAACCGGAAAGAGACGACTGATTTTCTTGCTCATTGATAAAACGACTTTCGAGGTCACTGCCGCACTGGTAATACATGAAATATTAGATGAACATTGAAGCAGCTGTCAATCAGCTTTGAAAAATAACCCCGTTTAATCCCCCCGAAATCGCCCTCCTGAAAAAATGATATCGCCACCACCCATTTACATCGGGCCAGCTCAGCGAGTTCAAGGGGCTTTCTGAAACGAGAATAGGCCAAAGCATTACTCGTCGAAGCTGAAGCAAGTCCCTTGCGTGGATCGGCTCAGCGATGGTTACTCCCGGTATTTACAGCGCTAACTCTCGCTCCCATCATCGATAATGTCGCAAGAATGGGGCAAGCGATCCAACGGGGTGGCGGCCAGTTGTGGGTGGCTCGAGACGAGCCATACCGATGGTCTGCTCTCCTGGGCAGAATCGGAGCTCGGTTAAGATTATTAGTGGCAGTCACAAGCTGTTCTATGTTGCCAAGACTGGAGATACTTCCTGAAAAGAAACCCTTCCCCTTTTTGCATGTGTTGACAAGCGGGGAGTCATTGTGTAAATTTTTCGTCAATAATTCAATCAATTCAGGAAATTTTATGTTCACCAATTCAATTGATCTTGTGCTGTACGTTACCGGGAAAACCGCTGCGTAACCAGACGGACGATTGATACCACATCAACAGCGGCAGGTTCAGACTCCACCCAGGAACCATGCCAGCTGTTTTTCCCTTTTTGGTTCCGTCGAACCTCTGCAATATTTTTGCGTCTTTTTTCCGGTAACTGTTTTTCGTCTTAATTTTCACACCTTATGAGCTTTCGGCTTCGGTGTTTCCGTATTCCGTATATCCAAAGTTAGCTCCAGGCTACACATGCAACACAACAGGAAAAAACTATGCAAATTATACACAAAAACGTGCTTTTACATGAAAATACATTCATGTCCGGACTGAAAAAGCTGGGATGGTCACCTTTTTTTCAACAGCAATGTGAAAAATCAGCTGCCGATTCCACCCCGGCAAGGGTGGTCGGAGTACATAAGCAAATTTTTTCAGTAATGCAGGAAGATGAAGTATTCCCCGTTTCACTAGCAGGTCGGCTCTATGACCATGCAGCTGGAATATATCCGGTCGTCGGCGACTGGGTGCTTGTGAAAGACCAGGTTATTACAAACATTTTTATAAGAAATAATCTGTTGTCCAGAAAGGCTGTCGTAGGCAAGTCCGGCCGGGAAGCGAAAGTATATGAAGAACAGGGAATAGCAGCAAACCTTGATTTTGCCTTTATCGTCTGCGGCCTTGACAGGGATTTCAACTTGGCAAGGATCGAGCGATACCTCATGCTTGCCTATCATTGCGGCATTGAACCTGTCATCTTGCTCAGCAAATCCGACCTACAGCAAAATCCGGAGCAGTTTGTCTGCGAGGTAGAGGCCATCGCCCCTGGCGTTACGGTCTTTTCCCTGTCACTCTATGACATTAATGCGGTTTCCCGTGTTGCGGCGTTGCTTCATCCACACCGGACAGCTGCCCTGATAGGTTCATCGGGTGCGGGAAAATCCACCCTGATCAATCATCTCGCTGGAGAAAATATCAGAAAAACCAGAGCCGTTGGTGAAAGGGTCGGCAAGGGACGGCATACAACAACAAGCCGCGACCTGCTTCTCCTGCCCGGGGGCGGAATGGTGATTGATAATCCGGGCATCCGGGAAATAGGCTTGGTCCGACAAGAATCGAGCAGCATGAGCGCATTTCCCGATATTGAAGTACTTGCCGGTCAATGCAGGTTCAGCAATTGCACGCATACCTGTGAGCCGGGCTGCCGGGTGCTCGAAGCGGTAACCTCGGGAGAAATATCCTCCAGAAGGATGAACAACTATATCAAGCTGAACAATGAGCTCGTTTACGCCCATGAACGGCAAAACAAAAGTGCCGCCAGAGTGGAAAGGGAACGCTGGCAGCAGATTTCGAAAAAAATTAAAAACTTGATGGCGTCGTAAAAAGTATTTCTATTTAACTGGTTAATTTTCCAGGATTAACGTCTGGATTACCATTGTCATTTTTCTCGCATTCTGTTAATATATTTGCGTAATATCAATTAAATGCGAGACGAGATAATGTTTCACGTGAAAAACCACAAACAGCTCAACATCCTCGACCCATGGGCCCATTTGGGACCCAAACGACGCGCCCTCCTGGACAACTCATGGGCAGGTCTTTTTCAGAAGCATATCCTGCCTGAACTCCCGGTGGAGTCCCTGCGCCACCATTATCATGACTACAATGGCCGACCCACCAAGGAACTGTATGCCATGATGGGGGTGATGATCCTCCAGCAAATGCATGATTGTACTGATCAGGAGGCGGTTGAGCAGTTCTGTTTCAATATCCAGTGGCACTATGCCCTCAACATCACCTCGTGCTCCGACGCGGCTGTATACCTCAGCCACAAAACGCTCTGGACCATGCGCGATCACCTGGCCTCGGATGCGAGCTATGCCGAGATATTTGATGCCTCCCTGGGCATCCTGGCCAAGTTGCTCAAGGCCGATATGAATAAGCAGCGCATGGACTCGGTGCATGTCAAATCCAACATGCGCAATCTGGGTCGTATCGGGTTGTTCACCAAAACGATCAAGAAGTTCCTCGTCAACCTGAAGCGACACCACCGGGAACACTTTGATCAACTCGACACGGAGTTGACCCAACGGTATCTGAGCAAATCGCAGGCGTCTTTGTTCGCCATGGTCAAACCCACCGAGTCCACCCGCACCCTTGATCAGTTGGCTGCGGATGTGCTGCTCTTGACCGAGCGTTTTGCCGCCGTGGACGAGGTCAGCACCATGCAGAGCTTCAAACTGCTGAGCCGGTTGTTCGCCGAACAGTGTGTCATCGAGGAAGACACCACCGCCGATTCTGGCAAGAAAGCCGTGGCCCGGCCGAACAAGGAGGTGCCCTCCGATTCACTGCAAAACCCCTCCGATGCGGATGCCGGCTACAGCAGTCATAAAGGCCAAGGGTATCAGGTGCAGTTGGTGGAAAACTACACCACCACCGATGAGCGTGGACCATCCCTGATCACGCAGGTGGCGGTGGAATCCGCGGATCAGCATGATGCCAATGCCCTCCTGCCCGCCTTGGCCCAACTGGAGCAGAAGGCGATGCTGCCGCAGCAAATGCTGGCCGATTCCCTCTACGGCAGCGACAGCAATTGTGAAACGGCCCTGCAGGAGCATCAGGTGGCAGTCATCTCCCCGGTCATGCCGGGCAATCAGAAGAAGTTCAACCTGACCGAATTCACCCTTGATGACCAGGGCAAGGTTCTCACCTGCCCCCAGGTCACGGCACCCGACACGGTGAAGAAATCAAAATCCGGCTACAGCGCACTCTTCCCCATCGCTGTTTGTCAGAACTGCTCCTCGTTTGACCGGTGCCCCGTCTCCATCGGAAAAAAGGGCTATTACTACCGCTACACCGACAAGGATATCCGCCTGGCCCGACGGCGACAGGAAGAAGAAAGCCCGGAGTTCAGGGAGAAGTACCGGTACCGGGCCGGCGTTGAGGCGACCATGTCGGAATTCGACCGGCGCACCGGTGTCAAACATCTCCGGGTTCGTGGCATGAAAGCAGTGCGGTTTGCCGCCTTCATGAAGGCCATCGGCTTGAACATATTGCGGGCCAGCAGGCACTGGGGCGAGAAAACCAGCCCAATGACGTCCTTTTACAGCCTATTTTTTTTCTTTTTGGCTTTCCAAACATATTTCAAAGAACTTTTTCGGGAAGACTTCTCAACAAGAACTCACGAAGGCACAAACTTTCAACCAGTCGCTTCTTTTCGAGCGGATTGGGCGGTTTGACTTTTTACGAGGTCATCATGAAAAACAGGAAAAAACAACGTAACTATTCAGCTCACCATGCTGAATTTGTTAAAAAAGTGCTTGACATGGTTTTCGGTTAAATTTTGTATTTTCCAGTGCGATTGGCAAACTGCCCAATTCCCCCCATTGAAGCACCGCTACGGCCTTTTGGTGCATGTTGATCGAGGGCACGCGGCAGGCGGATCGCAGAAAAAATTACAAACCGTCCCAGGGGCAGTTTTGGGACTAAAATTTCGATTTTAAAACCCGTGGTATAGTGTCGGCAAGACACAAACACGGGGGTTGGAGTGACAATCGATAACATCAATGTAGAAGAGACAATCCAGCGGGTTACCAGCTTGATAGCCGCTGAGCAGGATCTTTCACCGGCGCTGAAAAGCAGCCTGGAAGTTCTGTTGCTCTTGGTTTCATTGTTGTTGAATCGCCTTGGTCTCAATAGCAAAAACAGTAGCAAGCCGCCGTCGACCGATCCTTTCCGCACTAAAAAACCTCGTTCTGCGAGTGGTCGCAAACCCGGCGGTCAGCCTGGTCATGCTGGAACGACACTGAGACCTGTCAGTGATCCCGATATCATCAAGGAGATTGTTATCGATCGCAGCCTGCTTCCCCCTGGGCGCTATCGCAGCAGCGGCCACGAGGCACGCCAGGTCATTGACCTGGACATCACCACCCTGGTGACCGAATGGCGTGCCGAGATCGTGGTGGATGAACAGGGCAGACGTCATGTCGCACCGTTTCCGGAAGGGATCACCAGGCCGGTACAGTATGGCATCGGCGTGAAGGTCAATGCTGTGTATATGTCGCAGTTCCAGATGGTGCCATATAATCGGATCGAGGACCACTTCCTGGAGCAGATGGGTATTCCGGTCAGTAGCGGTTCCATTGTCAATTTCAACCGTGACGCCTTTGATCGTCTGGCCTTCTTCGAGCAGTGGGTGCAAAAGGCGTTGCAACAAGAGGACTTGCTTCATGTCGACGAGACAGGGATCAACATCGGTGGCAAACGATGCTGGCTGCATAATGTTTCCAGTCTTGGGTTAAGCCATTTCGCTCCCCATGCAAAACGGGGCGGTGAGGCAATAGAGTCCATCGGTATCCTCCCAGGTTTCCACGGGATACTCTGCCACGATCATTGGAAACCCTATTTCCATTACGGCCGGGTTCATGCCTTGTGCAATGCGCACCATTTGCGTGAACTGGAACGGGCCTGGGAGCAAGATGGTCAACAATGGGCCCAGCAGCTCAGCCTGCTGCTCAAGGAGGCCAATGAGATGGTCCATGGCGCTGGCGGATGTCTCGATTCCGCCACGGCAGAGCAGTACAGGGTGCGATATCGAGAACTCTTGCAACAAGCCGAACTGGAATGCCCGGCACCGGCCCCTAAGCTCAACAACGGAAAACGGGGACGAATAGCCAAATCGAAATCCAGAAACCTGCTGGAGCGATTACAGAGCTTTGAAAACGACGTTCTTCGGTTCTTGGACGATCCGCTGGTGCCTTTCACCAATAACCAGGCAGAAAATGACCTGCGGATGATCAAGGTGCAGCAGAAGGTGTCAGGGTGCTTCCGTTCAATGGAAGGTGCAGAGACTTTCTGCCGTATCCGTAGCTACATCACGACCTGTAGAAAACAAGGCATTACTGCGTCCAAAGCACTGCGCTTACTCTTCCAGGGCAGATGGCCCGATTTTATGAGTACGCTTGTGGTTTCGGTTTGCGCTGAATAGTTACAAAACAACAATGAAAATAATACATACAGAACCCTCACATACACAAGCCCTGCTGCATGTCCAGCAGCAGGCTTTCGGTACGGCTAGTGACAGGGACAAGGGGATGGTTATCAGTGAGCTTGTAAAGGACTTGCTGGAAGATCCGACAGCCGCGCCACTCACTGATCGCAGTTAAACAGGACATTGTGATCGGACACATGCTGTTTACCAATGCGTATATAGAAAGGGGTGCAGACAATATCGCAGCTCAAATACTTGCACCTCTTGCCGTTCTTCCAGATTTTCAGGCAAAAGGCATTGGTCAAAAACTGGTTATGGCTGGCCTGGATGCGCTTCGAAGATCAGGAACCCAACTCGTTTTTGTTCTCGGAGCCCCCGATTATTATCCCCGTTGCGGCTTTACTCCAGCAGGTGCTTGCGGCTTTGAGGCGCCCTATCCCATTCCGCAAGAACATGCCTCAGCTTGGATGGCGCAGGAGCTCTCGCCCGGCGTTATCGGCACCATAAAAGGAAAAATTCGTTGTGCCGATTCACTACATCAGCCTGAACACTGGCGAGAATAAACGAGTGGGTAACCACCTGCTCAGGGGGAACACCTGGGCAGGTTACCCTAAAGGACAGATTTGCTAATGTGAGCGTTGACAACGATAAAAAAAACACAACATAAAGAGCATCGCTACGCTGAAACCTTGAAAATGGTTGGCTATCTCAAACGCCCCTCAGTGTCACCGCCGACCAACTTCTGCCCAACCCCGCGCCGATTAGTTGCCCCACCATCGGTGGTTGCAGCGCGGCAACCTTTTCTCTCTCAAACACCCTCATCCCTTATCTGAAGGGAATTTGAGGAGGAAAAGGTTTTCATTAAATATCCCCCCAGGCACAGAAAGGGGGGCCGAAAAAACACCCAGGGTGGGTCAGTTTTTAATCGGTGGTGCCCCTTTAAGAAGTGAACGCCACGGGTTACTCACGTTAGAGGGGGAGGGGAAGAAAAAATTACAGGCGGGATCAACAGCTATAAACACAAAAAGGGTTTCAAGCATAGCTACCTGAAACCCTTATATGTTGCCGATGGTCGGGAAGAGAGGATTCGAACCTCCGACCCCAGCGTCCCGAACGCCTCCCTTTGTATTTTTCTACCCCCATTTCTACCTTTTAATAAAGTTTAATGTTTTTGAATTTACATTGACTTTTCTATCGACCTACAGTTTTATACGCTTAGTCCGTATTAACGTTTTATAGCCGATTTTAGCGGCAAGGGTAGAAATAGGGTAGAAATCTGGAGGGGTAGACGATGGCAGCGTACAGCGAGAAAACAGCACTCAAGAGGGTTGACCCGAATCGATGGGCAGGCGTTTATTGTCGAAAAAGTGAAGAACGAAAATGTGGGAGTGGAGCGGATGTTTGTTATTACATCACCTTCAAGAGAGAGGGAAAAAAAGTGTGGGAAAAGGTCGGGTGGAAATCAGAAGGATACAGCCCACAGGTAGCCGCTGACCTTCGAGCCGATAGACAACGAGCTGCACGGCATGGGGGCGATGTCAAGACGGCAAAGGAGATCCGACAAGAGAAAGCAGACCAGAACAAGACCCTTGATGAATTGGCCGACCTCTATTTTCAACAACGAGGTGGCAATGCACAGGCGGCAAAATTCGACCGTTACCGATATGACAAGCATGTTTCTCCCCTCCTTGGAAACAAACCTGTTCAGGACATCACCCATGACGACATCAACAATATAAAGGCCGCCATGGAGGGGAAAGCCGTTGCTACGATATGGGGAGCGCTGGAGATGATCCGCCGCATTGCCAATTACGGAAAGAAAAACAAAAAATGCCCCGGTCTATCCTTCATCATCGCGATGCCAGACCGTAACAATATAAAAGTGGAGTACCTGACCCCGGAACAAGTTACTAAGTTTGTGGACGTGCTGAATGCTTGGCCGCACCAGGAGGTTGCAAGGATGCTAAAGGTTGCCATGTTTACAGGCTTGAGGCGTGGCGAAATTTTCAAACTTGAAGATAGCGACATCGATTTCATTCAAAAGATTATCACGCTACGAAACCCCAAGAGCGGAAAGGATGCCAATGTTCCTCTAAACTCCGTTGTCGAAAAAATCATCAAAGAACAGATAGAGTGGAGGAAAGAGAAGTTTCCCGAAAGCACCTACATTTTTCCTGGCAAAGGTGGAGGTCTCCGCGTCGATTCAACAGCCGTGGAGCGCATTAAAAAAAAGGCCGAACTCCCTGGTAAATTTCGAATTTTCCATGGATTACGTCACCATTATGCTGTCACCCTGGCCAACAGCGGTAAGTTCACCCTTGATATGATAGGTGAGCTACTGACCCATAGTGACCCCAAAATAACAAGAGAGCGATACGCGCATTTTCTTCCTGGTGCCAAGAAAGAGGCAGCGGAGCAAGCCCTTGAATTGCTCTTCCCTCAAGGGGGCGAATGATGCCTAGGAAGCGAAAAGAAAAGAGTGTTGCCCCACACCTGGAAGCACTGCCCCCCCTGCCCTACTCCGAAGACGACGGTGGTCCCGATGTTGAGGCGTGGCTTTGTCGTGTCTGTCCTCCTCCTGGGCAATCGCTTTCCTCGGATGCCGCCCAAAAGGAAATTGGGTTGCAGCAGCAGCGCCACGAATCTCTTATGAATGAAAAACGGGATCTGTACCAGGAAACGGGCAATCCGCTTTTCGCATGGGATGCATACGCTTTATGTCGGAAGCGAAACAAGCCTGTCCCCGCATGGGTACTGTGTTATCTTGATGACATCGCGAAAAGGCTATTACAGGCAAAGAATACCACTTTCGATTTAGCAAGAACCCTTGGTTTTACAGATGATAAGAAAATGAGTGGCGGTTCTCAAATATGGGAGCAGTACACCAAGTCCATGATTCAGCAACAGGCAATTGCGCTTGTGGTGGATCACCTGAGAAGCTACCCGAGCGCTACCATTGAGGACGCCAGCGCCAAGGCATTTGACGTGCTCAAGGAGCGATGGAGCACGAAGCGAGGTAGTAAGACCCTATTCTCGAAAGAGGCAATTTTCGACTGGTACAAAAAGCACACCGCATAACCCCCTGCCCCACCTCCCCCCCTCTGAATAGTGGTGTTACTCCTGAGGTAGCACCACTTTTCAACATCATTTCAATATCTTAAAGTCACAACAATTAATGATTAATTAGCTTTGTCAAAGGACAGAGCAAAACATTAAACGAGGTGGCTATGTCTCAAATTTCCCACGAAGTAGAACGTCGTTACGACACAAAAGAAGCGTCTGAGTACTTGGCTCAAAGGGGCGTGAAATACACGCCCGGCTCCATGGCCGTCATGCGATGCAAAAAGAAGGGTCCAGCTTATGTCACAATCATGGGCAAACCCTATTATCCTCAGAGTGCCCTTGATGCTTTCGCAGCGGGCATTCCCGTTTTGACAATTTCTTGATGCCTGAAACAAAACGCCCCCACCGGGTGGTCATTCTGGCAGGGGCAAGAGGCAATGAAAAGAGGGATAACTTTTCAAGCGTATATTGCCGTATTTGCGGCAAAAGGTCAAGTGGAATGAGTAAGTCACAAATTAAGCGTTTCGTTGTATGGCTGGCTGTCACCGGGATACTACCGCCAGCGGTGGCCGAATGGTTGGTCCGCAAAGGGGGGCTCAGTCATGAGTAACGCGGAGCCCTGGGTAAAGAAGTATCTCAAGCCAAAAACCGCACCGTCTCTCAGTGAGCACGCAATAGCCTGTTTGAACGCCGGGCTATCAGTCATCCCTTGCGCGGTTCACGGCAAGAAGCCAGCCCTAAAAAGTTGGGCGCCATACCAAGCAAAGCGAATGGCCCACGATGAAGCCGTGCGGCTCTTTGCCAAGTCAGGATGCAATATCGCAGTTGTCGCTGGCTCCATCTCTGGACATCTCGAATGTCTCGATTTCGACAACCCCGACCTCTGGAAGCCGTTCCTCGACACCGTGGAATCGGTCAACCAGGATCTGCGAGCAAAGCTGACTGTCTGGCAAGAAACTCCCTCCGATGGCTTTCACCTCGTTTATCGATGTGAGTCCCCGGTCGGTGGCAATGTCAAGCTGGCGATGTCAAAGCAGTACAATAACCGCAACGGGAAACCCCAGCAAGACACCTGGATCGAGACCAGGGGTCAAGGGGGGTATTTTTTAATTGCTCCCAGCCAGGTGTTGCCACACACCAATGGGACCGGCAAATACACCCTCCATGGCGACCTCTACAAACTCCCTGTCCTGACCGCCGAGGAAAGGGAACTGCTTCATGGTATCGCAAAATCGTTTGATGAGGGCGGTCACCATGACAGGGAGCATCACCAGGATACCACCCGCCTTCATGGTGACCGCCCCGGCGATGTTTTCAACAGGGATGCCGACCTGGAAACGATGCTCATTCACTATGGATGGACATTGACCCGAAAAGTTTGTGATCGCCTCCATCTGAGCAGGCCGGGGAAGGCGGATGGCAGCACATCAGCGACACTGAACCGACAAGGGTTGTTTGTGTTCACAACCAGCACACCCCTGCCCACAATGAAGCCATTGGATGCCTTCGCGATCTACACCTTCATGGAGCATGGGGGCGACTTCTCAGCAGCGGCAAGGTCGTTACGGGTGGATTCCGACAAATCCGAATTTCCCGACAATTCCGACAAGTCCGAATTTCCCGACGCTGTCCGACAACTTTCCGACAAAAATCCGACAGACGCACAAATCCGGGATGGATTATCGAAGGAGGTCTCCATGTTTGTTGAGGCCGACCCTGCATCATTCACGAATAATGACGTATATTCGGAGCTTTGCGTGAAAACCAGAAAAGAGAAAAAGATAATCGCAGACGCGCTTACCTACCTACATAAATCAGGTAAAATCAATAAGATAGAAGGCAAGCGGGGGCATTGGGAGGTAGTTCAGCCTGAACCTGAACCCATGGACATACTAAGCGTTGGCGACGATCGGGTTAATTTGTTGTTACCATTGGATATTCACGAACACGCAGTTATCAGACCAGGAACGATTATCAGCGTTAACGGAGCTCAAAATAGCTGCAAAACGAGCTTTCTTCTGACCATTTGTCGGAATTTTTTGTCGGACCACAGATACCCCCCTAAAGCTCTACCACTTTCCAGTGAAAGTGTACTGAAAGTGGTAGCCCCGACAGAGGTAAAGTATCTGAACTCCGAGATGGGCGCCGTTGAACTGAAGCAGAGAATCGTTGCCATGGGTGGAGATCCTGCCCAATGGGTGCAACACATAAAGTTTATTGAGTGCAATCACAGTTACGACAAGCAAGTTGTTTCCGATGGTATCACCCTTGTTGATTTCCTGGAAGTCCACGATGAATTTTATATGGCTGGGAAATTCATTGCCGACATTCACCGCAAGCTAAACAAAGGGATTGCCGTTATCGCTTTGCAAAAGCGCCAAGGGTTTTCCTTTGCAAAGGGTGGAGAGATGACTTTGGAAAAACCACGGCTCGCTGTCAACCTCGATAATAATGCCCCCCATGGGTTCATCTGCAAGGTGGTCAAGTTGAAAGAGCCGGTGGACCACCGATGCTCCATTCAAGGGATGGAGCGCGATTTCGTTATCGGTGAGCAGTCCAGGATTTTACCCACTTCTGACTGGCGATTCGTGAATGAGATCCAGCGCAAGAAAATCAACCAAGACTATGATGCATATCACTTGCCGGACCGGGTGAGGCGTGAAGGTGCTGATTACCGGCTTATTGAGCAACCAAAACGGAGATGATGAGATGGGTTTTGAAAAGGATCTGGAGGCGTATTTTCAAGGATGGCTTTGGCCTTATGTGCAAAAGTGCATCAGGACCGGGGAGGCGTGTACAGTGCTTGCCCCCCTGCCATTAGTGGAGCTTCACAGGTTGGCCTTGGTTTGGCTGACCGGCAAAGCGCCATGTGTCGTTTGTAAAAAGCCATCCGTTATTTTTAAACGGCGAAACCTCAGCGAAAGGCAGGCGCTGTTTATACCTCTTTGTGCTGATTGTGGCGAACTTGACGACATCGCTATTGATGCCCTGTTTGCCGCTCTGCACAAAGGAAAGTTGATGCCAAAACCAAACAAGTTGACGCGGTTGATTGACGAAGCGATTGATGCTAGGTGGCGGCAATGACCCTGAACGAAACGATTGAAGACCACCGACCGCACCACCCTGCAGAATGCCTTACTCCATGCCGTGGCCCTGGCCGCTGAGCAACAGGCACCCCTGGGGATGCGCGACACGACCGCGCGAACCATCCTGGCGATTGCTCTAGATGCGGGTGGTTATGATTGGGCACCGCCGTTTGAGATCGATGCAGAGGAGGCGTCAAAATGTGGTGTATGCGCGATTTCGATACCTACGCATGTCAAGACACCCGTAGCCCCTGGAACGTGCTTAGGGAGGCCACGACGCGCCGCTTGAGCGATGCGTGTCGGTGGTCAAACGGGGGGCGGGTTGAATCCCTGGCGACCTTCGCCCTCGGAGACCACGGCGCTCCTCACGCGCAGAAAAAATCCCCAAATAGGAACCATTGCTACACTACGGAATCGAGTAAATGAAAAAGTGTGAATTTTGTGGCGAACTGCTGAAACGACGGGTGTATCCGTCTGGCCAAATCGAGAGGCCGGGCGTGTATGAAAAGCGTAGGTTTTGCAGTCGTCAGTGTGCCTTGGCCTTTCGTCACGGAAAAGACTTGATCACCCGTTCGGCGGATATTGTCGATGAGGTCCAGCGGGAGAACCTTACCCCTCTGGAGTACATGCTTCGCGTCATGAACAATCCAAACGCTCCACCGGAGCGCCGGGACAAGTGCGCGATTGCCGCCGCGCCATTCGTCCATCGAAAGCCAGGTGGGACTGGCAAAAAGCACCAACAGGCAGAGGCCGCGAAAGAAGCTACTCAGGGCAAGTTTGCGCCGATGAAGGCGCCGAAACGGGTAGACCATTGATGTCACGCTGACAGGGGGGGCGCTACGCGAATGAGTCGCCATTCTCCATTTATCAATATTGACAGGAGATATAGAAACTCGTGGACCTGACATCCACAGTAGTGTGGATAAAATAAATGGACTAAAATGCTTACTATAACTTCTACTTGGCAATTTGAATGGGGAATCTATTTCTATTTTGATAATTCGAGGCAACTTTTTTTATGAAATCCTCATCTTTCCAATTCCAATCGTCAACATTAAGAATAATTTTATATTTTATCATTAATAGAATTATTTGTCCAAGAGTAAAGGCGATAGAAAAGGAATAATGTATCTATTTTCAGCTAAAGTCTCAAATTTTCCTACATGCCTCACATCATGATTAAACATTGGCCAAGATGATTTTGCCAACCCATCAGATCCGCCGTAAACAGCATACAATTTATCGGCCAGTCCCACATATATGGTACCATCCGCGGCAATAGCCGGCGATGATTTGGAACCGAGCCCCCACGGGATGGTAAAAAGCCATTTCTGGGTGCCATCTGAATTTAGAGCATATAGTCTATCATCCCATCCGGCAAAGTATATTGTGCCGTCAGCACTTATGCAAGCCGAAGAAACGGTGCCTCTAGAGAGTGTGAATGACCACTTTTCCGTACCATTCGGATGAATCGCATAAAATTTATCTGCGTCCCCCAATTTCACACCCACATATATTGTGCCATCCTTACCGATAGAGGGAGAGGCATAAATATGTCCGTTACAGTAAAAATCCCACTTCAAAGTGCCGTTTGAATTGATGGCATAGACCTTAGAATCGTACGCCCCTACATAAATCGTCCCGTCACTGCTAATAGCAGGAGAAGATCGAACTTCACTTCCAATTCTCATAGTCCATTTTTCAGTACCATTCGGATTGAGTGCATAAACTGATCCTTTGAGAGCAGGATAATAACAATAATAGGTTTTACATGAACCGATGTATATAGTACCATCAGGCCCAACACTTGGGCTTGAAGTTTCTGGGTCATCGATACAACTCGATTGATTGTCTACGCTCCATTTCTTGGTTCCATCTGGGTTTATGGCCCATAAAGACGTTGCTGTGGCCACATAAATTGTTCCATCGGCCCCAAAACTAGGACAGGAGGAAGCAGAGCCTTGCCCTGTCGCAAACCGCCATTTCTCGGATCCGTCTGGATTAATAGCGTAGAGATAGCCACTAATTGGCGGAAATAAGGTATAATCACCATTTGATTGTACATAAATAATACCATCGGAATTTATAGCAGGTGATCCCAGAATTCTAGTTCCGGTCGAAAAGCTCCATTTCTTTGTACCGTTAGGGTTAATAGCGTAGAAATTTTTATCTTGAGAGCCAATATATATTGTTCCATCTGGTCCAATAGCAGGAGAAGATGTGACTTCATCACCGGTTCCAAAAGCCCATTTTAGAGTACCAGGAGTACCTGACCAGGCATTAACACTGATAAAAAATAACGATAGGCTTAACAACATAATGTTTTTTTTCGATTTCATAATCTACGCTCGAAAAAGTAATAAGAAATATCTTATTTGATGAGCTTGTGAGTCTCTCCAATTTTTATAATAAAAAATATATAGGTATATTTACTGCAAGGTAAGTAGGCATATTTGCCTAAGTTAACATTGCAAAAATATTTCTGGCAACTACTTAATTCCATGTTGTCCCTTTAGAATAAGGGAGGCAGTTACAATGTGGTGTTCGTTATAAAACGATCAGTTATTGCAACATCTTGTTTTTTTTACTATCCAAGCACAGGTGAAACATAAAAAAAATATGAAAAAAAACGAAACGTTTTTTGGGGAAGGGAGGAACAAGTGCTAGTCGATTGGACAGACTTGGGGAGCAATTATGGAGAGAGATGGTCTCGCTTTTCTGGGACATAATTGAGGCGGGAACTGGCAGTCTCAATATATTTTGCGCAGGCTGGATTTGAGATGTTTCCTGATTATACGTAGCTCGAAGACTGAATGGATCTGGCGTTCAGGTTCAGGTCGCGGACATGTTAAGCTTGCCACCAGGCAAGATTAGCGTGCTATTTTTTTTCCGTTTCGTGAACAGACCCCATGATGCACTGTTTCAATATCTGTCGCCGCTGGGATGGGAGCATATCAACCTGACCGGCGATTATCTCTGGCGCAGCAGCGCCAAGATCGGTGCAGGTAAGTATAGGCCACTAAGGGCGCTGCAAACGGCTTAGCGTACTTTGCAATCCGTTTTCCGAAGCGACCCCTAAAAGGCTTTTCACGTTAAAATGATATTATTTCAAGAGGTTGGTTGTCGGATCTCGCTTAATTGCGCCAACCCCGAAACTTGACCTGGGTTTACGGGTTGTGGAACACGCCTAGCCGCAAAGCCTTGCCTGGTGGGCGTTGGCGGGTGGTGCCGATTTTGGCGTGTGCCCACAGGTATTGCACTTATTTTTCAAGGGGCTTAATGCCAAAAATTTTGGTCGGTAGCGGAGTTACAAGTTTTTTCATCAGTTCACGACAGGCTTCCGGCGCTGAATTAATCTGAAAAAAACTGTGCTGGTCGTTTTGAAACTCAGTGGCTTGAAGTTTGGCTAAGTTGCGCCGTATCCGGGACCAGGGCTCCCCGCACTCACGTTCCGCAACGCGCTCTATGAGCAGCGCCAGAACACAGATTTTTACATGCGTTTCGATGCGCCGTGCGGCCCAATGATACATAGGCATCATTTTGATCTGGGTGCGCTTGAGGGATCGGAAACACCGTTCGATAACCAAAAGCCCTTTGTAGCCAAGGGCCGCATCTTCAAGGCTGATGGTGTCATCGTTGGTTTCCAGCACCCACTTGCCGTCGTAGCGTTTGGCCTCGGTGATGGCTGCTCGGTCCAGGCGAATTTTTCCGGCCTCGGTTGTTCTCAGGTATCGCTTGTATCGTTTTGAGGCCAGCAGTTCGACGGCCCATTGGGCGGAAGCATCACGGTCTTTATGGCCGGCAAGCTGCTCTTCGAGCATGCCGACGATCTCTTCCCGATGTATTCGTTGCCGCTCTGCTTCCTTTGGGTTGAAGCAGAGGATGTATCGCCGCCGTCGCTCGCCATCGCCGATAACAACTTCCTTGGCTTGCAGGTTGTCGGTGAAGGTGGTGAAGCGACCTGGTTGCGAGAGGACCTCTTTCTTGATTTCGGCCACCGATGCCATGCGGGTGGCCAGCAGGTATTTGCCACAGGCCCGTGCAAGTTCTTCTCGGTTAGCGGAGGAGTTCATACCCGAGTCGGCCACGAACAGCGCTCGACCGAGGTTCCAGCCTCGCAGGTCCTTTCTGATGCGCTCGATCGTGGATACATCCGCCGTGTTACCGGGAAAAACCCAACTTTTTACCGGCAATCCCTCTCGGGTAACCGCCAGGGCGACCACGATTTGCGGCGTCCACGTGCCCTCTTTGGAATGACCGTACTGACGCAGACCGTCGTTTTCGTCTTCCTCGTCCTCGTAATCAATGGAGAATGAAGCCGTCGTCGTATCGTAAAAGATCAGATCAACCGAGAGGTTGAACAAGTTGGCGGTCTGAAAAAAGACTGCTTCCTCTACCGCGTCGATATGCTTGTGGAGGAAATCCATCGCCTCGTACATCTGCCGCAGTTTCAGGCCTTGGCATTTGGGCAGATGGACCTGCTCCAGCCACCGATCCCAAACACCGAGTTTGGATTCCGGTGCGCAGAGACGATTGGCGGTCATGGCCAGCAGGGCCTGGTCATAGGCAACGGCATACTTGCCTTTGTCCAGCAGAGACCGCAGCGCTTTGCCGATACCCAACCGCTCCCAAAGGGTTTCGATGACCAGCACTGTGCCGAGTTCCACTGCAATGCCGTTGACTTAAGCTGACCGGCGCCCCCATTTCCCGTAACTCCGCTTGGAAATCCGGGGGAATGAACGACCCGTTCGTTTTTTGTATCGCTGCCAGCTGATTTCAGCGAGGCAGAGTTCCAGCCAATGCTGGCAGTCTTCGAGTGTTTGGCTGACTAAGAGTTTGTCCATAAACCGCGTTGCCGCCAGAAATGCTGCCTGCTGGCATATCCCGCTGAGCGGGATATGGTGCTTCACTGCCGCCTCCATCATCATAATGCGGACCAGGAGGCAGTAGAGATAAGTGGCCATGACTTCCTGGTCAATGAACTGGCGGCTTTTGCCACGAAAGTTTTCGGCCTCCAGCAGCTCTTTGATAAGCTTGTAAAACTCTTCCTCCTCCCATCGAAGATGATAGAGTTCCCGCAACGAGCCTACAGGGTATGCGGCTTTGCCCTTCAAAGTGGTGATGAACAGGGCAGTCTTGCTCCCCTTGGTTCTCATTTTAACCACTCGCAACCTGATTGGCTCCGGCGCGGGCTCGCCGTTCCTCAACCGCTGACGGATTAACTCTTCCGAAGGATGCAGGGTTACTATGCCATCCCGATGTCCTTGGGCAAGAAACTCGGTGACGGGCTTGAATAAACCGTTATCCGGCAGACGTACAAGAAAGTCGGCGCCTTGGTTCTGTATTTTTTCAAAGAGTTCGAACCCGGGATATCCCCGGTCAAGCAGGAGCAAATCGCCTAAGCCGAGATCGTTGATCAATTCAAGAGCCATGGTCCTCTCGCTCACGTCATGCGCACCCCACATCAAATTGAGGGGAATCTTGAGCAGAACATCGAAAAGCGCGCATGAAAGGAGCTGTGGGTAATGGGCTCCATGGGGGACGCCGAATGTTTGGGCTAACTCTTTGCTATACGGTACATTCTTTTTCGTACCATCGATGGCGATAAGACGAAAGCCATTCCATCTTGCGCCACCACAAGTCGAAGCGAGGCTATGAGCTTTTTCAACAGCTTTCTTGAAAAGACCGCTGAAAACATCGAGAGGCACTTTCTTCCTTGCTCGCAAAAAGGCTGCCTTGTCCGGTGGGGAGAGGCCTTTTTCATGAGCCAAACCGGTGTCACTGAAAAACCGGTTGATGACTTCCTGGTAACCGAAACGTTTACCAGGTCTGACCATATTGATGAGTAGAGCAAGGGTGATGGCCAGTGGCAATTTGCGGTTTCGGGTAAAATCCTCGCCATTAAAAGAGGCGTCGATATCCTGCCTGCTTTGAGGAAGAAAACGGGAAATGAACTCCAGTGAATAATATGTTTCGCTTTTGCCGCTATCACAGCCAGTTGGCACACAATTTTCACTGCAACTTCATTGCCAATGTTCTCTTGAATTTGATTTTCTGTCGAAATATTAGTTGGTTACGGGAATGATAACATTGCCGCGTCTGTAAATAAATTGTAAATTCAGATGGTTGGTGATTTTTGCACCGAGAAACCCTTAAGTCAACGGCATTGAGTTCCACTGTGCGCAGGATCTCAAGATCGTCGGGCAGTCCACCACCTTGAGCCTCCTCGCTACCAGCGGGGTCAACAATGGTTACCCCGCAGACTCTGGCTATAGATCGGGCGAGCCGCACCAAGGCCTCACGGTCGAGCTGATCGGCGCGTCCGAAGCTGTGGATAATGCGGGCAACGGTGGAGTTGGTCTCCGGATTCCGCTCGTTGTGGGCGAGCTGGAGATACTCGGTAACGGTGCCGTTCTTGTTTTTTCGTTTCGTGGTTCGCAGATACATGACTGCCCACCACGTTAGCGTGTTAATTCGCGTATTTCAACTGAAATATCGCTTCGCGTGTGCCCACAGATTTTGAGATTTTCACCACGCGTAAAATTTTATCACATTGAAATTGCGTGATATTTTCTCCGGCACTGCACTAAAATGTGCCTACAACCCGCAAACATAAGCTTGAGAACAAACTATAGCTTGAGCTTTCTACTTTTTTCTGTATTATACATCAACTTTACAGAGTCTCTTACAGGAAAAGCAATGAAAAATCATTCAAATACTACGACATTCAGCCTGTGCATCATATATGCAGCTTTCTTTACATTACCCAAACAATCCTTTGCTGGGGTATGGGCAACCATTCACCCAGCGGATACGAATGACACCGTGACCGTATTCCAGGAAACAGGAAGTTCAGACATCGATAAATCAATCATCGTAGTTAGTAATGAAGAATACATCAATAGCAATGCCATCAAAACTGATCATGCCAGCACAACGATAACAGGTCGCTCTGAATACACCCTTGGATCCAAAAGATCTGTTACCCGTACAGAAAATTTAATCAGCGTAATTGACGGAAGCTCTGAAGAGGTATTGGTGGCGCCACTAGCGGCTGGTATCTCTTATTCTGGCACTGTCAACGCCCCGGACAGTGGGGGGGTGATGACCGTTACAGTGGATGTCACGGGTGCATTCAACTACATAACCGGAGCCCCTTCCTTGGGACTTGGTGGTTTGACTATGATCTGCCGTTATCCAAGTGGGAATTATCTCGATGGAGGATGTTACAATCTGAGTGGAGAGTACGCCAATACGGATGGTTTGGCCATGCTACCAAATGCTTCAAGTGTGTTCTCGCGTGACGATTTTCAAGTATACGATAATGCGACTGGCGAAACTTTGCTCAATCCGACGAGTTACACGGACATTATACGAAACGTTCAATTTTTAAGTAGCGCCCCTGATACCCTGAGTTTACAAATCAGCTTAACCGTACCGGTACAAAACGGAGATTTTGTTACTCTCGATGGCGGTGTATATGGAGGTGCAACCCATGCCTTCCTCGAGGATTTCAGCAAGATAGATGTCGGAGACACAGGAGAGGTTGATGCCGCCAGCGGTCATATAGACGTGAACATGGGAGCAATGAATATTACATTATCCAACAATGTTACGCTCACGGGGGATGATGCGCCGCCTTCAACGGAAAATAATACCACTAAAAAATCTGTGGCTGCACTACTCCCGACCGTAATGATGCTGCTCTTAAAATAGACCTCAAATTTCTGAGTTGTTCTAATTCGCCGTTATTAGGTTTGTAATGTGAGAAAATCTCTTTCCCGATAGCAGCATATCAATGGCAACCCCCATGACTGCATCAACAATGGCAACTACTGCATTTTCTGGGATAATGCCTGCTGACCTAACCTTGTCCAATGCCAGGCTGAGTAACCGCTCCACAGCTGTTCCCGCTTTACCCGGAAGCCTTGTAAATTCGTGGTTTCCAGATAAGCTTTTCGCAAACTTTTCGGGCTTTTCAAAAGGACAAGACTCCGTAAATAGCTAATTTTACGTTGTAAAATAAATTGGGATAATCGAAAAAATCTCTTGACATCCCGTGAAGTGTCGAAACGCTTTTTCTTGTGATATCAATATCTTACAAGGAGAAGCATATGTCGACCCTCAAAAAATTTTTCCGCCGTAACCGCAAAGCAAACCAAACACTGGACAAGATCAAGATGCGTTCTCATTTGAATGCCGATGCCTTATTTGCCCTTATCCGCAAGGATCTGCAAAAGGTGCCCGACCACCGGGCTGCTAATGCATCGATCCCTCTGGACGACGCGCTGATGAGTGGTTTTGCCATGTTTTCACTCAAAGACCCTTCGGTGCTGTCGTTTGATGAACGACGGCTTGAGCAACCTGAAAGTCTCCACGGTGTCTATGGGGTAGGAATAATCCCCAGCGACACCCAAATGCGGACCATTCTGGATGAGATTGTTCCGACCTTGCTTCGGCGACCGTTCCGCACCATTTTTCATCAATTGCAGCGAGGCAAGGTCATACCGAAAATGACCTGCCTTGGCGGGTACCTTCTGATGGCCATTGACGGGACCGGTATCCATAGCTCGGAGAATATCGGTGCCGATTACTGCCTGACCAAAGAACGACGTAATGGCACGATCGAGTATCACCTCCAGATGGTGAGCGGAGCCTTTGTTTCACCGGATTGCAAAGCAGTTTTCCCACTCTGCCCCGAACTCATCCGTCGCCAGGATGGCGCTACCAAAAACGATTGCGAGCGTAACGCTACCAAGCGCTTTATTGCCGATTTCCGCCGAGAACATCCACGTCTGAAAGTCATCGTCACCGAGGATGGCTTGAGTTCAAACGCACCGCACATCAAAGACTTGATGGCCCATGATCTCCGTTACATCCTCTCGGCCAAACCAGGGGATCACGCCTATATGTTCGGACTGGTTGATGCCGCAGCCGAGCGGGGTGAGGTCATAGAGCTCGTTTTCCCGGACAGCCGCAAGATCAACACCACGCACTGTTTTCGCTTCATCAATTCCGTCCCGCTCAACAAGGCCAGCGAGGGCCAGTTGCAGGTCAACTTCCTTGAGCACTGGGAAGTTGAAACCAAGGGCGAAGAGGTGGTTGTTCGCAATCGGTTCAGCTGGGTCACAGATCTGGAGATCACCCCGGACAACGTCATGGAACTCATGCGTTGTGGACGAGCCCGCTGGCGGATTGAAAACGAGACCTTCAACACCTTGAAAAATCAGGGGTATAACCTCGGGCACAACTATGGCCTGGGCAAAAAACATTTGAGTGCCGTTTTTATGCACCTGATGTTACTTGCTTTTCTTGTTGACCAGGTCCAGCAGTTCTGCTGCCCGCTGTTTCAAGCTGCAAGGGCAAGGCTGAGTAGTAACAGGTCCCTTTGGGAGCGAATGCGTAACTACTTTCACACGTTTATCGCCCCTTCCATGGAGACGATTTTACGAATGATTGCCTATGGATTTGAGCATCCACCTTGCCCGACATTTGATTAGCGGCTAACAGGCAGTACACAATTTGTGAAAGATCAGGAGCCTACCGAAAAATATCAACAGTAGGCCGGACGGATAACTCCTCAAAAAAAACAGTCGGTTGTCGCAAATTTCGAGCAAAACAACCGCGGCGCTTCAAGATTTCGCCTTTGTGAGGCAACATTTTGCTGTCAAGTGCCACTCCAGAGAAAATTTATGTACGCAATCAGCCTAAAGCGGAAGTGGCTGACCTTTTGCAAGTATGGTTAACGAGTAGTATTAATTTTAACTGATGACACGGGAGGCCCATTATGAGGACTGGAATTGATAAGCTAAAAAGAATAATATTTTTTTCAACTCTTATTACATTCATTTTTTTATCATATAATAATGCTTATGCAGTAGATTGTAATAAAGCTTCTGTTGTAAGGGTTGGTCCTATTAAGACATCAACTGGTGACAGGGTGATTGTCTATTTGAAAAATGAAACTGGATCTGCTGTTGGGACATGGGGGGCTGGTACAACTAGGTCATTTTACCTGCACACGAATATTGATAATAAAGGCCTTGCTACTATATTGACCGCATTTGCAATTGGTAATAATGTTTGGGTTAGGATTGATGATGATTATGCAAATACTTATAGTGTTATTTCAATAGTAAATATTCAGTGATGATTTCCCTTGGGTAAACCCCCGGCTTTGCCGGGGGACAACAACAGATTGACGGTTCCTGCAAAATAAAGAAGCCTCCCGCCTCGTGTACCGGTCAAAGTCACGAAAAGGGAGGCTTCATGAACGACATACAATGTTTAAGTCACACAAAATGGGATTGCAAGTTCCATGTAGTGTGGATACCGAAATGCCGGAGAAAAATGCTTTATGGCCAACTTCGGAAAAACTTAGGTGATGTGTTCCATGATCTTGCACGGCAAAAAGAGAGCCGGATTGTCGAGGGGCATTTGCAGCCCGATCATGGGGTTTGAAGTCCAATGGAACGAAAACGTACGCTAAGGAAGCAGTTCGCCAGCAAGAGATATACAGTAGTAGCATTAAGCAGGAATGAATTTGAAATTTTTTGAGCTTACAATTGGCAAGGTTGGGGGGAATTCTTTCGCTGTATCAGGCCGGGAAAAACTGCCAGAATGACGGGCCCGCCTCCGTTTTTTACATCCACCCCTCCCGGGTTAAATGGTTGCATCTCTTTCATTTCTATCCACTTCTCATCTCCCTTTTTGAATAATTCGGAAAAACAGGGATAAAGTATCAAGCAATTGTGAGGAAATGTTAATTGGGCAAAATCAGGGAAGTGCATGTTTACGATGAATACTGGCGGCCTCCATCTGTTCTATGCTGACAGCGCCTTGAGAGGCCCCTCCATGGTCAGTCGAGCAATAGCGTGTTAATTATTGCTGAAATGGGGACAGTTTTCTGGATAGGTTTCTTTGTGGCGGCGATTATACTAGGAATCATTAAATTCCAAAAATCAGCATCGCTTTGAGGGGAAACGTAGCCGGTCCCGCCTGGTGCGTTGATAACTGTTGGATTGTACGCGATTCCGTTTGGGTCAGTTTGGCCTGCGGTGAAATTCAAATATTCCTGTATGTCTGTATAGCCATCTTTGTCAAAATCGGTGGTGCTGTTTGCAATATCCAGGTTCGCAAAATAGGACAACTCCCAGCTGTCTTCGATTCCATCGCTATCACTGTCAACCAATACCGTATTCACAGAGACGCTTACAATATTCCCAGTCGAATCATATGAATATTCGATGGAACTCTTGTTGTCGTATGTGACTTTTGTGAGTCGATTGAGCTGGTCATAGATATATGTAATTGCGTGCGCAGGAATCGCTGAGCCAATTAGGGCTACAACAATCATGAGTAGGGCAGATTTATTGTTGAGTAATACCATTTATTGCTAATGCTCCATGGAAAATATTATGTGCCTGCGCCTTTAATTTATGCTTCCAGAGCATAGCTCTCAAATTATACGGCAGAGGAGGATAAATAGTACCACATGTTCTGCAGATCCGTCTCAATGCGTGAACAGAACCAGGGGCACAACGTTACGCGGTCAATCAGGCCAGATTGCTCATATCCTCCAATGGATCTTTTGTTTTCAGAATTTTATGGGTTGTTCATTCCCAAAAATTTTTGTTTCCCAAGCTGATTTCATTGACGCGTACCCTGCAAAGGCCTCTGGGGTGAATGTTTACTCATGGCGTAAGCGAGAAAAAGAGTTGAGAAAATATCACTCGTCTTGCATGTAAACCGTGGTACGTCCCTTATTTTTTTATAAAAATTAAAAATTATTGACATCCCCATAGCTGCGAACCATCGCTACTTAAACACCTTCCAGGTATTATTTTATCTTTCGATACATTATTATCTAAATAATCAAATATACCGGACATAGCTGTAGTTATATTAGTTGAACTAACAACTGAAGTAGTTAATATCTCCCAAGTCCCATTTCCCATCGTGGATAGCGAATAAACACTATCAGCCAACGAAATAATATTGCCTATATATTCGCCAGTTTCTGCAGCTGACTCGTTTCCACTAGTGCATACATAAGGAATAGAGTAATAATAATTCGTAAATCTAAGTGATGAATCAATATCATTGCTTATATTGAAATCATCTGGATTTTCAACAGATATTTCAGCTGTCAAATCAGCAACAAGAGCTGCCATAGATCCAGCTGTTGTCAGTGTTGAAGTTGAAACCCCTACTGCAGCAACGGCAGCAACAACTGCACTACCTGCTGCTACATAAGGAGCGGATATAATTAGACCCGCAACACCTACAGCAGCAAGTGAAAAGTAACCAACAGCTCGCCAGCTTTCACCACTAGGATCAATCCAAACAACAGGATTTCCCTGCACATAAGCATAACGATTCAACGATTGCGGCGTAACCATATCTCCAAGTAAGGCGTCCAACCCCATAAAACGTTTAATATCCTCCTTGTAATAGCGAGCTCGCATGTAATGGAGGCCGTTGCCATCATCCATCACCCCATAGCGCCCGACAAACTGAAAGGGGTTATGGGTACTCCCCTGTACAGTCGTAAAACCGTATGGAGCATAGGCATACCGGTCGGTCACAACACCAGCGCCATCGGTCAAGGCCAAGGTATGTCCGGTGGGATCAAAATGGTAGTAATGGACCTTGCCGGCGTCATTGATCTGGGCCACCAGCCCCTCGCCATAGAGATAGTAGCTGGAGACCACCCCCGCGCTGCTTGTCTCTGCCACTACATTGGGGAGGTCAGCGAGTTGGTCAATCACATAACGAGTCTCAGTCCCAGCTTGAACCTGACTCACCCGGTTGTTGTTGAGATCATACCCGTAACTGCTCAAGGTTTCAGAGCCGGATGTAATCGAGGTGAGGTGATCGTTAATGTCAAAAGTATAAATGGTCTGCGCTCCAGATTGGTTCTCCTTGATAATGCGACCGCTTGAATCGTGATTATAGCTGTCGGAACCGGCAGTCAAAATCCGATTGTTGTTGTCGTAAGTCAATGTGGCAACAGCCTTGGGCAACTTGGGTGCAAGCGGCAGGTCCGCATCCGCCTGGATAACATTGCCTCGACCATCGAGGGTCAAATTATGCCGACTGATAACAGCCTCATCTGCACCTACATTTTTCAACAGAGTCAATCGCCCGGAGGCATCATAGGCATACTGCACTTTGGCACCATTCCCGTAGACAACCTCGGTCGGTTGGCCGGCATCATTGCGGCTATAGCTGGTGGTGTTATTCAACCAGTCGGTCAAACTCTGCAGACGATCGGCCGCATCATAACTGTAGCGGACAATCTTGTTGCCGGGGTAGGTCAAGGTTGTACGATTACCTGCTTTGTCATAACCATAGCCGAGGGTCTTGCCATACTGATCCGTGATACTGGCTATACGGTTGATCTCGTCATAGGAATAGGTAATCGTGGTACCGTTGCCGGTTTTGCTGAGTACGTTGTTGTTGGCATCGTAGGTAAAGATGACCTGGCGAACAATGCTGTTGTCGGCGGCATACTCGGTCCGCTGGGTGACACGGTTTAAGGCATCGTAGACCTTGACGGTCCGCTCGCCCGTGGGGGTGGTTTCGGTCAGGAGGTTGCCGTTGGCGTCATAGCTGTAGGTCCATTGCTGGCCATTCTGCAACCTGGTGGATATGCGCCGATCAAGAGCATCGTAGGTGTAGGTCGTGGTGTGACTCTTGGGGTCGGTCACGGTGAGCTGGTTGCCGTTCCCATCGTAGGTCGAGCGGGTGATACCGCCGGCTGGGTCGGTCACTTTTGTCAAATTCCCCACATCATCATAGGTATAGGCAGTGGTCTTTCCCCGAGCGTCGCGATAACTGGCGATCTGCCCGGCTGTATTGTAGGTCCATTGCTGGTAGTTGCCGAGCTCGTCTGTCACTTTGATCTTGCGATTCAACACGTCGTAGGTGGTGGTGACAACACGACCTTCCCCATCGGTTACGGTTTCCACATTGCCATTTTTATCGTAGGAATAGGTAACCATGGTCTCATGGAGGGGATTAACCTTGTATTTCACCTGACTACGGGAAGTATAGTGCGTTTCAGTGGTCTGACTGCGCGCGTTGGTGACCGTGGCTAACCGTCCCAGGGCATCATAGGTATAGGTTGTAACGTAGAGCTCACCACCCACAGTGTACTCTTCCCGTATTTTACGGTTCATCCCATCATAGGTGTAATCCCTCCGGTGCCCCTTGGGATCAATGGTGTAACTGAGGTTATCACTGGCATCATAGCCGTGCTGTGTGATGTAATAAATCGCATTGCCATCGCTTTCCCGTCTGCTCAAGATGTTATCATGGGCATCATAGGTATAGGTGGTGACCAATCCTAGCGGTGAGGTTTCCGTGGCCAATCTTCCCAGGGTATCATAGGTCCGGTTGGTCTGATTTCCCAGGGCATCGGTTGTTCTGGTGAGATTACCGTTAGTATCGTAGGTAAAGTTCGTGCTGTTGCCGCGGGGGTTTGTCGTTTGCGTCAGCCGGCCAGTACTGGTGCTAAAGGATTGATTGGTCGTATAGTCTTCCTCATTGGTCAAGACCTTGGCCTGCCCAGTGGCGGTAAAGCTGCTGTATCGAAGCGGGGAGGAGATACCGGGTTTACTGATGGTTGCCACCGGCGTTAAATTTTCCTGACCAATCACCGTAGAGTACGTCGCCTCTGTGGTTCGACTGGCGGCATCGACAATGGTCTCAGGGCGGCCATGGGCAACCTGATCGTCATAGGTAATAGTCGTCTCATTTGCATTGGGATCCTTGATTGTGCTCACCAGGGCCAAATCGGCAAATCGGCTGTTATCTGCCGCGCTCATGTAGCTTTTTGTGGTTACGATATCATCGCTTGTCAAAGCCTCTGCTGCGCTTTTGGCATCGTACATTTTGACGATTTGTTTCTTTGAATCGAATACATAGACCCGATTATGATTGAGCGAGTCTACCTTTGGTTGAGCAACTCCCGTGTAAGCCCCCCCCCATTTGTCACTGACCCCATAGAGAAAGCTGGTCGCATTGCCGGCAATATCGGTGATGGAGTTGACCCGGTAGGGCTTGTTTTCATTATCAAGGGTATAATCAATGGTTACCTGTGCGGTGGGGTAGGAGCGGGCATCGGTAATACTCACGAGGTAGGTCGGCGAAACAGCGTGGTAGGTGTAACTGTCGTAATAGGCATCACCACGCATTTTTCGCACCTTCGTGATCATGCCGTTTGCATTATAGGTATATGCCACATAGCGACCGGTAAAATCAGTCACCCTGGAGATACGATTGCTGCTATCCCGGGTGATGGTGTAGATACGGCCTTTGGCGTCAGTCACTTTAGTAAGATTATTATTCGTGTCGTACCCCAAACTCAGAGCATTCCCCAGCCGATCCTCAATTGTTTGCAGGCGACCTGTGAGTGCAGTTCCAGGATCCGCAAAACGGTACAAACGGTTTCCTTGGGTGTAGAGGGTAAAACTGCCATCAGACTCCTCGATTAATTGATCAAAATCTCCGGGATTCAGGGCATGCCAGGCATCAACCATATCCTTGAAAAAATATTGCATACGGCCATCTTCCCTTGGCCCGATGGAGACTTGTCGATCATTGCCGTCAACCGTGGCAAGCTTCATTTCATAGGCAAAGGTCCAGGGACTGGCATGGAGAGAATTGTAGGCCCGACTGAAAGCAAATGATGGGCCTATGCCAGGTACCGACATGTCAGTCTTTGCCAAGTGATAGCTCCCTCTTGCCACATCAACATTTTTAAATAATTCACTGCCGATGGGCGCAGGAGTAGCATAACTTTTTGAACGGGATACTGTAGAAAGGCAGGCATCCAAGGTGCAGGTCTGGGTGTTTGACCAACTGCCTACCATGGTGTCGTTGTCTGGATTGCTGTCACCATTCATGTAAAAGATACCCGCCCTGAAAAAACGAATTGCGAGTTTATTCAGGCTGGTGTCAAGGGAATAGGTGGTACCGGATTGAACAGGCACCGCTATGTGCCCTCCATCATCGGTATTGGCAAACCATGAACCTTGAAGATCATCAAAATTTAGAAAAACGCCATACCCTGCTGGTAAAGCTCCTGACAATTGAACTTCAAAGGTAAAATCTTTGTTGGGATCTGAACTTTCACGGACCGGCATGAGAGTAACTGCTGGAACATCTGCCGAAATTTTTGTAAAATTATGTTTTCCAGTGCTCGGAATCTCCGAATTGACACCATCTGCTGCATAAAATTCAATATCGTATTCTCCATCAGGCAAGCCGGAGATATTAATAGACCAAGCAGTTGTTGTCGTTGCGGTCGAGGGATTATAACCCCAAGAATTGGCTGCGCTGTTATAGGTAGAGGTGGGGCTGTTGACAGATACAGATGTGCCTATTGCTAAAGAATTGCTTTGCCCTGACTCGAATATAGTAAAAGACGTCCGAACTATATCGTTGTCGTCCGAAGTATATACATTTGCAGTTAATTCATTACCAGATACGGTCGGGCCGCTGTTAATAGAAATTGATGGAACTTGGTCTGCTGCCGATACATTAACATACAAACTCGTGGAACCGCTGATGGGGTCGCCACCGGACTGATCTGCTACATAAAATCGCTTGCTGCCAGTATCATATGGGACACAAGTAATTTTAGCTGATGTACTGGAGACGCTAAAAGGGCTGCCACAGCTCGAAGAGCCTTCTAGGGACATGGCTATGCTGCTAGGCAAATTTGAACCATATACCGTGAAGGTAGTGCTTACACCCTTAATTGCAGAGGTTGGTGAAACGCTGGATATACTAGGAGTAGGTGCCGATACATTAACATACAAACTCGTGGAACCGCTGATAGGATCCCCACCGGACTGATCTGCTACATAAAATCGCTTGCTGCCAATATCATATGGAACACAAGTAATTTTAGCTGATGTACTGGAGACGCTAAAAGGGCTGCCACAGCTCGAAGAGCCTTCTAGGGACATGGCTATGCTGCTAGGCAAATTTGAACCATATACCGTGAAGGTAGTGCTTACGCCCTTAATTGCAGAGGTTGGTGAAACGCTGGATATACTAGGAGTAGGTGCCGATACATTAACATACAAACTCGTGGAACCGCTGATAGGATCCCCACCGGACTGATCTGCTACATAAAATCGCTTGCTGCCAATATCATATGGAACACAAGTAATTTTAGCTGATGTACTGGAGACGCTAAAAGGGCTGCCACAGCTCGAAGAGCCTTCTAGGGACATGGCTATGCTGCTAGGCAAATTTGAACCATATACCGTGAAGGTAGTGCTTACACCCTTAATTGCAGAGGTTGGTGAAACAGAAGTTACTTTTGGTTCTACTACTGTGTAAAGATATGGACCATATGTATTAACAATGGATCCAGCTGGATTGTAGAGTCTGAATTGAATTGTATGTTCACCTAAGCTTGAGCTGCTTCCATATTCTGCTGAGTAATATCTTGGGCCACCAGAAAGCGTCCAAAGGTAATTAGTGGATCCATCATAATTGTGTTTAAAGCTATATCCATCTGGAAGGTCAACCCCCGCGTCACAAGATAGAGTTGCATTTTCCCCCTTTAAAATTTCAGCAGGGGTAATACTGCATGAGACAGCAGCAAGACAATCATTACAAACAAAAGCCATTGCAAGAATTAATAAATAATTCCGGAAAATTAAATTAATCATAGTCATATTTTTTCAGTAATTCCCGATATCCCCGCAATCATGAGTTTTGTGGGATAAACGGAGTTCGGTTTCGTAAACTTTTAGAGAATTTTCTCGGTCGCAAACGGTTGCTCACAGAACGTCAAATCGCCAATCACCGACACGGCGCAAAAAGTAAAGAAGCAAGGGCTAATTTGTCCTAGCGAGACGGAACCCGCCATCTTTGAACCGACCCTCGCGCGAACATTTGTAACGATATGCCGCCCGTAAACTCCATTGAAAGTTGGCCCAAGAGCCGCCGCGCACCTCTCGCGCGACTTGACCACTGCAGTACTCGCCGGTCCCATCGAGTCCTTTGATCGCCGACATTTTATCCTCGTAACCCCATATGCAGCCACTCGCCCATTCCCAGACGTTACCGTGCATATCGTGGATACCCCAGGGATTCGGGGCGAAACTGCCCACTGGTGCGGACCTCCTCTTCAAGTCCCACTCGCTGCCACAGACGGCGCAATTAGCATTGTTCCGACCAAGTTCGTCACCCCAGGAATAGACGCTGGTGGTGCCAGCGCGGGCTGCGTACTCCCACTCAGGCTCGGTAGGTAACCGATAGTCCTGGCCAGTCTTCTGATTTATCCAGGCGATAAACTCCTGGACGTCGTCCCAGGAGACATTAACCACTGGGCGATTGCCACGGCCCCATCCCTCATCATCCGGATAATGACTGCACCCTCCTTGGCTGTAACAGGCATCCCACAGTTCAAAGGTCACCTCATATTTGCCAATCGAAAACGACGGCATCTCAATTTTGAGTATGGGTTTTTCATCACGATGGCAGTCGATGTCGCTCTCCAAACAACCCATGCGGAAGGTACCGGCGGGCAAAACGACCATCTCAGGATTCGGCACATAATTGGCATAAGTCCGCTTGAAGCTTTCGGAGACGCGCTCTTCAAGGTAGAGGGTGATAGACTGCTGGGTGTCATCGGCGACAACAACCGTCTTGCCTCCAAATCGTTCTTTTGGCCCTTGGGTTGGAATCAGCGCCTCTATCTGGTATTCGCCTTTATCGAGTTTGATGGCGAAGCTCTGCCCTTTTTCCGAGGGCGAGTTGCCCTTGCGTTTGCCGTTGATAAAAATCTGGGCATCACCGGGCTCGGTGACGATGCGCAGCATGCCCTTGTCGGCATATGCGGAAGCTGCAAGCAGCAGGACAGCACATGAGAACGAGGTGAAGTTCAGGCAGAGTTTTTTGCGCAAAGGGTTGATCATAGGACATTGCTCCTGTTCGCCAATAGGGGTGTATCCGACAAACCCGGTAGCCGGACCAGTCTTGTTAGTCAATTTTTTGCTGTAAATCTTTTGAATGATATATCATTTGATCGCTGATACAAAACCGAAATTCACAGCGTTAGGGAAAATGCCGGATTCATTATTCAGCTGCATACAGAAAAGATTATCTGGTACGATCCATTTCTATATCATACCGAAACGGCAACCTCTCGGAGCCCAATGCAATATGATTTCTGATACCCCCCCTGATACCCCAGAACTTTCTCCGCTCGACATTGCCGAGCTTGCACGAATTGTTCTCGACCACCGTACCACAACGCATAGAATCATGGAAAGCAGCCGTGATACTCCTTCCCCGGAACAAAGAAAAGAGATACTGGCAGAGGCTGCATTGACCTTGCAGCAGCGTCTTTCCAAGTGGGCTGACATCCCCCTTTGGATCAGGAAATACATCACACAAAGGGGAGAATGGATAACCGTATTCCTGAACGAAGGGGAAAAAAATTGCTCGGAAAAACGTGTGCGCGCACCTCGACGAACAGGTGCAGGCTACATCCTGGATAGCGATCATAAACCGGAGACAGAGGCACGGTTCGAGCGAATTACGTTGCGCGCTCTTCTCGACAATCAAACCAGAATCGATAGGCTTTATGGTCGGCTTGATCAAGATTGCGTTGCCCCCTACTCACCGGAGGATCTCGTTCAACTCGACTTGAACAAAACACAAACGATCTGGACCTGGGACAACGGTGAAATCTATCCGACGACCTTGCTTTGCTCGCCGATGGCCGATGTGGACAATGGCCCGACAGGGGAATATCCGGTGTGTATTCCGGCTGCGTGGGGACCGTTGTATCGTTGGAGTTACGGGCACGGGGCGTTGCACCTGCACGAAGGGTTCACGCTGGTCGTGTGTAATGCCCTAGGGAGATATGGACTTATACAGCTGCGTCAACTGGAAGGAACGGCACCACGCGTCGTTGGCCAATGGATTCAATCCTGTTCATGGGCCTACCTCTCTGGTGGCAATAGATGTGGCTCAGGTATCCTGGAGGCAGCTTCCTCTGTCGTGCCGGATGTTCGAGGTGAGTTAGTTTGTGATCTGATCGATGCTCGGGACGGGCATCAAATCAATCCCCCCGGGGTCAAGGCACTGATGGGTTCGACCAACTATGAAGGGACTATAGTGGTCAATGAAGCCGGGGTGGGGCATTGCCAACGAGTGCTTGGCCGTGTGAGCAGGCAGGGTATTCTCTATCACGGGCGTGCTGCACAAAGTGAAGAACGCTCGAATATCACGTGGAGAGTCGATGATCTTCACTGGCTGGAGATTGGTTCACAACGGGAGGGACTCACCGCGGTACGTTCTGCGGAAAATGGTTTGTGGGGTTATGTAGACAAAGGCGGTGCCATTTGTATTACCCCTCAGTTTGGAGATGTCCGGGCCTTTGATTACGGAACGGCTGCGGTTCAGCCGAAAGGAAGTAACTTTTGGGGATTGATCAACACTTCCGGGCAGTGGAACCTGCAACCGGAATGGGCCTACCTGAAACGTTGGAGCAAACGCATCATCGTTGCGGAAGATGCCAAGCTTCGTTGGGGAGCAATCAACGCGCAGGGAAAGATTATTGTCGAGTTTCACTCCGTTGAGGAATGGATGGATCATCCTGAGGTGGCCAAACGAATGGAACTAAACGAAACCAATGGATCGTGGAGGGATAATGCTGCGGATATTCGGCTAACCCTGATCGAGGCGATTGCCGAAATGTACAAATTAGAATTTCACAGAAAAGCTCGCCGGGCCTTGCTCGATTGCTCTACCTCTCTGGCCGGTTTGGAAGGGATATTCGATGCCGACACCACTGAGCGAGATTTGATGGAGGCCGGTGTCTGGGGAAAAGAAGTCCGGCTGCTCAGGGGAAAAACACATGGTCTATTGCAACCTGCACAAGGAGAGTCCGGCCAAATTCGCTGCTATTACCCGGTTGGACTGTCGACCTTCGATCTGTCGATTGAAGCGCCGGTCAATGGTTTGGATATTCAACCGGAAGCGACCATAGGCATACCATGGCGTGATCTGGAGTTGATCAGAGAACCATCGGACAAGCCCAAGAAAACACGGAACACCGTGCAAAAATGGATTTCGACCGTCTGGGACATGTTCACTCACCTGTTAGGTTTTATGCTCTTGTACGTCCGTATGGGATTTCCCGGGATATGCCTCCATGTGATCCTGAGTGGCGTGTACAAACATAGCCTCGTGCCTACGATTCCAGGTCTGCTTTGCCTAGCCTACATTGTTTTCGTGACAGCAAAAGTCGCGGTGGATATCGCCCGTAATCACTCCCTTCGGGTACAAGAGATCCAGGCACTGGCATTGGCGGACAGTCGGCGATTTTTCTGGTCGAACTTGGTTGCATTCTTTGCTTGGGCTATCTTGGTCATGATATTCAAAGGAAATACGGCCAATTGGTTTGCATCGCTCTGGGCCTTGGCTGCTATTGGAGGTGTGCTTTGGATGTCGAGGCGAATTATGTGAGCAATTAATTCGTGATAGCGATTGGGGTTGATGTGTTCAAATCATGACAATTACAAACAGAAAATCGAGCAATAACTTGATCACTTTCAGGCAATTATGAAGCAACTATCCGTAGAAGAGCTTGATTATATTAGGCAGAAATTTAGTTCTCCTTACCTTCCTGAAATCCCTAATGAATATATTGATTGGTTGGCAACTAATGGATGTGGCAAGCATAAATCAGGCTATGAGATTTTTCCAGAACCTGTTAATTCAGTTGAGATATTTGGTGAATTGAGCCAAAGATGCACTGGATATTTTATATTAATTGGGACTAAAGGCTGGGATGCTTGGATAGGTTATATATGTCTTGCAGATGAAATGAGATGGGAATTTGTCTTTCATGATGCATATGATTTTGGTATCGAATTAATACCAATTGGTATTGAAAAATTCTTAAGTAGATAATTGGAAGACCAGTACTACACTGCACAACCCGAGCATTGAGCCTGGTTATCTTGGTTCTTCTTTAAATGCCTGTAAAATCTCCGTTTACTGATATCCAATTTCTCAGTGAGAGCTCCTGTTATATAAAAAAATGATCCGTAGAGGATGTTATCTCAATCGACTGAAGTGCCACCGATTTTTTAGACAGAATCGAGAGGGGGATGAGATTGATACTGGCAGCCCCAAGCTCCTCCCCTTCTTATCGGCGACCGTTTTGTTTTCCCTTTTCGGTTCCTGATCAATAGAAAAGGATACGGTACCAGACACTGTTGCTTTTGACCTGGTACAGAAAAAGTGGACACAAAGTTAAGAGCGTTTAGGATGCTCTTTGGAGGTGTTCACATGGAGAAAGCAATACGCAGAAAATTCACGGACGAATTCAAGGAAGGGGCTGTCAAGCTGGTCACTGATCAGGGGTACAAGATTTCAGAGGCTGCCAGGAATTTAGGCATTCATACCACACAGCTTCGTCGATGGATCAAGGGCAAGGTAACTGATTCAAGCCCAGCCTCGGCCAGCATTGTCCAACTGCAAGCAGAACTCAAGCAATTGTGGCGTGAGAATGAGCGCTTGCGGATGGAGCGAGAGATTCTAAAAAAGGCCACAGCCTTCTTCGCGAAAGAATCGGTTTGAGATTTTCTTTTATCGATAACGAGAAGAAGGCGTATCCATTGAATTTGCTGTGCAAAGTCATGCAGGTGAGCCGCAGCGGTTACTACCGTTGAAAGAGACGCAGCCCGTCAGCCAGGGAGCAAGAACGGGCGCAACTGATCCCCAGGGTCCGTGGCCTTCACCATGAATCGAAAGCGACATACGGCAGCCGCAGGATGGCCCAGGAGCTGAGAGCTCTTGGGTTTCGTTGCGGCAAGCATAAAGCCGGAACGCTGATGAAATTGGCTGGCGTTACGGCCAAACAAAAGAAAAGGTTCAAGGCGACAACCGACAGCAACCATCAACTGCCCATTGCCCCCAATCTTTTGAATCGCAGATTTTCCGTGATCACACCGAATTGCGTATGGGTTGGCGACATTACCTATATTTGGACATCCGAGGGATGGTTGTACTTGGCGGTTGTGATTGATCTCTACTCCCGTCGTATCGTCGGGTGGTCAATGAACAAATCCATCTCCAGGCGCTTGGTCATGGATGCGTTGACAATGGCAATCTGGCGACGCAAGCCCTCACGAGGTCTCATCTTTCACTCTGACAGGGGCAGTCAGTATTGCAGTCATGATTTTCAAAACTTGCTCAAAAAACATGGGATACTGAGCAGCATGAGCAGAAAGGGCGATTGCTGGGACAATGCTGTTGCCGAGAGTTTTTTCGGCAGTCTCAAAATTGAGCAGGTTTTTGGAATGAGGTATCTCAGCCGATCTGCTGCCCGGCAGGATATCGTCGATTACATCGAGATGTTTTACAACAGCAGGCGCCGTCATTCCTCTCTGGGGTATATGAACCCCATGGAATTTGAGAAACAGAAGCTTTGGGAAAAAGCTGCTTAATAAAACGTCTACTTTTATTTGACCACGTCAAAACAACAGCATTGGAAAAAAGCAGCTTAGAAAATTGTCTACTTTTATTTGACCACGTCAGGAAATTTTGAATGGTTTTGCTTCGTTCAAAAAGATCCTCCCATTTCTGGTTGTCTTTCTGGTAAAAGCTGAACAATGTAGCCCCTTCGCTCCATCCCCATTACAAGGACTTCTCCACTACTACAGGCTACTCCGCCCCTGTGCTCCGCATCGGTACTCTCACCCTTGTGGGGCCTCCACTTGGATTTCTCCCTTGCCATCGGAACGACAGGTTCCCACGTTCCGCACGAAAGCCCGGATCATGTTCACGCCACCTTTATGCCGGCTGCCGCTCGGACAGTAAACAGGCTCCCTCCGAACTTATCCCGGGATGGAAAAAGTTCCCGGTTTAGACAGCAACTTAAATTTTCGACACCTCATCAGTGGTTCAGGGTTATTCGTCTCCATGATCCATACCTGACCCGATCCTAAGCCGGGCCTTTTCCCTTAACGCTCACCACCATGGCTCTTTACCACAGCAGCTTAAGGTGGTTTGGAGCCTGCTCCTGCAAGCCGACCCCGAGGGACCTACCCTCATCTTTCGTGCAGCCTCGTGGCGCACTAATTCCAATAAATGATGGCGTCGTAAAAAGTATTTCTATTTAACTGGTTAATTTTCCAGGATTAACGTCTGGATTACCATTGTCATTTTTCTCGCATTCTGTTAATATATTTGCGTAATATCAATTAAATGCGAGACGAGATAATGTTTCACGTGAAAAACCACAAACAGCTCAACATCCTCGACCCATGGGCCCATTTGGGACCCAAACGACGCGCCCTCCTGGACAACTCATGGGCAGGTCTTTTTCAGAAGCATATCCTGCCTGAACTCCCGGTGGAGTCCCTGCGCCACCATTATCATGACTACAATGGCCGACCCACCAAGGAACTGTATGCCATGATGGGGGTGATGATCCTCCAGCAAATGCATGATTGTACTGATCAGGAGGCGGTTGAGCAGTTCTGTTTCAATATCCAGTGGCACTATGCCCTCAACATCACCTCGTGCTCCGACGCGGCTGTATACCTCAGCCACAAAACGCTCTGGACCATGCGCGATCACCTGGCCTCGGATGCGAGCTATGCCGAGATATTTGATGCCTCCCTGGGCATCCTGGCCAAGTTGCTCAAGGCCGATATGAATAAGCAGCGCATGGACTCGGTGCATGTCAAATCCAACATGCGCAATCTGGGTCGTATCGGGTTGTTCACCAAAACGATCAAGAAGTTCCTCGTCAACCTGAAGCGACACCACCGGGAACACTTTGATCAACTCGACACGGAGTTGACCCAACGGTATCTGAGCAAATCGCAGGCGTCTTTGTTCGCCATGGTCAAACCCACCGAGTCCACCCGCACCCTTGATCAGTTGGCTGCGGATGTGCTGCTCTTGACCGAGCGTTTTGCCGCCGTGGACGAGGTCAGCACCATGCAGAGCTTCAAACTGCTGAGCCGGTTGTTCGCCGAACAGTGTGTCATCGAGGAAGACACCACCGCCGATTCTGGCAAGAAAGCCGTGGCCCGGCCGAACAAGGAGGTGCCCTCCGATTCACTGCAAAACCCCTCCGATGCGGATGCCGGCTACAGCAGTCATAAAGGCCAAGGGTATCAGGTGCAGTTGGTGGAAAACTACACCACCACCGATGAGCGTGGACCATCCCTGATCACGCAGGTGGCGGTGGAATCCGCGGATCAGCATGATGCCAATGCCCTCCTGCCCGCCTTGGCCCAACTGGAGCAGAAGGCGATGCTGCCGCAGCAAATGCTGGCCGATTCCCTCTACGGCAGCGACAGCAATTGTGAAACGGCCCTGCAGGAGCATCAGGTGGCAGTCATCTCCCCGGTCATGCCGGGCAATCAGAAGAAGTTCAACCTGACCGAATTCACCCTTGATGACCAGGGCAAGGTTCTCACCTGCCCCCAGGTCACGGCACCCGACACGGTGAAGAAATCAAAATCCGGCTACAGCGCACTCTTCCCCATCGCTGTTTGTCAGAACTGCTCCTCGTTTGACCGGTGCCCCGTCTCCATCGGAAAAAAGGGCTATTACTACCGCTACACCGACAAGGATATCCGCCTGGCCCGACGGCGACAGGAAGAAGAAAGCCCGGAGTTCAGGGAGAAGTACCGGTACCGGGCCGGCGTTGAGGCGACCATGTCGGAATTCGACCGGCGCACCGGTGTCAAACATCTCCGGGTTCGTGGCATGAAAGCAGTGCGGTTTGCCGCCTTCATGAAGGCCATCGGCTTGAACATATTGCGGGCCAGCAGGCACTGGGGCGAGAAAACCAGCCCAATGACGTCCTTTTACAGCCTATTTTTTTTCTTTTTGGCTTTCCAAACATATTTCAAAGAACTTTTTCGGGAAGACTTCTCAACAAGAACTCACGAAGGCACAAACTTTCAACCAGTCGCTTCTTTTCGAGCGGATTGGGCGGTTTGACTTTTTACGAGGTCATCAATAAATGGTAATCTGTAATTTTTATTTCACCCTCACACCATGGCATGGTCAAAAAAGACGGCTCTATTTTCTGGTGCAATCGCATTTGTAGGGAATGTCCGTGTCGTCGAAAAAACGTTCGGTGCAACCTATAAGTCAATTCGGGATCCTCGGGGTAATCATCAGGGACACCGTTTTTGATTACACCCGGCGCCATAATAAGGCAACAGATTATCAGGCAGTTGTCTTTTGTCACGTTGGAGCAATTGAGCGGCAAGAGGGGGCTGGAGGCTGGAAGGGGGGGGGGCGTTACACTGTAACGATGAATGAAAAAAGTATACGGTCCAAGCCGTATAATCGAGTAGAACCCACCGGCTTAATGTTTCCGGCTCTGGCGGGTGGCCCGGTCTCCGTTGTGGGATCAGGTTTTTATTTGGGGGATAGGTGGGGGAGGGATAGATTTTTCTCTGCGATGTGATTTTCTACCCTTTTACCCGTAAGGGTAGAAATGGGGTAGAAAAAAAGCCGGAAGTAATTCCTACCCCCGGCTATCTTGCTGCCATTTCGATGTTTTTTGGTCGGGAAGAGAGGATTCGAACCTCCGACCCCAGCGTCCCGAACGCTGTGCTCTACCAGGCTGAGCCACTTCCCGAACCGTGTATTATCGCCTTTGCGATGCCGCTGCATCAAAAGCGGCTACCCATTTATCATGGTTTGCTCTATGTGTCCAGTCCTTTTCGCGACCTTATTCAGTTTTCTGTAACCTTTGAGGCGAAAAACGCTTGAAAGAAGAATTCAACCAGCCTGAAGTTGGGGGGTACAGCTTGTAAAAAAACAGCTGACCACTGGGCCAGCTGAAACAACTCTCAAACCTTGAGGGGGGTTAGTTCACTGCGTCTGTAAGTTTGCTGCCCGGCTTGAACTTGGCAATTGTTTTGGCGGGAATTTCGATCAATTCACCGGTACGGGGGTTTTTCGCTTTCCGTTCGGTGCGCTTGACAATAGAAAATGTGCCGAAACCGACCAAGGTCACCTTGTCGCCTTTAGCCAGCGCAGCAGTCACAGCCATAAGCATTCCGTTCAACGCCTTTTCGGCTGCGGCCTTACTGATGTCTGCCGCTTCCGCCATGGAGTCTACCAGTTCCTTTTTATTCATTCTTCCCTCCCAGAGTATTAACCATTGCCAGGACAATCAGGCTCTCATTCCCGACGCGGCATCTTTTGACAACGTCGGAACTAAAATAAAAAAAGAAATCTTTGTCAAAGGAAAAAAAAGCGCGGCAACCCCTCTAAATCGCAGTCCTACAGGGGCTTTGCAGCATGGCACAGTCCTTGCTGCGCCACCGCAAGCCTCCAAAATCCCGCTTGCCCTTCACTCATCAGAGATCGCTCCATGCGCCGAGCAGATACCGCTTACCAAGGCTATGACAAATGCGACATTGGTGGCCGAAAGCACCACCTTACGGGGCCATCTTTTCCTTCAGACGGAGGCGACAGTAACACAGACTGAATCGTCCCAATTCGGTTGCTCAGTAGTCGAACAGCCGCAATCACTGCTGGACATAGGGTAGGTTGGGGGGGGGGGCCAACAGCATGTTGCAACCATCGGGCAGGTACGGACAACAAGGTCTGTTCTTGCCCCAGCATCTGTTATTGACTCACCGGCATGCGCAAAGCTCGAGCTACTGAGCAAAAATGATTCAGGATTTCAACACGCTAACAGCCGTTCTTGTTTACAGGTTACGAATGCTGACCGCCCCGTAGAGTTCCACCAAAAATTTTTCCGTAGCCGGTGAAAGGCTGACAAATTCGGCACCATGGGAGCGGCCACTTACATTGACGACCCGCACCTTCTCCTTCATCTTGAAATTTGTGCCGATGGTGCACCCTAGAACCAGAAGGTCACCCAACTGGTGGTGTACATCGGCATCAAAACGAATGCCGCCCAGGCTGATGTCTTCAATCTCGGCACTGGAACTCTTTAAGGTCGAGGTGTTGTAACATGAGGCGAGAATTGCGTGGTCGGTGATTTTCTGCTGATGAATGCGCCGATGCCGTCTGCGCTCCTCTTGCTGCGGTGGATAGGCTTCGACCCCGCTTCCCTGCCCCTGCTCGGCACCTTTGGCGATGCGATCGTAAAACGGTATATCGTGCTCTTTGATATGTTGCACAAACCAGGAACAGAGAAAATCATGGGAAAGGGTCTCGCCATGGGTTCGATTACGAAAGCCGAGCCGAAATTTATGAAATTTCTTGATAAGTTTATAATGTTCCACACTATGCTCAAGTGCCTTTGGGTGCGGTGCGAGGAGTTCTTCCTCGGCTTCAAAATGGCGGAAGACATAATTTTCGATAACATCAAGCAGGGTGTCGATAACCTTTTTATCGGCCATGGCCGCGGCAGCATTGCCAAGATCGTTGATGAGGTCAAAGATAATTTTGTGCTGATTATCGATAAGCCCGATCCCGATTTCGAGATCAGACGACCATTTGTTCACTGTTCGCATAGATCACACATGAATGGAGATGAAAAAAACAGGCCATAGGCCCACTTAGATAAAAAATACCCCAGGAGGCTTCGCCCCGCTTCCCTCATCGCAGCCAACCATGCAGCGTATACAAAAAATGAGTTTCGCACCTACTGCCTCCTTGATTAGCCTAGCGAAAGAGTCTTCTCTCGACAAGGGTTCCAGCTGTTTTTCTTGAAAAAAGCCCTGCAAAAAGACTAATGACTCGAAGGGGGGTACAATTTTTTTCCACAAATTTTGACGGTCATCCTCACTGATGGTAAAGTGGTTGCCCATGCCCCCTGCCATTTTGAAGTGCAAATTCTAAACAATCAAACCATGCCACCAGAGGGACTCTATGACCAAAGGCTTACTGATCGTCTACACCGGAAACGGCAAAGGAAAGACGACCGCGGCGCTGGGCATGGCCTTGCGAGCGGCCGGCCATGGCCTACGGGTCTGTTTCATCCAATTTATCAAGGGAAGTTGGCATTACGGTGAACTGGACGGCATCAAACGCTTCGACGGCCTCATCGACTTGCACGTCATGGGCAAGGGATTTACCTGGAAATCGGAAAACCTGGATGAGGATACCCGACTCGCCAGGGAGGGTTGGGATTTTGCGATGCAGGCGATCGATTCCGGCCAATACCATACCGTGGTTCTGGATGAGTTTACCTACCTGCTCCATTACAACATGCTTGCGATCGAACCTTGCCTGGAGAAGTTCAAGATGCGCAATCCGAACCAGCATATCGTGATCACCGGTCGTTATGCGCCGCAGGAACTGATAGAAACAGCAGACTTGGTCACCGAGATGCGCGAAATTAAACATCCGCTCAAATCCGGGATCAAAGCGCAGAAGGGCATCGAATACTGACCGCCTTCGTGGCCGAGGATCCGCTCTTCTTCCCGCAAGTGTATCAGCGATCCTCCTCAAACACCGAGAGCGACTGATATCCGCAACCGCCCCGGTGAAAATCGGCAAGCCCCTTGAACCGCAGGCACCTCTCGGGTATAGAAAGCAGGAAAATGAGCATACATCACCCGATGCAAATACGCATGGATATGTTGACACCGCGACGAGCCCTACACTCCTGAGGATAATATGCGCTGCCCACTTTTTGTTTTTCCCTGTATTGCCCTTCTCACCTGCTCCGCAACGACCGTTCTGGGGGCATCGAGCAACCAACACTTGACGGAGGTGGAGCAAAATATCCAGCGCCTGCTCAGAACAAAATCCTGCCCCGGATGCGATCTGACCGACGCCGAATTGAGTGGCAGCCGTCTCGCCAAGGCCAATCTCAACGGGGCCAACCTGACCAATGCCAATCTCAAACGGGCCGACCTCAGCGGTGCGAACCTGCAGCAGGCTATATTGTTTGAAACCAACCTTTCCGGAGCCGATCTTTCCTTTGCCAACCTGGAAGGGGCCGAATTTCGCGCCACCAATCTGAAAGGGGTCCACTTCGAGCGAACCCGTATCAAGGGGCGAACCGTCAACCGTCTGATTCATGCGGACAATGCCCAGGCCGGATGGTTTGAGCTGGGAGACAATCAGGAGCAGGTTGCACAAACGCAAGCCAGAGCGGTCGATAGAGAGGAGCACAGAATCGGCGCCGATCATCAGCCAACGGACGATCCGCTCACCCATTTGCCGCCGCCGGCAGCCGGCCCCACGGAGATAGTCGACACTCCGGCGGATACTGCAACCGAAGCATCGGAAAAGGTGCCGCCACCCCTGAGCGAGGCACGTCAACGGATGCTTGAGAACATGTTTGACCAGGAACGCTGCATCGGTTGCGACTTGAGCGGCCTTGACCTCTCGGATCGGGACATGAGCGGTTTTGATCTCGAGCGGGCCGATTTTACCGGCAGCAACCTGCAGGATGCCGACTTCGGCAAGGCCAATCTCAAGGGGGCAAAATTCCGCAACTGCCAGATGCAGAAGGTGGACCTCGCTGACGCCGATCTCTATCGCGCCGATTTCACCGCTGCGGACCTCACCGATGCTGATCTAGATGATGCAAAAATCGATGGGGCCGATCTCAGCGGAGCAATCGGCCTCAAACCGGCGGAACCGGCAGCTGAACAAGAAAACTGAGGGCGACCTCTGCAACCACAACGTCCACGATGCCCAGACCTCCCCCATGCCCCCTCGTCCCACGTTCTGCCTGGAAACGAGGCAATCCAGGAGGACGCAACCGCGGGTTGGGATTTCCTGTTCCGTGTTTTTTTTATAAAAACGACGAAATGAATAAGCACAACAGCGTGTTTTCTTGACACAGCCATCCATTTTCTGTATAGAACAGAGTTTCAATTTTTAATTATTTATTACTGTCTCGTGAAGATCGACAAAAGAAAAGCCGGGCTCTCCGTGCAACACGAGCTGACTGAGCCCAGGTCGTCGTTCTCGCAGCCATTTACGAGATCGAAACATATCAGAGATGCTATTTTATAAGGGAGTAAGAAAACCACATGGCAAATCATAAGTCCGCAGAGAAGAGAGATCGTCAATCAAAAATTCGTCGTTTGCGCAATCGGATGAACAAATCGGCAATGAAAACCGCCGTTCGCCAGGTTGAAGATGCCTTGGCAGCCGGTTCCGAGGAGCAGGCAAAGACCGCTCTGCAGGCTGCCATCCCGGTTATTTACAAAACCGCGACCAAAGGTTCCATTCACCAGAAAAATGCTGCTCGCAAGGTTTCCCGTCTGACCAAGAGGGTGAACAAGATGCAGCCCCTTGGCTAAGGTGGACGCTTTTTTTCCATTGAGTTTCGAGTGTTGTAAGGCCATGGGTGCAGTCTGCGTCCATGGCCTTTTTTATTGCTCGCCCCTGGCTTGTCCGCCCCTCGGATCTTCGGTGCGTGTCGGCGCGCAGCCGTCACCATGAACGTGCGGTTCCAACGCCGTACCTAGAGCCGAGCCTCTCCAAGGATCTCCAGAGCGTCACCAACCCTCGCCTTCCTATCGTTACAGGTTACATCCATGTACAGTCCCGAGCAAAATACCTTTGTCGACATGATCGCCGAGTCCGATCTTGTCCCGGTCCACCGCACCATCGTCGCCGATCTGGAGACACCGCTGACGCTTTTTGCCAAGGTGGCGGCGCTCGATCCCCATGCCTTTCTCTTCGAATCCATGGAGGGTGGGGAAAAATGGGGGCGGTACTCGTTTATCGGCCTGGATCCTCTGGTAACCTTCACCAGCAACCGTGACCAGGTTTGCATCGAGTATCCCGGCCTCGTCGACAGCGGCGAACAGCGTGACGGCGTCAATCCCCTTCAGGAACTGCGCCAGCTCCTCGATTCATTCAAGGTGCTCGACACTCCCGAGCTTCCGCGCTTTTATGGCGGTGCGGTCGGTTTTCTCGGCTACGACATGGTCCGCTTCATGGAAAACCTTCCCCAGCGGCACCCCCCCATGGACTTGCCCGACTCCTCGTTCATGATTCCGGGCATCGTCCTCATTCACGATGCGATGAAGCAGGATCTGACCATCGTCTGCAACGTGTGGAAACGGGGGGCAAAAAGTGTTGATGAGATGTATACCGATGCCTGCCGACGCATCGAGGAGATCATTGGCCGCCTGGACGAACCGATTTCCCACAAGTTCGTCTCCCAGGAAAAGGCGACGGCTCCACACAAATTCAGCTCCAACATGGATGAGGAGAGCTTCAAGTCCATGATAGAAAAGGCCAAGGAATATATCCTCGCCGGCGATATCATTCAGGTGGTGCTTTCGCAACGATTCCATACCGAATCCGAACTCAACCCCTTTGCCCTGTACCGCGCCCTGCGCCACATCAATCCCAGCCCCTACCTGTTCTACCTGCGCCAGGGGGACATGGTGCTGATCGGCTCCTCGCCGGAAATTTTGGTGCGCCTGGAAAATGGCGATATCGAACTGCGGCCGATTGCCGGTACCCGCAAGCGCGGCGCAACCCCCGAGGAAGATCTACGCCTGGAAGACGAATTGCTGGCCGATCCCAAGGAACGGGCCGAGCACCTGATGCTGGTCGATCTGGGCCGCAACGATGTCGGCCGGGTGGCGGAAAACGGTTCGGTGGTGGTGAGCGACCTACTGGTGATCGAACGCTACAGCCACGTGATGCACATCGTTTCCGGCGTGCACGGCAAGCTGGCTGCGGGCAAGGATCAGTTCGACGTGCTCGAGGCCTGCTTCCCCGCGGGCACGGTGAGCGGCGCGCCCAAGATTCGTGCCATGGAGATCATCGACGAACTCGAGGTCAGCAGCCGCGGGCCCTATGCGGGTGCGGTGGGCTACTTCGGTTTTTCCGGCAATATGGACTTCTGCATCACCATCCGCACCTTCATCGTCAAGGGCAAGGATCTCTGGGTGCAGGCCGGAGCGGGCATTGTCGCCGACTCCGATCCACAGAAGGAATTCGAGGAAACCATCAACAAGAGCATGGGATTGCGCCGGGCTGTCGAGCTGGCGGAAAAGGGGTTTTAAGCTGTGATAGTCATCATCGATAACTACGATTCGTTTACCTACAATATCGTCCAAACCCTGGCCACGGCTCCGCCTTCGGCAGATACCGACTGGCAGGCACCGGACATTCGCGTGTTCCGCAACGATGCCATTACATTGGCGGAGATCGAGGCCATGCAACCGGACCGGCTCTTGATTTCTCCTGGCCCCTGTACCCCCACCGAGGCGGGCATCTCGGTGGCCTCCATTCTCCACTTTGCCGGCCGCATTCCGATCCTCGGCGTCTGCCTGGGCCATCAATCCATCGGCGAGGCCTTTGGCGGCAAGGTCATCCGTGCCTCCCGTCTGATGCACGGCAAGACCAGCCCGATCCACCATGACCGTCGTGGCGTCTTCACCGGCCTGCCCGTGCCCTTTGACGGCATGCGCTATCATTCGCTGGTGGTCGAGGAACCGTTGCCCGACTGTCTGGAGGCCACCGCCCACACCGACCAGGGCGAACTGATGGGCCTGCGCCACAAGACACTCCCCATTGAGGGCGTCCAGTTTCATCCGGAATCGATCATGACCGGACCAGGAAATATTCTGTTGCACAATTTCCTCCGTCCCGATTACGAACAACTGCTGCGCGCCGAGGGTTAAAGCGCAAACCCGAGTGAGGTTATCATGATTAAAGAGGCCATAGCCAAAGTCGTTGCCCTGGAGCATTTGAGCGAAGCGGAAATGATCGGGGTCATGCAGGAGATCATGAGCGGCGAGGCGACCACCGCCCAGATCGGCTCCTTCATCACCGCCCTACGCATGAAGGGGGAGAGCATCGACGAAATCGTCGGCGCGGTCAAGGTGATGCGTGAAAAGGCTACCTTTATCGACACCGGGGTCAATACCGCCGCCGGTGAGGTGTTGATGGATATCGTTGGCACCGGTGGCGACGGTTCCGGCTCCTTCAACGTCTCCACCACCACCAGCTTTGTGGTGGCCGCAGCCGGAGTACCGGTGGCCAAACACGGCAACCGCGCAGTTTCCTCCAAATGCGGGGCTGCCGACGTGCTCGAAGCCCTTGGGGTTGACCTGAGCATGCCGCCGACCAAGGTTTCAGCCTGCGTGCGCGAAGTCGGTATCGGCTTTCTCTTTGCCCCCATGCTCCATGGGGCGATGAAATACGCCATCGGTCCGCGGCGCGAGATCGGCATTCGCACCCTGTTCAACATTCTCGGGCCTATGACCAATCCGGCAGGAGCCAATGTTCAACTGACCGGTGTCTTTGCCAAGGAGTTGACCTCCACCATCGCCGAGGTTCTGGTTCGTCTGGGCATGAAGCGGGCGGTGATCGTCTGGGGCGAAGGCAACCTCGACGAGATGACCGTCACCGGTGCCACCCATATTGCCGACGGCTTTGATGGCAAGGTCGAGACCTCCATCCTTCACCCGGAGCAGGTCGGCTTGACCACCGCCGACTTTACCGCCATCAAGGGAGGATCGACCGCAGCCGAGTCAGCCGACCAGGTGCGCGCCGTGCTTGGCGGCGAGCCGGGAGCCAAACTCGATATGGTGCTGCTCAATGCCGGCACCGCGCTCATGGCCGCCGGCAAGGCCGACTCCATTGTTGCCGGCATCGAACTCGCCCGCGAGATGATCGGCTCGGGCGCGGCACTGGCCAAGCTTGATCAGTTGATTCAATTCAGCAAATCCTAAGTCATGATACTCGATACCATAGTTGCCCGAAAATACGAGGAAGTCGCCGAACTCAAGCGGCGCGGCCTGCCCTCCCTTGTCAAGGCGGTCGATCCGCCCCGCGGATTCATCAAGGCCCTGGTGAAAGATCCCGGCGTGTCGATCATTGCCGAGGCAAAGAAAGCCTCGCCCTCCAAAGGCGTGATCCAGCCCGATTTCGACCCGGTACGCATTGCCCGCAACTACAAACAGGGCGGCGCCCACTGCCTCTCGGTGCTCACCGATGTCGACTTTTTCCAAGGCTCGCTCGACTACATTCCCCTGGTGCGGGAGACGGTCGACCTGCCAGTAATTCGCAAGGATTTCATCATCGACCCAATGCAGATCGAAGAGGCCCATGCCGTGGGCGCGGATGCCATCCTGCTCATCGCCGCCATTCTTGACACCGAGCAGCTACGCGATTTCCGCCTGCTTGCCGAATCCCTGGGCATGGACGCCCTGGTCGAGGTCCATGACGAACGCGAACTCGATTCAGCCCTTGCCGCGAAAAGCCGGCTCATCGGCATCAACAACCGCAACCTCAACGATTTCACCGTCAGCCTGGAAACCACCTTCACCCTGCGTAAAAAAATCCCCGCCGGGATTCCGGTGGTGAGCGAATCGGGTATTACCACGGTGAATGATATGCGGCGTTTGAAGGAGGCGGATATTACGGCAGCCCTCATCGGCGAGAGCCTGATGCGTGCCGGACAGCAGGACCAACTGTTGCGCGAATTTCTCAACCCATGAACAGCGGACGGTTTCGGGTCAAGATCTGCGGCACGACCCGGCTGGACAACGCCCTGTGCGCCGTAGAGGCCGGGGTTGATGCCTTGGGCTTTATCTTTTTTGGCAAAAGTCCGCGCAATGTCGAACCGACTGCGGCCCGGGAGATCATCGGCCAACTGCCGCCCTTTGTGGATACGGTTGGCGTGTTTGTCAATGAAGATCCCGGCCGGGTACGGCAGATCGTGGAGCACTGCGGCCTGAATACGATACAGCTGCACGGGACGGAGACACCGGAGTACTGCCGGGAGCTGGCCTCTGCCCTGCCCTGTTGCCGACTTCTGAAGGCCTTTCGCATCGGTGCCCACAGTACGCCTGATGACATTGCCCCCTATGCGGACAGTGTCCGGGGATATCTGCTGGATACCTTTCAAAAGGGTGCCGAAGGCGGCACGGGTCTGGCCTTTGACTGGACACTCATTGAGCGTTTGCGACTCAGCCGCCCCTTCTTCCTTGCCGGCGGCCTGGACTGCGACAATATCGCGGAGGCGCTTGCTCAAGTCGCGCCCTACGGCGTGGATGCCAACTCCGGCCTGGAAGATGCTCCGGGCGTCAAAAACCACGAGAAAGTACGCGCCTTTCTCAACATGGTCCGCCAGAGCGAACAGTCAGGCCACTTACCTCGCCAGCAGTAAGGCGTGGCGAAAGCCCTCCATTTCCATCTGCTTCTCATACCGTTTGGCCTCGGCCAGTGAATGGCTGGCAAAGATCAGCACCCGGTACAGGTTCATTCCTGCTGCCGGATACTGCTGAATCACCACATCCCGCCCCCGCTTGGCAAAGGCCCGGGCGAGCATACGAGCATTTTCGATCTTCACAAAGGCCCCCACCTGCACATAAAAATTGCCGCGGTCAAAGTCGGGAATCGGAGCCGGCTTATGCGGCGCTTTCTTGATTTTTGGTGTCGGCTTCGCTGATGCGCCCTCCCCAGAGGCTGCTGTCTTTCCCTTTTGCCGCCCCTGTGAGGAGGATGCAATCATGGTTCCCTCCGGCGCGGGTGCTGGCTCGCCTTCCGCCAGGGCGACGATTTCCACCCTTGCCGTCCCCCTTCCGACTACCCCCAGGGTTTTCGCCTTGGTATAGGTCAGGTCGATGATCCGGTCCTGAACAAAAGGGCCGCGATCGTTGATCCGCACCACTGTGGAGCGCCCGTTATCCAGGTTCTTGACCAACAGCATGGTATTCATCGGCAGGGTTTTGTGAGCGGCGGTGTCGCCGTACATATCGTAGATCTCGCCGTTGGAGGTGCGACGACCGTGAAACGGTTCCCCATACCAGGAGGCGATGCCCTCCTCCACATATCCCCTGGCCGAGGGAATCGGATAATAGGTAATTCCCTTGATCACATAGGGGCGTTGCGTCGCCAGGGAGCGTTTCCCTTTTTTGCGTGTCTGGCTATATTTATGCCCTCCGCCGCTGCGGTAGGTTGACTGCTTGGATCCGCAACCGACGCTGCCGAGAACAAAGAGTAGACAGAGACAAAGGGTGGAAAAAAGAATGGGAAAACCTTTCATCGGTCTTGAGCCTGCGATGAGGGGAGAAGATGTTGGAACCGGTCGAGGTACAGCAGACCTGCGTGGCCGGTGGTGTGGGGTACATAGGGCAACTTTCCGGCTCCTTGTCCGGAAATACTGTCGAACCGGACCTCACCCTTTTCATCCACCATGGTGAGGTGGAGATCGACGATAGGCCGGAAGACTTTGATAATGCCGTCCTTATCGCGCTCGATCAGCATCTGCTCCCAACGCCGCTGGCCAAAGCCCTTGAGCCAGATCCCGGGTCGAGACAAACCGCTTACGCCATCCCGCATGGTCAGGGGCCATTCATCGGAGTTGTAGGTATTGTGTTCCAGCAGGGTCTCGACCTCGGAACTCCCCTGCACGGTCAGCCATTCCCATTTTTCGTAGTCCACATCCTCGCTGCGCATAAGATGAACGGGCGAATCGTTGAAACTCCACTGGCCATGGCAGACCTGGCATTCCACCTGCTTGCCGTATTTTTCATGTGCCGGATGACGCAACAGCGGCACCGGATGCTGTCTGCCGTCGCTGCCCTTGAGCGTGAGTTGTATCCCCACCAGTTGCAGATTGGCCAGTGCTGGATTCTGCCCGGACTGCCAGCCGTGACAGCTGCGACAACTTGGCTTGGGTTGGTGCGCATTGTGGCCGCTCTGCCGGTGGCAATCGGTACAGACCAGGCCTCGTTGCTGATGAATATCCGGCACCAGATCATGGTACTCGACACCATAGGGCCGTTGCGGATAACGGCTGGGCGTCTTCATGGTGTAGGGTGTGCGATATTCCCAGTTAAAATCGTGCTCGTAGCGGCCGTAATAATCCCAGCCCACGTAGTTGCCGTAATGGCAACTCAAACATTGCCGGTCTTTGGGCTTTTGGAATTGGTGGCTCTCCATCTGACGATTTTTCCAGACCAGATGACAACTGGCGCAGCCGGTACCGTGAACCACGGCAGAATAACCGTCGCCGCTTGAGTAGGGATGGCAGCGCAGACAACGGCGACGCAGCATGTCGTCGGCCAGGGCCAACACTGTTTGCGGAGGCTCCTGGATTGGGACATCCTCGACGTTGTCCAGATCTTGGGAGGCACCGAACTGGCGGCGGACCTGGTTGACTTCGTTTTTCAGCGTGAAATGCAGGGAGTGTTGCGCCGACTGGACGACCTGTTGATGGCATTTTCCACAGGTCTGTTGCATGAAATGGGGATGGGCCGGCTGGGCAAGCAGATCGCGATGCGCGGTTTCTTGATCTGTGGCAGTGCTGTCGCCCCTATGGCATATCTCACAGGCGAATTGGTGCGTCTTATCCAGATGTACCGTAGGATGACAGCCCATACAGCCGGATTTTCCGGCAGTACCCTGCTCCTGGTTCATCTCAGGCGTTTTCTGAACGAGTTCCGCCAACAAACCGCTTTTGGGGCAAACGGCAAAAAGACAAAGAATGACGAGTGGAATGGGGAGAAGGCGCTTCATAATCTTGACACTGTAGCATAAAGTTGCTACATGATAAATCCTCAAATCGTCCCCGAACGATCATAAAAATTCCACACGCCGATATAGCTCAGTTTGGTAGAGCGGCTGATTCGTAATCAGTAGGTCACCAGTTCAAGTCTGGTTATCGGCTCCAAGTATTTCAAGTAGTTACAGATACAGTGTGACCTGGATTTAATATCCAGGTCACACAGAGGTCACACCGCCTTGCTGTGTATTTGACTTCAAACGACTCCGTTCAAACTCCTCAATCAAGTCCATCGGGTATAAAACTCTCTGCCCAATCTTCAAAAATTTCGGCCCCATACCGGAGACTCGCCAATTACATAAAGTTTTTGGACGTATTTGCCAACGATCGGCAAGCTGTTCCGTTGTAAGGTGTATCATTTTTTAAAATCCAGTAATTATTATGACCAATTTTATGACTAGAAACCCGGCAAACGCTGCTGCCGTTTGTCGGTTGGTTGTTTGTCTTCACGGGTCGCGGCCCTCATGCGCCGGGCACGTTCTGAAATTTCCGGCATGTACTCAGCGCCGAGAGGCTTCTTGCCCATCAGGCCGCGCCGGGGAGTGGTGAAGATAGAGGCTTTCATTTTCAGAACGGCTTTTCGTTGAGGTATTTCAGGCTGTAGACAATCCCGAGGAGATGGTTTTCCATCATCTGATGCAGGGCATAGAGGGGAATGCCTTTTTCTTCCAGCAGAGATTCGATTTCGTTGAATTGTCCGGAGCGGAAAGCAAAGAAAACGGCCCCAGGGCGATCATGGGAGCATGGACGATAGTAGGGCAAACCGGTGATCAGCCAATGAAGGTCAACGCCCAGGTGGGCTAAGCGTTCAAGGGCCTTGGCGTCCGGAGCTATCCTGCCGTCTTCATAGCGCTGCAAGGTACTCAGACTGACGGACAGTTTTTCAGCCATTGCTTTTTGGGTCAGTTTTAATTCCTTCCGGATCTGGCGGAACCGATCATGGAAGCTATTGTTTAGGGATGGGTAGGTCATTCCCTCGCCGGGTTTTCCTTCAGTTATGACAAGCATTGGTTTCCTCATTTCATGTTGAAAAATAGGAAGGCTAATTTCCAAATAGGTATTGGATACGGGAAATGGGAACGCGATGAGAGAGCCCCAGGACGGCATATTCATCTTGGATTCCGAACTGACTACCCTTATACAGGCAGGTAATACGATAATAGAGAACGCGACCGGAGTATTTGCGATCAATTGGAGACCACTCTTTCAATGCGAGATAATCTCCAACACCGAACCCTCGATCATTCTTCCGAATTTCGAATAATTTTTTACCGGTCCTGCTCAGTTCAAAATGCTCAGGCCAAGTTTTTAAGGAATGAAGAGCCATTGTTTCCTCTTGATAAGGTTCAGTGGTTGTTCGTTACACCGCTTGGGGGGGGCTTCGCATGCGCCCCCAACGAGGATGTCTTTCCTGTTGGGTGATCCATCCAGGCCGCAGGGTAATAAACCATGACCTGGGCACTGTGCCCCTGTTGCGCGCTTAACGGCCCCGCTCAGTACGTTGAGGGCGTGGTGGTTACGGGTTCAGCGGTTTTTCGCTGAGAGATTGTACCGGCGCGCTTCGCCCCCTGGTTACCTGCTGCGCAGAACTGCAGAGAGCGCGAAGTTGTTCCGGGGTAAGCGGGAGTCTATCCCGCGAGCGTTGCCCTGAATTCGTTGCGCTTGGTTTCCATCTTCTTGATGAAAGCCTGTTCATCTTCAAAGAAGGCGTGCAAGTCTTCCTCAATCATGCCTTGGCAGAGGAAGACGATTTTATCGATGTCGTTGGGCTGCACTTCCAGGGAGGCACAGACAGACATGAGAATTCCCCGGGCCTGCTTGCGGAGCATCACGATATCTTTGTGTTTGGCTGGATGCATTCGGACGTAGCCGAAAACGCCCGTCCAAACCACTGCCTGGACCTGTTGCCAGAACTCGGAAACTTTGGCTTTTGTCTGGTTGTGGTTGCGGTTCACCGGGCTGTCGGCATGGCGGGTCCATTCGTTTGTCAGGTAGGCCCAGAGGGATTTAAGACTGTTTACCAGGTCAACGACTGTGTTAATCTGCCTGCCTTTCAGTTCGGAGATGTGGAACTGACGTTCACCATCCACGAACTCTACATGGCTCATGTCGGCAAATTCCCGGAGTCGCGGCCGCCGGATCTGGTATTCGATACGGGTCACTGGCAGTTCGTCGTATTTGTCGACACCCCAGATTTCGGCAAAGACCTGCTGTTTGTTGGTGGCGCGTTTTCTTTTAAGCTCCATGACCTTGTCATAGGCCCGAAACATCATGTCACCGCTGCCGATGGTGATGCCGGAGAATTTGCGGTTGGTGTAATGGCTATTGAACTCAACTTCGTCGGGTTCTGGTTCGGGTGTACGCTTGGTTACCTTGAGGCCGCCGTAAAAATCGTTGTCGCGGGCAAGGGCGATCCAATGGGTACGGTCCTCCAGGTCGGTGGTTTTGATATCCGTGCCGACGAAGTCAGCGGCGAGGTGCACCTCAGAGACGATTTCCTTAAAGACTTTGCCGCCATGAATGGCGAGAAAGGCTTTCACCCGCTCATAAATTTCGTAAAAGCCAGGTGACCAGCAGGAAAGGGAGCCGATTTCCAAGCGGCAGTTGGGTATTTTCTGATCATGCGAGCGGCGGTTGAACAGCAGGGTGATGTCGCCGGATTTGATGCGGTAGGTATAGTACCGGATGCCGGTCCGGTAGAGGTTCCAGTCGAAGCCATGTTCCTTGAAGACTGGGATGCACTCGAGTTCGGTATCCTGGACCTGCTTTTTCATGAAGTCGAGAATCGGAAGGAGGTCACTTTCCTGTCCATCCCATTGCACATGCAAAGACACTTTCAAAAAATCTACACATCGCTTGACCCTCAACCCTGGCAACTCCGATACTACTGGTAAACCACTTGTTAATCGGGCTTGTGGATCGGAGCCGGTGGGCTGCTCCTTGGTGGTGCGGACATTGATCGCGGCAGCATCCCGGTGGACAAAGAGCGGATATCCATGATCGAACCGGTAATCCTGCAGGGGGATGTCTTCAAGATGATCGGGAAAGGGTTCCCAGAAGGTAGGGACGTTGGAGAGGTCGACTTGTTGACCACGCATGGCAGCGCGGACCTTTTGGGAAAGTGGGTCTTTGGATCGGTGTGAACGGTACATGAAAATACCTCCTTTAATAGGTGAAATAACCGCGACCATCGCAGGTCATACAGCTTCCTTCATTTCCATAAACGTCGGTGCAAATGCCCGTTCCGGCACAGCACATACATATTTCTTTCCGCTTATCTTTTTGATAATAGGCTGGGCTGTGGGGTGAAGGCTGGTTGACCCATTGTCCGTGCACAAAATCAATCTTGCCTTTATAGATATCGTCGCCCTTTTCTTCCCAACATCGATACCCAGGGCAATCGGTTGTCAAGGAACCCTCGATTAGTCCGCAGACTTCGCAGACAGCAAGGCCACCGTCACAGATTGGGCAGGTGCCTGGGCTGGAACAGTTTTTGTGTTCAATCCACTTGTGTTTCATTGAGAAAACCATTTGTTGTAGGTAAATTTACCTAAATTTATTTGACAATATCCGATAGCTCCTATAGGATTTTACTAGCTGAGCCCATCAGCTACCCCCTAGCCCCCCTGTCTGCCTCAACAAACTGACAGCGGGGGCTTTTTTTTATTCCATTTGTCATTCTGCAGATTCAGCCTGCTTTCACACCGACCACAAAGGCCAAATCCCGGATCATAGATTGACATGATTGTTTTCCGGCCACAGTCGGCGCAGGAGAAGTGCGCCTGCGGCGTTGGTTGTAGTTGGATGCTTTGCATTACTTTCTTCATGTGCTGGTTGCCCTGGTTGGAGGTTGGTTTCGATCTTGGCCGCTGGTTGGTCGCAGGCGGCGGGACGAAAAACGGGACGCTCCATTAGAGGGGTCGCTTCCCCCGTTTTCCGTTGGGGAAATCCCCGTCAATTTCCAGCGTCATTCACGCTGAACTGCAGACAACTGCAACGCGCCATTCCGGCCGCCGCGTCGCGGCCGTGATCTTACATCGGGGTTTTCTCTGCCGGTTTATCGGTAGCGAGCCGGTCAGCTGTGGACTTCGGCACGAGTGCATACCAGTGGCCGGAATCGTAACGGACCGGGTAAGGGAACTTCTCCAGCGGGTAGATGGTCGCTCCCAGAAGAAGAAACACACCCCGGCTGGAACGGGCAGAGTTGAGCAGAACCGGTGTCTTCGGTTCCTCGGGCTGCTCGATGGTGAACAGGGATTGCTGATCGTTGGTGGATTTGAGCAGCAGGCCCGAGGCGGTGATGGTCGCCTTGAAGGAATCGAATAGGGTATCCTTGCTCAGATTGGATTCCACCCAGGTAATGGGCTTTGCTTCGTTGCCGGAGAGAACAAATCCCTTGCCGGTCTGGGTGGTGATGAACTGCGCCACCTCGGAGAGCGGCACGTTGTTGAAGTCCACCGAGATTGGCAGGTTTGCCGGGACCGGGGGGAGTGGAGCCGGTTCTGCCTTGGCTGACTGATGAACTGATACGGGTTTCTTTTCCTGGTGGGGCGTACAGGCGGAGATCCCAAAGAGGATGGAAGCGACCAGGAGGAAGGACGCGAAGAACAGGAAGACGGAGAAGGCTTTCATGGTCATGATCCTTGACGGTTGGTGAACACGAGTTGGCCATTACGGACCACGGGGGTAATGGTGCCGGTTGCTGTAGGGGGGGAAGAGGCCGGGGGATGGTGAAGCGCCTGCTTGTTCTTCTTCTCGATAGTGGCCATCACCTTGTTGGTGCCGAACAGGTCACCGGTGCCGAGGCTGGATTTGTAGAACACCATGTAGAGCGACACAAAGAGCATGATCGGGATCAGGGCAAAGACCGGATGCCGGAACACGTTCACATGGCGCATGATGGACAATTCTTTGATGTCCTTGGAGACGTAGGACTTGTAGCAACGGAAGATGGCCGGATTGTAGGTCCGTTTTGAGGTGGCAAGCGGCTTGCCGTTGGTGTCGTCTCCGCCGTAGGCATAACAGAGGTAGGAGCGCTTGACCGCACCGCCGAGGAAGTTCACCTTGCGGTAGACATAGTTCCATTCAAGGAGACTGCGAACGGCAGCGTCGACCCGTTCAATGTTCTGGGTGATCAACACTACATCATACCCATGGTGGCGATGCGTCGAGGCCCAATAGCCGAACTGCTTGTTTTTCTCAGCCTGCCAGTCACGGTTGGAGAACCATTTGTGGATCTCGTCGAGGATGACCAAGGCGCCTGGTTCAACGTGCATCCAGAATTTTTCGATCTGGTCCGATTCAATGGGACGAAGCAACCGAGTGAACGCCAGGTCGGAGAGGTTGCAATAGGTCTTGATCATCTCCACGCATTCCGGATCAAAGATGCCGTCAATATTGGTATAGACCACACGGTTCATGCGGATGTTATCGAGGATCTTTTTGACTGCCTCGTAGGTTTTGCCCGAGCCGGGGGTCCCGGTGAATCCGATAATCATGATTAGACCCTGGTGAAGATTGAAGGGATGAGGTTCAAGGTCAGGCGGATCAGGTAGGCAGCGCCAAGGATGGTGAAGCATTGCGGCAGACCAACGGCGTTGATCAGCCAGACCAATTGAGTTGGCATGCTGGACCAGGCGGCGGCATAGTTGAAGATCACGGACGAGAGATCGATAGCCGCCAGGGCTGTTTCAATCACCGTCAACAGGCCATCGAAGATGGTGAAGAAGACAAACTGGATCAGGACCAGTAAGCCGTTAAGAATCCAGGTGAAGCCGGTTTCTATCCAGCTCCAAAAAGTTTCAAGCCAATCTATGATGACACCAAAGCCGGACATTATTTCACCTCTTCATGATAATGGCGCGGATGGAGAGGAAACCAAACAGGGCAAGCAGCACGGCCTTTGCCACCGCAAGACCGCCGGTCATTGTTTCGCTCAGATCTATGCTGTGACTGCCGCCAAAGGTATCGCCGCCTTCGATCACGAAAACGGAGGAACCACCGCTGGGGAGAGAATTGAAAAAATCGGAGGAAAAGGAGAATAGGCCCGAGGATTTTACATTCGTCAGAAAATCGGTGAAGCGGTCGGGAATATCGAATTCAGTATCAGAGGGGGAATAGGATTCAGTGAAACCGTTTGGCGTTATTGTGGAGAAGGTTTCGTCGTCAGAACTACCTTGACTTTGAGTCGTAGTTGTCCCCGTGGCATTCCCATCCGAATCATAATTGGTGGTCGTTGTGGTGGTATATTCAGTACCGTCTATATTGTAGGTCGTGATCGTAGTGTTAGATGATGTGCCATCATCATTGGTAGTCGTGGAAGTTTTGACAGTGGTAGGGACGGCATCGCCTTCTGAAACATTTGGGGTATCGTCGGTTTTGCAGGTTCCTGAACATTTGGAACCGTCCCAGTTGACGATATATTGTTCACCGCCACAGCGCTCGGAAAGAGCAGACCACTGGGAAGAACAATCAGTTTTCGAGCATTCGCCAGAACAGGAAGAATAATCAAAAGACCCAATATTCGAAGCGCTTCCGCATTTATTGACCAGAGAGATCCACTGCGAATAACATACGCCTGGTGGGGCCTCCTCTAAATCGGCAATGGTCTCTTCTGAAGTACAGGATTCACCTGAATAGGTGTATTTGACCGAGGAAACACAAGAGCCATCAAGACATGGTCCTAACTCGCTACCGATTTCGGCAGTGACCTGACAACCATCGAAACATTGAGCGGATAAATTCGGTGATTGGTCCTCGGAATAGGTTGAAATGGCATATCCCGCAGAAGTACCAGCTTTTTCCAAACAGGGATTGGTTTGACAAAAATCATCAGGGGGACCGGAGGAGGGGTAAGCAGTTCCATCGGCAATTGCATCAAGGTTGGCCTTGATAGTGGCGTTTACATACTGACCTGACCAGAGAGTTTCAGCGATTTGCCAATAAGTACCGGTCCAATAATAAATGCGAGCGTTGACATAATACCAAGTACCACTGGCACTATATGAATATTGTGAACCGCCAGTTCGAGCAATATTGGTCAATCCGAGGGTAGTGGATGTACCACCGGCATAATACCCATAGGCGAGAGATGAAGTTGGACCATAGTAAACGACAACGAAATAACAGGTCCCGGAAGTACCAATGGTTCCAGTGGCATTAACCGATAAAGGAGACAGGATAAACCAGAGGATAAAAATAAAAATTAACCGAGAAATATTCATTTTTATCTCTTTTTAGTGGTAGTTATGGCCTGCACGCTGGTTAAATTTGATAAATCATCAGCGCACTGGCAACGGAAATGGTCCTGGTACGGCTGGAACTCCTGACCTATGCATTGGAACTTGAACATGGAGCCCCGGTACTCGCAGGAACGCTCGCAGATGGAGAGGTATTCCCTGCAGGATTTGAGCTCCCTTTTACGAAGCAGTGCAGAGGTGGAAGAGGTCCGGGGAACCACGTACTCTTTGGGGAAGCCTTGACCCGGATTAACGCTGTAGGATGCGTTCGGCCCGTTGGGCAAGCTGGGTACTTCTTCACCATGGGCCAGGTAGAGGCCGACGCCGAAGAAGAGGAACCCGGCAGCGATCGCAACAGAAAGTATCCGTTTCATAAGAGCAGCCTCTTTGCCAGGCCGACGATGAAGCAGACCGCAAAGCAGCCGATCACCAAGAAGGTCAGGCGCAGTTTGAAAAATGAGGGAATGGTTTTCATGGCGCTTTCTTAAGTATGCGGTTGATCAAGTAGAAGCTGGCAATCAGCGCGGCAATGCCGATGAACGGAGAGGCCAGGCTGAAAAACTCAGCAAACAGTTGGGCAGCGTCAAAGCCTTCAGGCAGTTGAATCATGGTTACCACCTCATGGAAGCAGCGATCACAAAGGCAATGCCGGTCAGTCCCCCGAGCCCGAAGCTCATGATGTCGCCCAGCTGGGAAACGATCTGATTGAGAATGTCGGTCAGTTCTGCGCCAGTCATGCCAGGTGCCCTATTGCGCGGATGGTTGCAAAGGCATAGCTGACGGCCATTCCTGCTATCCAACCGACCATCACCAGTCCAAGGCCCATTCCGTATGCGGTCAAATTGAGTGTCATTCGCCCCAACTCCTTAAACGCGATTTTGCCGCCTTGCCGATGAAGTGGCGGTACATGTAGTTTGCTTCTTCCCATTCGGAGGAACCGCGCCTGTGCTGGTCGCGTTCCATTCGCATGTCTTCGGCGTTCTCCAGGAACCTGTCATGTGCCCGTGCATCGAGCATATGGTTGAAGGCATCCTTGAGGTGATCCAACCCCACGAGAATGAAAGCGAGGACTATTCCCCCGAGAAAAAGGGACTTGATATCGGTGATGATGCCGCCGGTCATTTGGCTGATTGCATCAAAGAGGTATTGGTTCGGGTTCATAATCTATCCAGGGTAAAGGGGAGGGTTGCCCCTCCCCGTTGGCGATTAGCCGCGGTTGCCAGCACGCTTGAGGTACTTGTAGCCGATGAACAGCAGCATGATGCCCACGAAGGTGGTCAGCAAAGCCTCGATCAGGGTTGCCAGGCCGGAGATATCGGCAGCAGCGAACAGTTCAGCCACACCAGCGTGGGAGGCCTGGGGGCCGAGGGCGACAGAAGCGCCGATGCCGCAGATGGCCAGGGCAGCAGGGACGACGACAGCCTTTGCCTTCTGGAAGAAGTTCTTGGTTTTGGTTGCGATGGTTTTGAGGAAGTTCATGGTTTGTTCTCCTAAAGAAAAGGGGTTTGTATGGGGTTGATATGCCTAGCGACCGCCGGCGCGCATCAGCATAGCTAAGCCAAGGATAATGAAGAAAAGGGTGACGATACCGCCGACCATGGTGAGCATGTCGGCCTTGATGCCGTCAAACATTGTGGAATCAACCATTGGGGTCCATTCCGCAAAGGCCAGGCTAGGGACAACCAGCGGGGCCAGGACGATAAGAAGACGTTTTTTCATGGCACGTTCTCCGTATGAGGTTGTCAGTTAAGGTTCATCTCTACAAAGGGAGCTGTCGGAGGCCCCCGGCTTCGTGGGCAAATCCAGGAAACCACGCTCCTTGCCAGTTCAGCCCGGCACCGGCAGACGCCGGAAGCCGGGCAGCCCTGCCAAGGTCCGGGGATATCCCAAGATCCGCTTGGTGAGGACACGTCATTGCATCAGCCAGAGATCGTGGGTGAATCTCCGGATCTTGGAAACAACGCCGGTTCGTTCGTCCACCTGTTCCACCAGATAGGACCGGCAACGGACCTCGGTTTTGATGTTGTTGACGATGTCGCCCTGTTTACCGAAACGGATATTTGAGGTAACGGCCCATTGTGGCGGGTTGGTGTACTCGTCGGGGGCTTTACCTTTGATCAGGGTATTGAAGATAGGGAGGTTGTCCCGGCTGACGGCGACCTGGTCGGAAGACTCGATGCGGCCAGAGATCGGGAAAAAGGGACTGTTGTTTCCTGCGCTGATGGTGTCTTTCTCGTTGGGCATGATGGTTACTCCTGGTTTTTGATTGGATTTTTGGGTGGTTGGTGGTCTATATCTTCAGTTGAGGTAGTGGTTAAAGAAGAGCGGTCCTTCATAATCTTCTCAACGAGCTTAAGGACTGCTTCGGAGGATTTGCCTTTGCCTGGGGTACCTGAGAAACCAGTGATCATGGCGACACCTGAAATGGTTGAGGGGATTAATTTGCTGATGCGACTTTCCAGGCCCTTGAAACTTCATTAGTCTCAAACAGGCGGTATTCAGTCACCGGAAGCAAAGCAAAGGACATGGCGCATTTACGACACTTGTAAACGAGGGTTCTTTCATCAGATCCGTCCATTTTTTCAAAGGTTGGCTGTTCAAGAACCCCTGTGCACTTGGGGCAATGGGTTACAGAGTGGAAGGCATGGGAGATGTTCGTTGTTTGCATGACCGTTTTCTCTCCTGTTTATCTATAAATTTGCCGGTGCAGTGATTTCCGGCTGCTTGTAAGAATGCAGTGGAACGCGCATGACTTTCCGCCCCGGTGTGCTGGTGAAGCAGTGCCAGCACTGGAGATAGTCTTGATAGTGGCCGTCTTGTGTTTCCACAGTGGACACTTCAAGGGGCCTGCCGCATTGGGAACAGGTGATCTCTGAGGTGTTGGGGCGGGTTGGGTTTTTCATTCCGTCTTTTCATCCATGTGCTTAAGCATTTGTTCAAACTGCTTGTTGAGCCTGGGAAAGAATTGCAGTTGTAAACGCAGGTACAGCCCGAATAGGCTGGCGTAGATGAGCAGGCCCAGGCCAAGGAAGACGATGAAGAGGCCGAAGAGTGTTAAGGAATCGGAAAGGTTCATTTTGAATCACCCTTGAAGTGTATCGAGAAAGGAATCGATATCGGATTCATCAAAGTATTGGCGCTCATGGCGGAGACGATCCAAGGCACGTCTTAAAAGCTGCAGCTCGTGGATAAGGTGAGACCTTGACACGTTGCTGTTTTCAGAAATATGGTCGATTAACGGGTTGATGCCGCAGAAGGTTTGAGGCTCGGTGATGTCTCGGAGCACTTCAAAAAGCTGCATTTGGGTGACGGGGGCATAGGTGAAAGAACTTTCACATTCGGGGCAATCGTACACGAGCTGAAAACCACGGTCGGTTTGCTGCATACCGGAGAAAGAGAGCAGGTTAAGGCATTTGGGGCAGAATTCAACGGAAGCGCCTGGAGTGGGATTCTGGCTTATTTGGAGGCATGATTTGGTTTCGGGCATGGTGGGCCTCTTGGGTTTTTCGTGTCTTGGTAGCTGTGTGGTATAATCAGTAATTAACTATAGTTACTTTATAAATAACAATAGATGTAGCGTCAATGAAAAAATTAACGATAGATGATGAATTCCGAGTGAGATTAAGAGAGTTAATTGAAAAAAGACTCCATCTCACTCAAGGTGAATTCGCAAATAAGATTGGAATAACAGCTGGATACCTTTCGATGGTAATCACTGGGAAAAGAGGGCCGTCGGCAGAAATGATAGCAGGGCTTTTTGTTAACTACAGTGATTATTTGGGTTGGTTGTTAACAGGAAAAAAGAAAATTGAATTGCGAAGTGATAACGAGAAAAGAAAATTTAAAATATTTGACCAGGCCGAAGAATGGCTCAGCGAAGAAGTAAGAAAGAATCCCAAAAAAGAAGCATGGTTCGAAGTTGAATTCGAAGAAACTTTCGATGGATTCAAAAAATGGAAGGAAGAAAAGGAAGAAGCAGAAACGAGAGAAAACTATACTTCGAGTCGTAAAGTAGCGTAAAATATTCTCATTACAATACAATCGGTTAACCCTATGGAACACATAAAGATTACAGGAAATTGGAATATTGATCTCTTGAAGGCAATCGAATGGAAAACGTTTGAAGCATTTTGTGTTGAATTAATGAGAGCTGCAAAATTTCAGGCATTCAGAACACCAATAGGAAAGGATCAAGGGATAGACATTTTCGCGTACAAAGACGGCGATTTTGAGAACCCAGCGGCAATTGCACAGTGCAAAGCGTGGGCAACAATGAAAGTCGGCGTAAAACATGTCCGAGAATTCTATGGAGCCATGGCCGCAAACGGAGTTGAAAAAGGGTTCTATTTCGTGACAGGTGAGTACACTAACGACGCACTTGAATTTGCCGAGCAGAACAAAATCAATATTTTCGATGGTGCCAAAATTATCCAGTTGATCACGAAAGCACCTAAACCCGTGCAAGATTATCTCAAAAAATTCCTCGAAATGAACAATTTTGTTTATCCAACATGCCCGAGCTGTAATAAAAAAATGAGCTTAAGAAATTCAAAGAAAAATGGCGATGAACGTTTTTGGGGATGTCAAAATTTTCCGATATGTAAACAAACTTTTAAAGTTTCCCAATACCAAGAACAATTCATCCAGACAATCGAATGAGTTTATAAAAATGGAATTCGAGCTTGAAGATTTTGAAAGTAAAGAAGGGCCAGCAATTAATCTAGAAAAAGAAGACGAGCAAAAAATATCGCCTGCAGAGAAAGGGAAAAGACATGGTCAAGCGCGAAGAAGTAATTTTAATTTTTGGAGAAATTTTAGAAAATATTCAATAAATTACAGTATCTTAAAATTGGTACTGTTACCCATTGTATTAATCATTTTTGCATTTATACTTCCAAAGATTTTTGAATATGCGGCAAAAGAATATTTTATTCTCCTAAAGGGCCAACAAGCTACAGCCAAAAAGCCAACATCGATACAAAATTTTCAAACACCAAATCTGTCATATTATTCAAAATATATTCCACGTCCGGACCATCAAAATTCAATCAAGACTCATAAAAAAAATGAAAAGCAAGTTATGTACAGCTGGATAGATGAAAATGGACATAAAGCATTTTCAAATATAGGTTTTCCCGAGAATGAAAAATATACGGAAGGGAAAATTGAATGGTATTGAGCAGTAAAAATATAAAAAAAATAGTAATATATATTTATAACGATAATTAATTTTAACAATTACATTCTACTGTCAAGCAGCAGATGTTTTAGTTAGGGTTCATGCATCAAGGAGATAATAAATGACCAAGCCAAAGGTTGATGAAGCTCAATATACCAAGCTCGTTAATGAAAAAATGAAAGAACATGAATTATACAAAAAAGACATGGGGGTTGAATTAAACCCAAATAACTCATCAAGCCCACTTGGACTTACAGTAGTTGGCGGAGATGATGCAAGAACCATTTTATCTTGGGCTGAAAATGAAGTTCGAAAGAAATATAGACTTGTTGTTACCTCATAAATAATAAAGAAACAACATGGGACAATTAACAAAAGAAACATGGATTGTCATAAATGAATTCCAAAAGTATGTGAAGGGGGCGGATTCTTTTGTTGAAAGCTTTTCACTCGAAGAAATACGCAAAGCTGATGAAGAAATAGGAGCAAGAGATGAAAATCAGGGGTTCCGTCTCGCAATGAGAAACAGAATTCAGGATTTAGAGCAAATTTCAGAAAGAAAAAAATCGAAAACCGAACAAAGCTATATTCGTACTTGGGTACTTATTACAGGCACCTTGGGTGCAATATTGGCAGGAGTTATTTTGAAATGGATATTTTAATAGGTATAAGCTTTTTTGCATTTTTATTTCTATTCGACAAGATTTTCCCCAACTTCGGAAACGGAATGAGCGAGGGAGTTTCATTATTTATCACACTCCTCATATGCATTGCTTTTGCCGCTGTAGTGGGCCTACTCTTTCTTTAATGAGGTTTTAATGTTTGAGTTTATTGACAATATGGTTAATGCTGTGAAAAGGCCAATGTTTAATAGGCTTATGTCGGAAGTCCGCAACGATATAAAAACGGCTTGGAAGTTTATAAAATTTGCAGATGAAAAATATGATGAGGGGGATATAGAAAAAGCCTCAAATTGTATACGTATTACAAGTGAGGCTCTATTTGATGCATTTAAAAATCTAAAGATAGCGACTTCGAATGTTAATATGCCCAAAGGTGATTTTTCAGCATTAAACGAGATTCTTGAGGAAATTATGAAGCTTGGTGACCCAATGATGTATGACTATATTTACCCTGGTTTTAGGTTTGTACATGAATTTAAGAGTGAATATATTCAAAAAGAATGGGACGAGGAAGTTCAAAAGTTTTTTAAATACAGCAAGAAACTTATACCGTACGAAGAATTGCTTAGAAAGTATCCGTACTCATCTGCATTAAAAGACTACAATAAAAATTCAGGGCAAGGCTAATTTAGTAGTTTGAGTTTAAGAAATGCTAGAAAACATGGTGAATAAAAATATCCCTAACGAACAAGGATAGATTGTGTGAGTGAGTGAGGCACGAACAAACCACAATCTTATCCGGGGTTGGACAAACCCGGCCTCACAAAGGAAATAAATATTGTTCTGGAATGTGCTGGAAGCGCTACCAGGATGGTAGCGCTGGGCGCAGGACGTAAGAATGCATTCGCCTGATCAGGCGTTAAAAAATGATGCGCTGTTTCATAAACATCATGGTTTTTCTTGGAGCTTGGTCGACCACGAAAATTCCCATGATTCTGTTTGAGAGTTCAGCCCTAGGTGCACGCTTCGCTTATTCAAGGTTGGTTATCGACATAGTCGGTATTATTTGCATTGCCGGAATGATGAGTGTGGCGGTTAGCCAAGATGAAAAAGAAAAATGTTATGAAAAAGCAAGAGCGGCAATCTGAGTAAAGAGTAATCGGAACAAGTTTATTTCACTGTAGGAGTTACGATATCTCCTGTATATATTGAAGTCGACTACAATCGAATCCGTCGACACAGCGCAAATGGCTACATCAGCCCGCTTGCGTTTGAGGCCCTGAAAGTAGCTTAAAGCAGTGTCCGTTTATGGCGGGCAAGATCAAGAGGCTTTTTGCCTCATTAAAACATTAAGGAGGAAATATGCAACCATGGAAAAGTGGTCTGATGGCCGTAGGGTTCGCTTTGGTAACATTTTTTTTGTTTTATTCGTTAGGAACAGCGGCGGATCAAATTGTAGTTATTCCAATAAATACCACTTCTAAAAATATGACTACATGTCAAGATGATGATACTGCCAACAATATTTACAGGACATGTAACTACTTCCCTCTTGAATATGGAAATAGGTGGGAGTTCACGACTGGAAGTAGGTTATCTTTAAATTCAAAACAATCTTGCTCTACAGGTTTAACTGGAATTAGATATGGTACAAATGGTTACGAGTATGAACCAATTATGCAAAATAAAGAATTAGGTCTAGCTATTGGGTGTCAATACGAAATGCCAGAAAATGATTTTTCTGATTTTGGTGTAAACATGGTTCTTATCGACCCAGCAATGACTACTGGGCAGACTACTACTCATTCATATTTCGGTGGAAATTTAACTTTCACAACAACTCTAGTTGGCCTTGAACAAATTGTTGTTCCCAGTGGAACCTACGATGCTCTTAAATATGAGATTGTAACCAATGATGTAGTTGAACAATTAGATCCATGTTCCTATAAAACTACTATTTGGCTAGTAAAAGGAATAGGACCTGTTAAAATCCATAGAACGAATGCAAATCCAGTAACTTGTACAGGGTGCATGTTTGTTTGTCGCCCTGATAACAATTATTCAATAGTCAACACACCAGCTGAACTAATTAGAGCTGATGTCGGTGGTGTGCAATATTAAAGGTATATCATACGCCGAACGAACAAAGATAGATTGTGTGAGTGAGGCACGAGCGAACCACAATCTTATCCGGGGTTGGACAATCCCGGCCTCGAAAAGGAAATACATATTGCTCTGGAATGTGTTGGAAGCGCTACCAGGATGGTAGCGCCGAAAACAGGGCGTTAATAAAATGGGGTCAGACCAGGTTTTTTGCTGAGTTAACATTCCTTATATACGTACTTCAGCTAGTTTCACGCTTGCAAAACGGGGACGGAGCCCAATTAAAAGAAATGGGGGCATCTAATTTTCCGACCTGAGTTCACATATCTCCTGAACCTTGACCGTATCCCGCATGTACCCCGGTAAGCCTACGAGGCTTTGAGCAGCAAGGGAGGCGGCGGGTTCAACTCCCGGTTCCGGTTTATTGGAAAAGCTGTGAATGATAACTAGAAACTAGATAATAACTTGCTGGAAACGGTCCGTGCTATGTCGAGATATAAAAACATTCAGGATATTATGAGATCACTACCTCGCTATCTTGGCAACATATTGTTACTGTTATTTATTTCATTCTTTTTGAATTGCGGAGCTACGTCATTATCGCTGGCGAACGACAAGCTAAATACTCGATTTGGAGAAGTAAATATCATTGAATCTCCAGGGAGCCCACGTGGGGCGATCAGTGTGGATGGCTTTGTTGTCTTTGACAGCCATGCTCAATATGTTGGTATTTATGACCACGTGGATACCGCAAGAGGCATTGTAATTTTATTCGGCGTAAATCCAGGAGGTTCAGCTACACCCGCCAGTAAGTTATATTTTTTACTTCTAAAAGCTGGAGAAAAACCTCAAGTTGTAACTGCTAAAGGATTTGATTCCTATGATGCAGCAAAGATCACTTGCAAAGCTGATGAAATATTGGTGGAATTACCTTTTGAGACCAAACGCAAGAAACAAGCGAAACTTATAGGTAATAAAGTTATTGTTGAATATAGCCAAGCATTACCACCGCTATCTATGTCCGAAGAAGACTGCAAATGGTTGCACGAATACTCAGCACGCGAGTGCATTGATGATACCAGAGGATATAAAACAGATTGTGAAAAATATGCACATGACTATAGCGGTTATAGCATTGTAGTCATGACAGGAATAACAACTCTTTCTAATCATCCTGGTTTTATAGGTTCCGCTCTTGCGGATGCCTGCCTCCGAGAGTGTAAAACCGGCACGAAAGTTTCATTCTCGGAATTCAAAAAAGATGTATGCAATATTAAATAACATGCCTGACGAAGTTTGATGGAAACCATGACCGCCGGGTATTCTGACGATAGAGTCCCGGGAACATGATACTAAATTCCAACAATAACATTCTGCGGTCAAGCCGCATATGTTGTCGTTATCTATTTCAAATAAAAGAGGTCAAATAAAGTGAAAAAATAAAATGTACTGGAATATATTACCTTATTTTCCTTAGATGGTCTCTGACAATGGCGACAGGAGGTTAGCTCCCCTCCCCTTCCCCTTTTCCGTTAAAATGATTCACTATTGAATCAGCAACAGTTTCGGCAACCAGCGCCGCCGCATCATTCATTAAATGAGCATATCTTTTTGTTGTACTTGCATCACGGTGTCCAAGAAGTTCCCCAATTTGGTGAAGGGTAAATCCAGAACCTACAGCTATAGAAGCAAAAGAATGACGCAAGTCGTGCAGGCGTAAATCGGGACAACCAGCCTCTTTTCTTACAGAATCCCATAATCTTTTTGGTGATTTAATAGACAAAATCGTATCATCCGGTAACCGTTCAGGTAAAGCAGCAATTATTTCTACCGCCGATGTCGGCAGCTGTATGACTCGGGGATGACCATCTTGATCGGTTTTATGCGAAAACAAGATAATACGATTTCCATCCAGATCCTTCCATCTTGCATTTGCCAATTCTCCACAACGTGCGCCGGTTAACATTAACAAACGGATAAAAGCGACAGAATATGGTTCTTGTTTTTCTCGTTTCCGTAGCGCTTCAGCTATATTCGCAAGTTCTTCACGGGTCATATATCTACGCCGTGGAACCTCGCGGAATCGAGAAACTTTCCGGCAAGGATTGGAACCCAATGGTCTTATGCCCCATGTTTCTGACAATTCCAGAAATTTGGAAATCAAAGCAACTGCTCTATTAGATTGATATGGAACGGATTTCATTGAATCCCGAACTCGAATCACCTCGGAATACCCAACTTCAGGAACGGGTAGACGTTTAAACCAGGCTGGAATATGATGGCTGTATATTCTTTCATCTTCCCTCCCTGTCTTTTTCGTGGTCGCGTGTTCGGAAAGATATCTAGGCCAGACTTGATCAACAGTTAACATAGACCGGCTTTGATTGCGTTCCTCCATGGGATCTTTCCCGGATGCTAGCTGAAGAAGCATTTCCTTTGCGATCCGCCTGGCCTGATCTAAAGTAATAGTTGGCCAATTGCCTATCTTTGGCTTCCTCTGGCGGCCATTGCTGCGATAAACGAGAAGAAACGAAATACCAGATTGGTTGGCACGACAGATGAGCCCTTTAACCTGATCATCGTAAACCTGGTCACCAGGTTTCATTGCTTTGATGTCTGTTGTTGTCATATTTCAGGTCACACCCAGGTCACAGCTTGACGGTAATCAACGGGAATGTGATAACAACAACAGGATGTAAATGCAAGTAGTTAGGATATATAGAGAAGAGGCAGGAAGCTAAAAAAACTCATTCGTAATCAGTAGGTCACCAGTTCAAGTCTGGTTATCGGCTCCAAGTAATTCCAGTGAGTTAAAGCACTGTTAACGACCAGCGGGAGTTCTCGCTGGTCGCATATTGGTCGCACAAAACAGCATCGTGCCCTCCCAAACTGCATCCTATTGTAGTTCCTCTTTTCCCCAAGGTAATTGCGCGCGATGCAAGCTGGTCATAAAGCATTTTTCTTCGGCATTTCGGTATTCTACACCACGTGGAACTTGCAATCCCATTTCGTGTGGCTTAAACATTGTATGTCGTTCATGAAGCCTCCTTTTCCGTGACTTTGACCGGTCCACGAGATTGGAGGCTTCTTTATTTTGCTGGATCCGTCAAACTTTGTGAGTCCCCCGGCAAAGCCGGGGGTTTACCCAAGGGAAATTATATTGACGAAACGTAACTACTCTTCGAGCAACAAACACTTAATTGGTACAAACCAATCAATATTTTTGCCAGCACTAAAAAGTATAGAGAGATCATTCTTTAATACCTTTGAGTTGTAAGAAAATTTCACTCCACAATCGCTATCCCGCTGGATGCCTACTGTGGCGGAAATACCGTAGTCAAAAGAGGCATCTCCAAAATCCACATCGGCGTAATTCAAACGGATATTATTACTTCCCTCGTACAAGACAACCTGGAAGGTGCCTCCGTTCGTCGGCGAAGCAGATCCAAAATGCGGGACGTTGGTCCATTGAACAACAAGTCTGCGTGAAGGTGCGGTGCCCAACACTTCCCAAACAACGATGCCATCTGCAGATGGATTGAGATCGTCCCAAAACAGTGCAATATATTTCAACACACCGTCACTGTTTATGGCGGGAATATCGGTGTTCCCGAACCCTAAATACGAATCTTCAAAATAAACCGTACCATTGGAGCCGACGCTGATTGCCGTGTAAGCGTTACCATAAAACGAGAAAGTGAAGGGTATAGAGAAATATGCATATGAATCATCACTTAGGGCTAATTGTGTCCCTGTACTGGAAATGTCTTCAAAGTTATAGGTGGGGAAAGTGATATTGTAACCGTCACATGACCCCAGGGTGGTAAATGTCAGGTCCGCACCGTAACCAGTGCCATAACTGTTCGTTGCAAATGCCCGGACATGATAAGGTGTGTTTTCAGTCAGTCCGGTAATTTTACTTGTAAAGCTTCCGGTTCCGGATCCGTCGTGGGTGCAAATGTCGCTTGTGGTCGGATCGGACGAAGTACTCCAACATACACCGCGATCCGTGACTGTAACAGAAGAAGTACACCCCGAATATGTCACGTCACCGCCGCTGAAGGCGGAGGTGACGCCAATACCGTATATGTTCGCTGTTGTTACGGTCGGCTCGACGCAGGAGGGAGGGGCAAGGTTGACGACGCTGACTGAAAGAAGTTGCATGCCCGAATAAGACCCGCCCCAGGTCATGGTATGTGTGCTGTAATCCCAGGTATCATGGATATAAACCAGACTGCTGGAATCGTCATACCCCACCCCAACGACGGTGTGGCCTTCTAGGTTGAGCATTACAGGCCTTCCCGCATCTATCTCCGCCTTAAAGTTGGCAAATGTAAATCCGCCACTGTTGTTATCTGTTTTCTGATTATAACAATCCATGACGGTATACCCTCTGGCTTCGTAAAAAAGTTTCCGTCCATAGGTCCCGTCCAGGCCATCGATTCCGTACGAAGCCATTTGGGCACAGGTTAGCGGATCCACAGATGATGTCCAATTATAGAAAATTGTCGATCCGTCGAGATTGTTGTAGGGGGACTGACTGGTCTTCATATAATCACCAATCGCATCGCCCCATGTGTGCTGCGACCAGCCACCTGTCAAATATGGATCATCGGCGGAACTATCATACTGAACCCAATAATCATCGATCGATCCTCTCACACTCCTGCCGTCAACGCCTTTATGGGATGCCGCCAAGGGGAGATTAGGATAGGTATTGTATCCGTCCGACCATGTCGGCCAGGAACTGTTATCCAAAGGCATGACTCCCGCATTAGTGGGTCCGGTATATATATCAGGATATCCGTTCCGATCGTAGTAACCCGCGATCATCGCACCGGACACAGATGAGCATCCAAAAACCCAGTTAAACGCGGGAGTTGTCAGTGTGACAATGCCTGCGGCCGAATTAGACGCGGGCTGTAAAACCGCAGCACGCTCAAGGTCGTAACCGGGAGGCGGGACCGGAGGGCCATTAATGAGATACTTTTCGAGTTGTGTTCCCTCGCTGGTTGTAACAGTTTGGGAAGAAAAATAGGTATGGGGCTGTGAGGCAATGTTTTCAAACGACAGTACAGATCCAAGCTTTTTATTTTCAGGATTTTCGGCTGATTGCGCCTGAGCAGCAACTGTCACCACCGATAACACAAGGAAAAATGAGATAATTTCTATCAAAATCGTTCTACAATATGTTTGACGGATACCTGTAAAAAATTCGGCATTCATATATACACCCGTGATTATGAACCTGCTCATTATCGACGGACACCTCGTTAAGCGAACATACTCCTCGACAGAGGTGACCGATGACAACCAAGACAAAAGAAACCAAGTCAAGAAACCGCTATTCCGAGGCATACAAGACCGAGGTCTTGTCTCTGGCTGAGTCAGAACCACCGACAAAGCCGGTGGCTTGAAAACCTGTGAACCGCTCAAAGCGGTACATTTAACAGATCAACTGACCACCATTCGGTGGTCGCCTATTTAAAAAGGTTCAGTTGCTCGAGACGTTGATTTTCTTTTCCTTGGTTGCGGATATCTGCGCCAACAGGGCATGAGAACAATGTTGCATACTTCCGCTACAACAAAGGGGCCGGCCAAGGTCTATTTCCCTGGCTGGCCCCTTTGTTGTGCCTCTAGGGGGTGGCAAAGACGTGTACGATGCATTTAACCATACCGTGACTTCACCCGGCTAGAGTTCGATCGCAAAGTCGGCCAATGACGTGGCATTGCTTCGTATCTCCTGCAGATGCTTCACATGGGCCTGCTCCTGTTCGACAATACGGTTGAGTTGGCTGATCGCTTCGGGCTCATCAAGAAACCCGGCGAGAAATTGGTAAAAATCGATGGTGTCCTGCTCGAATTCAATGGACTGGGCCAGCAGATCATCCAGGTTGGTGGTCTGCACCAGCTGCTTTTCATCAAGGGAAAAGGTCTGGCTGCGAACGATATCTTCCAGGAGAGAGCGCCCCATGGCCTCGAGCTCGGCCTGCTCTTTGGAAAGGGTTCGATCATCGATGATCGCCGCAAAAACCTCGCCATGGCGTTTTTCCTCATCGGCCATCCACTGAAAGATCTGCTGCAGTTCCAAACTCTTTACCTGGGCAGCAACCTTGCGATAGGTTTCCTCGCCGTTTTTTTCAATCTGCACCGCTATGTTGCGCACATCAGCAAGGGTAAACATAGGCTGTTCTCCTTATTTCTTGTAACCGGAGCTCAACAGTACCGGCTCCACTTGGTCTTCGCAATCTTTTCAGCCCATTGAGCGGGACGCTGTCACTCTTGCTCAGCTTTCAACCGGCAGTCTCCCCGCCCCAAAGCAGGGGCAGCAGAAAAATTATCGAGAAAATCGCTTGCGCAATTTGACAGAGGCAAAATCCAACGGAACAAGGTATATTCTCATCAACTCCGGCATATTTTCCCGGTGCACGCCGCACCATTGATCGTCCTTCCCCGTGTATCACCGAACCGTTTACGACCTGCCCCCCTTACCCGTTCAATTCACCCGCCCTCCACCATTTGCCGGACACAATAACCATACCCCGTTTCTATGCCAGCCCCCCTGTACGCGGCCACAGGCGACCAGCAACGGGCTTCCACTCATTTATATTGACGAGATCGAGAGATTTCACCGAGTACCCAGAAAAGACCATGTTTCTCAAATCATTTGAATATTACCGTGGCATCGCCATTGTCCTCATTGTTATCGGTCATTGCTACGGTCTCAGCGGCTGGAACTTCAACTCCTACCCGGAACGGGTCCTGGCCAACATCATCACCGGCGGGACCGCGCTTTTTGTGTTCATTTCCGGATTTCTCTTTCACCAGGTCTTTTACCCCCGCTTCAAGTACAGCCGGTTCATATCGAAAAAACTGCAAAAGGTCTTTGTGCCCTACCTCCTCTGGTCGGCGCTGGCGCTTACCTTCACCTTTGCCACCCATGCCACCCTTCCGGACAAGTTTGTCGGCCCGAGCCTGTCCTTTTTCGATCAATGGTTGCAGCCGATTGGCTTGAGCCTGATGACCGGCGGTCATTTTCTCGCCTACTGGTATATTCCCTTCATCATGATCATGTTCCTTCTTTCCCCGGTCTTTATCGGCTTCATCAAGCTGAGCAAACCCACCCAGGTGAAGGTGACCATCGGTCTACTGATCTGTTCCGCCCTGGCGCAACGGCCGGTGAACAATATCCTGGTGCTGCAGTCGGTCCTCTTTTTCAGCCCGGTCTACCTGTTCGGCATACTCTGTTCCATCGATCGGGACTGGATCTATGAACATTTCGACAAAAAGGCCTGGCTCCTTGCCCTGGGAGTCTTGATACTGTCCATGATTCAGAGCACGTATTACATGGGGGCAGGCAGCTATCACAAGCCGCTCTTCATGCTTCATGCCTTTGATATCAACATCGTTCAAAAATTTCTTCTCTGCCTGCTGTGCATGGTGCTCCTCCATCGTTACGAACAGATCGAAAGCAACGTTCTCTCCGGTCTGGCCGCCTCCAGCTTTGCCATCTTTTTCATCCACGGGTGGATGGTCAAGGCGCTCTTTTGGGTAAAAAGCTGGTTCCCCTGGACAGGCGGACTCTGGCTCCTGCCGATCATTACCGGACTGGTCATCCTCGGCTCTTACCTCGTTGCAATCGTGATAAAAAAACTCTTCCCCAACCACAGCTCGATGCTTATCGGATGGTAGCGGATTATTGCCACAGGTATGCCAATAAAATAACTGATTCCCACTGAACTTCAGCTCAAGGGGAACAAAGACGGGATCCCTCACATTCCTTCGGGATGACATCGATGAGGCGGCTCTTTCCAGGGAGCATTGCACCACTCCGAGGTCATCTCGACCATCGGGAGAGATCTCCTCTTTTCAAGCTGAGCTTTGGTGGTAGTCGAAACAAAAAAAGCCCCGAGCATTTCGGGGCTTTTTTTTATCTGATTCCCACTGAACCTCAGCTCAAGGGGAACAAAAACGAGATCCCTCACATTCGTTGGGGATGACATCGATGAAGAGGCTCTTTACAGGGAGCGTAGCACCACTCCGAGGTCATCTCGGCCATCGGGAGAGATCTCATTTCTTCAAGCTCTGTTTCGGTGGTAATCTTTTTTTATTGGCTAATGAGACACCCCAAAGGGTTTAATGCAGATGCGCCATGGCATCCTTCAGGTGTGCAATCCACATGGCGTCGATGGCATCCACCTCGCCCAACCCCTTCATCACCGGCACGGACTTGATGCCGACCGCATCCAGCTGACTCTTCCATGAATCCGGTTCGTCACCGGCCATGTCGTTCATCGCGTGATCACCGGCAACGGTCATGAAGGGAACGAGATAGACCTTCTTGATCTTCTTTGCCACCAGGGCGTCGCGAACCTCGTCGAAGGTGGGATGACCTTCAACCGTGCCCACAAAAAAATTCGGATCCATCTTCTGTGCCTTGTACATCATGGCACTGTAAATGGCATCGCTGGGATGATGGGTGCCGTGGCCCATGAGCACCACCGCTTCCCCGGCTTTTCGCTCTTTGGGAACAACCTGCTCCTTGACGATCTTCAACGCCTCTTCCATCCCCTCGTCGCCGACCAACAGCGGCATGGAGACCTGGAGGCTGTCAAAGCCGCCGGCCATCTGCGCAAACAGGCGGGCATTGACATTGATCTCGTGGAATTCTGCACCGGGAATCATGTGCAGGGACTGCACTGCAACCTTGGTGTAGCCATCGTCCATGAGACGTGCCAGGGCCACTTCCGGAGAATCGATCATGGTGCCCTGCTTGGCCAGTTTGTGGCGAATGATCTTGGAGGTATAAGCCCAGCGAACCTCCACACCCGGAAAGGCTGCCTTGACCTGTTTGTCGATGTTGTCAAACGACGCCTTGGCCCGATCGATGCTGGTGCCAAAGGTCACCAGCAAAATGGCCGGCTTGGCCTCCTTCTTTTTGCCGTGCTCGCCTGCCTGGGTGTTGGCGGTCTGCAGGCAGAGCCCCACAAGGACGGCCACGACCATGAACATCCATTTCCTCAACAACTCTTTTCCTCGCATACTTTGATTCTCCTTGGTTTATAGGTTGTGATCCAATTATCCGGCCGCACCGCCAGCGGATCTCGGCATCTTTTATCAACACGTAAAATCAGACAGTTAATAATGAAATCTTATGCCACCGAAGACGGTCAGGCCCGGCATACAGTAGCCTGATTCGGTATAGTCCTTGTCAAACAGGTTGTCGACTCTAGCAAAAAGATCCATATACTTCCACGCCTTGTAGGTGGCGGATAGATTGGCCACCATGACCGAGTCCTCCTCCCAGTTCACCTTGTTGTAGCTTGCATCATAGAGCGGAACGATTTTTTCATCCTGCCAGTTGAGATCCAGGGCCATGGTCAACTTGTCCGTGGGCAACACCGTCACCACAAAATTCACCTTGTTTCGTGGTAGATAATTCACCCGGGACCAACCGGAGGCACCATCATCCTTTGAGCGTGAGTCGATATAGGTATAGGCCAGATTGAAACGCAGCTTGCTCCAGGGCTGGTAACGCAGAGATGCCTCGATCCCTGAATTTTTACCTTCGTCGGCATTTTCATAGCGGTAGGCAAGGCTGTCAAAGATGATCATGTCGTCGAACTGGGTCTCGAAATAGGTGAGCCCCATGCTGAGCTTACCATCGAACAGACTCTGGTCGACGCCGATCTCGTAGCCGATACTCTCTTCCGGCTGCAGATCCGGATTACCGATGGTCACCAAGGTGCCGCCGGAAAGGTATCCGCCGTAAATCTCATACAGACCAGGGGTCCGGTAGCCGGTGCCCACATGGGCATGGATCTTGGTATCGGTCTGTTTGAAGATATAGGCCGCGGAGGTCTCCCATACCGCTTCGCTGTCAAACTCCTCGTGGTCGTTATAGCGAGCACCGACGTTGAAGAAGAGACTGCGGTCGAGAAAGACGAACTGGGCCTGGGAAAACAGATCCTTGTTGCCCCAGGATTCATGAAAGTCCACCGGGGTATAATCGCCGCCGTACTTGTTACGCGGCTCCTGACCGTCGTAGGTGGAATCTTCGTAATCGGCACCGACGTTCAGGGTCATCCAATCGGTGAGATGGAGGTTGTGCTGCATCTCGAAATACCAGTTCTCGCCGTCGTAGTTGGATTGATCGCCGTTGGTGTTTGACCAGAAGTAATGGCGTTCGGTGGAGGTGTAGGCCCCCTTGAGGCTGTAGTCCCAGGTGTTGTTGATGGTCTGCGACCAGTTCAGGCCGACCTGGTTCAACTCACTCTCCCGATGTCGGTCGGCATAGGCATGATTCTTCACCAGGTTACCGTTTGCGTCCAGGGATGGGGTTGAGCCAAGGGTGAGATCCGATTCGGAAAAAATCCCACTGAATTCAAGGGCGGTGCTGTCGGTGAACTTCACGCCCGCGCCGATGGTCGCGCCGGTATTTTCGTAATTATAGGAGTTGGCGCCGCCGTAGTTCTCGCCATCGGTGGTGATATAGATCGGATTGATATCGACATAGTATTTCTCCTGCCCATAAGCTACGCGGGCATTACCGATGTAGGTGCCGTTGGGACCGAATTGATTGCGCAGATCAGCCGTGAAACCGGACTGCCATTTTTGTGGAATAATATTGATGACCCCGCCCATGGCCTGCGAACCGTACAGGGTACTGTTGGTCCCCTTGAGAATTTCCACCCGATCGAGGTTGGAGCCGCTGAACATATCTTCGATAAAATACTGCAAGGTGGTTTGGGTGTCGGCGGAGTCGCGCAGGGGAATGCCGTTGTACTGGTACTGGGTATATTGGGCGCCCGCACCGCGAATGCTGATATTGGACCATTGCCCCAATCCGCCCGTCTTTTTCAGGAACACACCGGGTTCGTTATCGAGCAGTTCCGGCAGATAATACTGCTGCAAATCGTCGCGGTCGGCCGAATCGACGATATCAATACTCTTGGTGGTTTCACTGAGCGCGGTTGCACTTCTCGATGCGGTCACAACCATCTCCTCAGCCTTCTGCACGGTCTGTTCGTCCTTGGTCGCCGAGCCGGAGTCGCTCACTTCCGCACCGACCGGAGCTGCGGCAAGCAGCAGCACGGTGCAGGAAAGAAGGAGCGGGTCGAGAGGGCGATGCTTCACGGGTTTCACGTTGTTCTCCTTGAAGGTTGTAGTTGGTATTTTTTCATCATCTGTAATTTTTGTCGTTCTCGTAAAGAGCCTCGAGAACGACGTTTCGAGCTTCGTAACATGCCTATTTCACGAGGGGTGCATTTCAGCGTTTTGACTGTTACGAGGCCATCATTTTTGTCTTTTCGCTTATTAGCGGACTAATTGCTGATTGACCTGCGCCAAGGCCAGGGTAGCGGCCTTCTTTTCCCGATCAAACTGCACCGCATGGACAAGGGCGTTACGGCTTGATGCCAAATCGTGCGCCTGCATGGCTGAGTATCCGGCCATGAGCCAGGATTGCCCCTGGTGATGCCCCTTGATATCGGCGGCGCGACGGTAACTGGTTGCGGCATCCTGGTAGCGTTTCAGGCTGTAGCAGATCTCCCCCCGGAGCATCAGCAGATTCGGATTTCCCTGCACATTGCCGGTACGCCCGAGTACTTCCAGGGCCTTTTCCGGCTGATCCATTTGCTGATAGGCCATGGCAAGGCGCTGGGCGATCTGGCTCTCGCCCCTGGCCTGCAGCAGTTTTTGGTAGAGAGGTACTGCCTTGGCCGGGATACCCGCCTGAAGATAGAGATCGGCAAGTAGGCGGAGCTCCTTCTCGCTCAAGGGTTTGAGCATGCCGTAGCCGACCAGGGCGGCGATGGCATCTTCATAATGGTTGGCGGCCAGCTGGATATGGGCCAAGGCCTGCCACCAGCGGGTCTGGCCGGGATCCTCCTGAATCAGCTGGCGGGCCAGGGCCGCACCCTCGCTGTGCATGTTCAGGCGGAGATACTGGTAAAGCAGGACCTCCTGCCAGCGCGCCCTCTGCTCGCCGGTGGACTGCGCGATCAGGTCGCGAATGAGCGGCAGGGCCTTGGAGCTCTGGCCTCCATCGATCAGGACATGGATATACTGCTCCCGCCACTGGGGCTTGATGGCCCGTTTATGGGCGGCAAACAGCCGTTCAAAGGCGTTGATCGCTTCCCGGTTCGCACCGGCCAGCTGAAAGGATGCAGCACTGAAGTAGAGGGTATCGGCGGATTTGCGTTGCTGCGCATTATAGCCCTTGGCGAAACTCTGCCCCGCATCCCGGTAAGACTTTGCCTCGTACTGGGCCTTGGCCATGTTGAGCCAAGCCTTGGCGTGATTGGGTTCGAGCCGGACCGCCTCCGCATAGGCCTTGACGGCACCACTCCGATCACCGCGCAGCATGCGGCAATTCCCCAGGGCAAAGGCGAGCTCACCGTTTCTGGTCTCGTTTTTTGCCAATGCCTCTTCGAGGATTTTGCCTGCCTTGGCATACTCTTTGGCCGACATCAGGGGAGCGATCTTGGCCAGCACCAGGCGGACTGGGGTGGGAAGATCGGCTGCCTGAACGGGAGCAACCACCAGCACCAGGGTCATCAGCACGCCACATCCGAGGGCAACAAGACGAGATTGCATAGTTCTACTCCAGTTTAAAGGTTATGGTCTGTTCCACATGGGCCTTGACTGCCACGCCGCCCACGGTGCCGGGTTTGAAACGCCAGCTGGACACGCAGCGAAGGACACTCTGTTCAAAGACGCCCGAAGGCTTGGCCGCCAGGACCTTGACATCGCCCACCGTGCCGTTTTCATCCACCACAAAGCGGACCTTGACCCAGCCCTCGATATTGCGGCGTCTGGCCGAAGACGGGTATTGCGGCGGCATCTGCACCAGAGTGGTCAGCGGCCCGTCCAACTGGGAGACGGAGAAGGACTCGCTGAACTCGGCCTGGGGCAATGCGGTTTCCATCGGCGGCAGGTTGAGGGTAGTGCTGCTGCTCGGCAGCCGAGGGTTAAGCTCAAAGTCCAGTTGCAGCTTGGGGGTGGGCAGGGGGGTCGCGGTCGGCTTGGGGCGCTGCAAAGGTTTGGGATCGGGCGGTTTGACCGGCTCCGGATTCTTCCGGGTCTCCGGCGGCCGCAGCCGGGTCAGGTTGATCTGCGGCACCAGGGTGTCAAAGGCCGGCTTCTCAGGTACGGAGGCGATCAGCACCGGCATGAGCAGGTAGAGCCCCAGATTGAGCACCGCCGCCACCAGGGCCGCCTTGAGCCAATCCTGGATGCCATGCTGCCGGCCCAGGGGATCTTTTTTGAGTGTCGCGTCCATCGTCATCCCTGGGGGAGACTGGCTGCCAGGGAAACGTTCACCGCTCCGGCCATGCGGCAGCCGTCCATGACCTGGATAGCGGTGCCGGTGGAGCTGGTCTTGTCGGCAACAACGATCACCGCGGCCTCCGGATTTTCCGCCAGGGCCCGTTCCACATTGGCCCGCACCGCGCGCAGATCGATCTCCCGCTGCTCCATAAAAATACGGTTATCAGGCGAGATGGCGATCAAGACGGAGCGTTTGTTCTCCATGGTCGCGGTGGAGGCGGTGGGACGGCTGACCTCGATCCCGGTCTCCTTGACAAAGGAGGTGTTGACCAGAAAGAAGATGAGCAGAATAAAGACCATGTCGATCAGCGGAGCGATATCAAGCCCCGGTGTCGACCGGTTTGCACGGCGGCTGCGGGCAATGTTCAGCATGGAGCCTCCTGGAGATGGCGGCGCAGGTAGTAACCGGTGGCAGTCAACTGCCGCTGTAATGCCTGGGCACGACGCTCAAGGAAATTTTTCATGTACAGGCCGGGAATAGCGACGACAAGTCCGGTTTGGGTGGTGATCAGGGCCTCGGAGATGCCGCCCGCCATGCCCTTGGCGTTTCCGGTGCCGAAGAGTGACATCACCTCAAAGGTGGACATCATGCCGGTGACCGTGCCCAGCAGGCCCAACAGCGGCGCCACCGCAGCCAGGATACCGATGAGCGGAAGAAATTGGGTCAGGCTGCGGTTCAGGGAGAGCACCAGTTCATCGAGAATATTGCGATCAAGGCCGGGGTCTCCGCTCATACGGTCAAGAAACCGCAGCACCAGCAGGCCAACGGCGCAGCTCCCGCCGGCTTCGGGCGAGTGGTTCCCTTGAATGCACGCCAGGGCCTCCTGCCCGGAGAGGGGGTGGATACTGAGTCTGCGCAGCACAATCGCCCGATTGGCGATCAACAACCACATCGCCAGACTCACCAGCAGCAGCGGCAGCATCACCGGTCCACCGGTGCGGAAATAGGTGGCCAGGCTGTACCAGGCATCGGCAATCAGCATACCTGCTCCCGCCGCCGATGAATGATGTTGACCAGGGAGACGGCCTGTTCCTCGAGATCTCCGACCATGCGGTCGACCCCGCGACTGAGCATGTTGTGCAACAGCATCAGGGGGATGGCCACTGAAAGACCGAGCATGGTGGTCACCAGGGCCTCGGAGATGCCGCCGGACATCAGCCGCGGATCGCTGGCCCCATAGAGGGTGATCACATGAAAGACGTTGATCATACCCGTGACCGTGCCCAGGAGTCCCAACAGCGGCGCGATGGCGGTGAGCATGCCCAGGGTGGAAAGGAACCGTTCCAGCCCAGGAATCTCTTTGAGGATGGCTTCCTGAAGGGTGTTTTCCATGTCCTCGCGGGCAAACGACCTCGCCCCGATCCCGGCCAGGAGCACCCGGCCAAGCGGCTTTGCGCTCACCTGTAAGCAACGCTGTTCACACCCCTGCCAGTCGCCGCTGCGGCTCAGTTCGCGGATCTCTTCGATAAGGGGCAGGTTGGAGTGCCGATTACGGAGAAGGCGGACTGCCCGCTCGGCAACGATCAGCAAACCGATGACGAGAATGGCGAGAATCGGCCAGACAATGGGCCCGCCCTTGGTGACCTGTTCGCTCAGGCTGAGTTGGTGGCTGAGCTGACGCAGGGCAGCGCCCCGGCCGATATCCACCGGCACCGATTCGGTCGATCCGGCCATGTAGTCGGCCAGTTGGCGTTGCAGGTGGCCTGCGGGCAGGCGCGACAGGGCGTAGAGTTTGCTGCCGTCATTGGCGTGGTTGAGAAAACCGGTCTCTCCCTCAAGGCGATAGGCGGCGGTGAAGGGACCGACCAACAACACATCCGCCTGCACCTCTTTCCCGCTGCGATCGATGATCTTCCCCTTGTCCAGACGAACCTCGCCCGATGCCTTGATCTGGCCGATCAGAGCCTCGGTCATGGCGCGAACATCGTCCATGCCCGGAAAACGCTCGTCCTCGGCCACGGCAGCCAGAAAGGACACCGGCGGAGCCCCGACCGCGGACTGGGGATTCCCGCTGATCAGGGTATCCAGATCCTTGGCATTGATCCGGATCTGCCCCACCAGCTCTTTCACCATGCCATCGGTCTGGGCCAGTTGCTCGTTGATTCCGCCCTCTTCGCTGGCCATCTGGCTGTTGCTCTCTTCAAGCGCCTTGACCTTTGCACTCAGCTGGTTCTTTTCCGCCTCCAGCTTGGCCACGGCCCGCTCCAGGGTCGCGCGATCGCTGAAAACCCTGGCGCGAACTTCGGCGGCGGCCCGTTCAGCGGCTGCCTTTTCCGCCTGCGCCTTTCGCGCCAACTCCTCCCGGACCTGCTCAGCCTGATGCGGCAAGGCGCGCATATCCGCGGCCATCAGCGGCGCGACCGTAAGCATGCCGGCAACGAACACAATCAACATCTGAACCAAGGTTTTCATGGCTGCACCATCCTTCCCAGCGGCAGGCTGACCATTTCCACGGGCTGGCGTTTGGCGGCCATGGCCACCGCCGATTTGAGGGGACGAAGGAAGGATTCATCCAGCGGCTGCCAGGTGCGCTCGGCCTCGTTGTAGAAGCCGCAGTGCTCCTGATCCAGGGTGAGATAGAACAGGTTCAGCCTCCCGAGACGAAAGACGTCCACTAGGGTCGGTTGCCCCTGAAGGTCGATGTGATCCTGATAGACCTCGGTGGTGGTGCCGTATTCGGCCTCCACCATGAGCCCTTCCATCAGGCGACGGTACTTTTCCCCGACACTGACACCGGGATCATTGATCAATACCTGCAGTTTTTCGAGCCGGTCCTGCCGTTCCTGAAGAAGAAAAGGAGGGCCTTGCTGCTGGGCCACTGCAAGTTTCGTATAGAGTTCTTCAAGAAAGGGGGTGATTTCCCCGGTGATTCGTTCAATTTCACCGAGTTGCTGCTTTTTCTGGGCAAGGCGTTCTCGAGTGGCATCCACCGCGGTCTGCAACTCGTCGTTGCGCTCCTTGAGCTGTTTGATCTCCTGCTCCAGGAGTTCGTAGCGGGCTGTCAACCGCTCACGGTCTCCCCGCCACTGATCAACAGTTTTCTGTGCGGATTGGCTGGTATCGATGGCCTGGCGAAGCGGCTGCTCCACCCGGCGCTCGGTTTCGGTGGGTTGGGCGCCTGCGGTTTTCGCAGAAAACGAAAACAGGAGGCAGAGGGCGAGCGATGTTCGAAGAAAAGCCACGGGATCCACGCAAGGTTAAAGTTATGCACCTAGGCGAGGATGGCCGGGTTTCCGGGGGAGTAGAGGGCAAAAAAAAAATCCCGGATCAAGGAGAGAACCTCAATCCGGGATAGCCCTGTTTATCCGCAGAAAAACTTCATTCCGGGTACGCTGCCGTCCTCGCAGTCGTCACCAAATACCATCCAGGCAGGTCTTCTGACTCCCGAATCATCCTACTTGACTGCGTCTTCCCAACCTCTTTCGGTCAGTGACATGGATGCAGTCTTCGTCCTCGGTCACAGCGGCGGGCCCGTCCCCGACTTGCACGGGGTTCCCTTTTATGTTCCTACGAACACCTGAACTAGGGCTGGATAGAACCTATCGCCCCACAAAAGTCAAGATTTATTTTGCTGCGATAGCCTTGAAGGCCAAGGGAATACTGCAGTTTGACTGCAGAGGGATCATCGATAGAAAATCATGAATGATCACAGATCTTCATCGCGACAAAACTGCAAACAAGGACCACAGCGTGTGAGCACAAAGTGCAATACAGGAATTGTTCCCATAAAAATTATCCTTGACTTTCACAGCAAACCGTCTAAACAAGGCCTATTCTCAGGTGCTCGTGTGAGCTTAAAAGGGAACTCCGTGTGATTCGGAGACAGGCCCGCTGCTGTAATCGGGGACGAAAACTGCATCAATGTCACTGACGTTCAAGTCGGGAAGACGCAGCCAGTAGAGTGAACCGTAAGTCAGAAGACCTACCTGAAGAATTGAGTAATCGCTTCGTGGACGGAAGCCTACTCGCATCATAAGCACGGGTAAAAAAGGGACATCCCGGATCGAAACCTACCATTCGATCCGGGATTTTTTTTTGCTTTTATCAGCGCATGACCGGTGAATCCAAGGAGGCCCATGCAAGCGTTGTTCACTGTTCTTCTTTCGGTGTTTTTGTTGAGTATTCACCCGCTCTCCCTGAGCGCGGCCACTGCACCGCCAAAGGCGCAGGTCACTGCTGCGGCGGAATCCTGGCTGCAGCTGATCGATGCGGGAGATTTTGCGAAAAGCTGGCAGACCGCCTCGGTTTTCTTCCGTAACGCGGTCTCGCAAGCCAACTGGAGCAACGCACTGCAGGCCAGCCGCAGCCCCCTTGGCGCACTGGAACAACGAACGCTCACCTCTGTTCAGGAGGCGACCGCTCTCCCGGGAGCTCCTGACGGCCACTACTGCATCCTGAGTTTCACCACCGCCTTTGCCCTCAAAAAGCAGGCAACGGAAACGCTGACTTTCACCGAGGAAGCGGATGGTCAATGGCGCTCTGCCGGATACTTTATCAAATAACCCCCATCTACCCGAGGAATGAACCATGCGCCGCCACCCACTGCTTACCTGCTGCCTCCTTGTACTCCTGCTCGGCTGCGGCCTTTTGCCGCAGTCCGCGCTGAGCACCGGGCATCCCCTTGCTTTCAAGGATAGCCTCGGACGGGAGCTCGCCCTGCAAGAGCCCCCTAAGCGTGTTGTCTGCCTGTTGAGCTCCATCACCGATCTCTTGGTCGAACTCGAGCGAACTGATATCCTTGTCGGCCTGACCCGTCAGGATCTGCTCAGCCACAGTCGGTTGCGCATTGCCAGCGTGGGCAGTTTCTTTGCCCCGGACCTCAACGCCATTGCCGCCTGCCATCCCGACCTGATCCTCGCCCCGGTCTCCCAGCAGCAAGCCATTTCGCGCTGGCTGGAAGAATCGCACCTGCCAACCAAGATCCTCTATTTTCAGGAAACCTCCCTGGAGGAGGGATTTGCCCGCATGGAGTTGATCGGGCGCCTGGTTGGCCGTGAACAGGCGGCACAGGAAATCGTCAGGCGTAATCAGGAGCAGATCGAGCTGGTCCGGAAACGCATCAAAGACCTTGCCCCCGACAAACGAAAAAGAGTCGCGCGGGTGATCGCGGGAGGGGGCAAACTGTACTGCCCCGGTGACGATTCCTTTCAAAACGAGATGATCGATGCGGCCGGTGGCATCACGCCCCAGTGGCACAAGAAGGGCGGCTTCGTGGAGATGGATCTCGCCGCCTGGCAAGGCTTCAATCCGCAAATGATCTACGGCTGCGACCGCAACATGGAAACGGTGCACAACATGCTTCGCCTGGATGGCTGGAAGGACGTCGAAGGGGCGCGCAACCATGCCTTTACCCAAATGCCCTGCTCCATTGCCTGCCAGATCACGCCGCAGGTGGGCGCGGCCGTGCAGTGGCTCGCGGCCTCATTCTATCCCGAGCTGTTTGCCGACAGCAAACAGGCAGTCAGCGCAAACGGGATTCGGGAAGAGCGACCAATCCCCCTGGATCTTGACTATGTCCAGTCCGCCAAGGTGGTCAGCCACCGGGTCAACGATGCGGATTTCAAATCCCTGGTGGTTCGCTTCACCCGGCCCCAGGCGATCCTCTCCACCATCGACGGCAACCTCGACGGCCTCCAGGCGGTGGGCAACACCTACGTGCCGATGCACGCGAGCCTTGGCCACATGGCCTTTGGCGTTGCCCAGGTGACCACGGACGTCGCCGAGAACCTCGGCTACACACGGGCAACCTACTCCGGCCTCATGACCGGTGCCAACATGGACAACCTCTCCGTGCAGGTGCAGCGGTTCAAGGATATCGAGGTCGTCGCCCTGGTAACGGCAGGCGCACGCGGCAATGCGCAGCGGATGTCCAGGGACGAGGGCCATGCGCACACCCTGGGCACGATCAACATCATCCTCCTCACCAACTGCAAACTGGCTTCCGAGGGTATGGCCCGGGCGATCATCACCGCCACTGAGGCCAAGACCGCGGCCTTACTCGATCTCGACATCCGCAGTACGGCCCATCCCTGGGCGTACCGCGCCACCGGTACAGGTACCGATTCGATGATCGTGGTTCAGGGTGAAGGCCCGCTGGTCCGCTATACCGGCGGTCACGGCAAGATCGGAGAACTGATTGCCAAGGCAGTGCATGCCGGGGTGACCGAGGCTCTGATCGGCCAGAACGGCATCGTGGCCGGGCGTGGTGTGCTGCAGCGGCTTGACGAACGAAGACTGAGCCTGGAATGGCTGTCGCAGCTCTATCCCTCTCCCCTTCCCCAGGAGGAACTGGCGCGCCGGCTTGAACAGGCCCTGGCCGACCCGGTCGTTGGCGGATTCATCGAGACTGCCCTTGCGTTCAGTGACGATGCCGGCAAGGGGCTGATCGTGAACCAACAGGCCTTTGACCTGATGTGCTCGGCTGTGGGAATGCATCTCTCTGACAAGAACGACCTTATCCCGGCAACCGTCAACTCCCCCAACATCCTCCCACCACTCATGGCCAAGGCCTTTGGCCTTGTGGTGGCCGGGGTCAGCACCGATCATTTTGTCACCAAGGAGCAATAAGTGCACATGCGCCGATTCCCAGTATTCATCCTGCTTGTTTTCCTCTTTGCCTGGGCAGGTATTGCCCAGGCCGCCAAGGTCGCCATTCTTGAAATCGACATGAACGGCTACCAGCTGCAACGGGCCATCGATGCTCTGGACCTGCCGCCCAGTATCGAGACCCGTTTTTTCACCCTGGCCGACTTGGAAAACACACCTCAGGCCAAGTCCTTTGTCGGTGAGTCATCCGTCGTGCTTGTCAACGTGATGTCCGGCGATCTTTCCGACTACCTGATCAGGCATCAGCTGGTAGAGGGACGAAAGGTCTACGCGATCAACCACGCAAGCGACCAGGAGGAACTGGAGAAAAAGGGGTTTCTCTTTGACAGGCAGATCATGGCCTACCACCATCACACCAGCCAGGCCAACCTGATCAACATGGTGCGCCTAGTGGTCAATCGCCATATCGACCAAAATGTCAGCTATCAACCGCTCCAACCGCAGCCGGAGATCTGCCTCCATCACCCGGAAAGTCCCACCAATTTCACCAACCTGAGCGATTACCGAAGTTGGTATGAAAAGCGTCCGGGCTACAGGCCGGGTCAGCCGCGGGTGGCCATTCTCCTCTACAACAATTCCCTCAAGGTCGGCCTGGTTGAGGCGGTGGACAGCATGATCCGCAAGCTCGAGGCTGGCGGTTTGTCGGTCTATCCCTGCTTCGGCCCGCTGCCCAAGGTATTGAAAGAGTACCTTGCTCCGGTTGGGGGCAAGGCGCAGGTGGACCTGGTGTTGGCCTTTACCCTCAAATTCGCCTCCGCGATCAACGACGATATCAAAAAGGCTCTGATCGAACTCAACGTACCGCTGTTCAATGTGATCAATCCCTATGCGGAAACCGTTGAGGAGTGGCGCAAGAGTCCGGTGGGCATCACTCCGCTGGCTACGGCCTGGGCCGTGGCCACGCCCGAGTTTTCCGGTGCCATCGAACCCACGGTCCTGCTCGGTAAAAAAAAGGTGAGCGACCCGGCCACTGGACGCGACCTCTTTGTCGGCGAAACCGTGGACGAGTGCATCGAGTTCCTCATCCCCCGCTTGCACAACTGGGCAGCACTGCAACGCATGCCCAACCGCGACAAGAAGGTGGCCATCCTCTACTACAACCATAGCCAGGGCAAGCAGAACATCGCCGCCGCCTACCTCAATGTGTTCCGTAGCCTGCAGACCATCCTCGCGCGGATGCAGGCCGAGGGCTATAAAATCGATCAGGCGGATCGATTCAGCGAGGAACAGATCCAAGACATGATCCTGACCAGCGGCCGCAACATCGGCTCCTGGGCACCGGGCGAACTGGACAACCTCCTCGCTTCCGGCGGGGTGGAACAGGTCAGCCTTGAGGAATACACCACCTGGTTCAACCGCTTGCCCGAACCCTTCAAGAAGCCGGTCATCGCCCAGTGGGGCCAACCCAAGGACTGCGCCATCATGACCAAGGAGGGCCACCTGGTCTTTCCCATGGTCAAGCTGGGCAACGTGGTCCTTTTGCCGGAACCGGCACGCGGCTGGACCGACGATCCCCTCAAGCTCTACCACGACACCACCCTCTACCCGCACCACCAGTACATCGCCGCCTATCTCTGGCTCAAGGAAAAATTCCACGCCGACGCCATGATCCATCTCGGCACCCACGCCACCTACGAGTGGCTCCCGGGCAAGCAGGCCGGTCTGGCACCTTCGGATCCGCCGGAGATCATGCTCGGCGCCATTCCCAACATCTACCCCTATATCGTTGACGACGTCGGCGAGGGCATCGAGGCCAAACGGCGCGGCCGCGGGGTCATCATCGACCACCTCACCCCGCCGATGAAGGAGGCGGACCTGCACCACGAGTACAAACAGATCCACGACCTCTATCATCAATACGAAATCGCCCATGCCAAGGGTGCGGTGACCGCGGAAGAGTACATGAAGCAGATCTTCCAGCTGGTGGAAAAGACCGGCATGGCCAAGGATCTGGGGCTGAAGACCCTGGACGAGGCGGCCATGGAGAAGATCCACCTCTATCTCCACGAGATCGACGACAACTCCCTGCCCTACGGCCTGCACACCTTTGGCAAGGCCTACAGCGACGATGCCACCGTCTCCACCCTGGCCTTGATTGAAAAACAAAATCCCCAGGCAGACCCGGGCCAGATCAAAAAGGACCTGGTCGACTCGCCGCCACGGGAGATGGACAACCTGATCCGGGCGCTTCAGGGCGAGTACGTTCCCGCAGGCGAGGGCAACGATCCCCTGCGCAACCTGGCCGCCATCCCCACGGGCAAGAACTTCTACGGCTTTTCCCCGGCCAAGGTGCCCTCCAAGGCAGCCTGGACCATCGGCAAACGGGCCGCGGATGAGATGATCCGCGCCAAGATGGAGAAGGAAGGCCATTATCCGGAAAAAGTCGGCTTAGTGCTCTGGGCCACCGAAACCACCCGCAACGAGGGAGTCAACGAGTCCACCGCCCTTGCCCTCATGGGGGTGGAACCGGTCTGGGACGCCACCGACCGGGTCATCGGCAGCCGGGTCATTCCCGGCAAACAACTGGGGCGTCCACGGATCGACGTGCTCATCAATCCCTCGGGGCTCTACCGCGATATGTTCCCGGAAAAACTGTTCTTCCTCGACGAGGCAGTACAGAAGGCCCTGGCCCAGACCGATATCGAAAACTTCCTCGCCCGCAACCAGGCCACAATCAAGGCCGCCCTCATGGCCAAGGGGATGAGTGAGCAGGAGGCAGAGGCCCAGTCGCGGTTCCGCATCTTCACCGAAGCGGTCGGCTCCTACGGCAACGGCGTGGAGGAGATGGTCGGCGCCTCCGGGCTGTGGGACTCGGATGAGTCGATCAGCAACATCTATCTCAACCGGGTCCAGTTCGCCGTCGGCCAGGGCAAGTGGGCCGTGCCGGTGAAGGAGACCTTCACCGAGAACCTGCGCGGGGTGGATACCGCGGTCCACTCCCGTTCCACCAACGTGATCGGTATCATCGATACCGACGACTTCTTCATGTACCTGGGCGGCATGTCCCTAGCAGTCAAAAATGTGCGCGGCAAGGCGCCGGATACCCTGGTGACAATGCACCGCAAGAAGAACGAGCTGATGGTGGAGGACGTGACCAAGACTATCGGCCGGGAGATGCGCACCCGCTATCTCAATCCCCAGTGGATCGAGGGGATGAAGCGCGACAACTACGGCGGTGCGCGGCAGATGGCCGACTTTGCCGAAAACCTCTGGGGCTGGCAGGTCACGGTCCGGGATGCGGTGAGTGCGGACAAGTGGCAGGAGGTCTTTGAGGTCTATGTCGAGGACAAGTACGGGATGGATTTGGCCGAATTCTTCGACATGAATTCCCCCTGGGCCTATCAGTCCATGACCGCTCGCATGCTGGAAACTGTGCGCAAGGGTTACTGGCAACCGGCCGAGGAGGTCACCAAAAAACTGGCGGCGGAATATGCGACCAATGTCATTCGCCGTGGCGTGGCCTGCTGCGACCATACCTGCAACAACCCCATGCTCAACCAGATGGTGGTCAACATCATCTCCATGCCCGGGGTGCTCAGCCCGAAGATGGTGGAGCAGTTCAAGCTGGCCATCGAACAGATGGCCAAGAAGACGCTGGAGCAGCAGACCGCCGACCGGGCACAGCTCATTGCCAAGCTCAATGAGGTGCCTGCTGGTGAGCAACAAAAGCAGGTGAACGACCAGCAGCAGGCGCAAAGCGAACAGGCGGCAGAACAGCCGCAACCGCAGCCGGACAAAGAGGCCAAAGCTCCCGAAGAGGGCCAGAAGGCGGAGAATGTCCAGGGCTACAAGATGGAAGAGATTCAGACCAAGGATGAGTCCACCGAGCTGAGTTCCTCGGGCATTCAGTGGGCGGCGAGCGTGTTTGTGCTGGTGATCCTGGCGCTCTTTGTCTGGGGTTCGCGACGGAGAAAATGACTTAACCAGGGAATCGTTCTCATGCTCTAGCGTGGGAACCTGGGGGTGGTGGGCATTTTTCGCGGGCACGACCCGCGAATGCAACTGAAACGATATATCAAAGGAGAAACACTGTGGTCTACAAAAGCCTGATCATGGGCGTACTGTTCAGCATCGGCATCTTTGCCGGCAAAAGCGGGATAGGCCTCGCCTATCTGCTTGAGCGCACCCCTTCCACGGGGGCAAAACTAGTCCGTCTCTTGGCCTTTGCCCTCCTCTACGGGCTCCTCTTTGGCCTGGTGGCTTTGGGCCTGCGCCTCCTCGATCCCTTGGCCCACCTGGAAACCATTCAGGCCTTTCTCCAATCCGGGATGCAGGTGCATCTGCTCATGGCGGGCGTGATGCTCCTTTGGGGGCTGCTCCTGTTGCGCAAACCCCATCACCATGCAGCCACCAGCCGCGGCTGGCTGCTGTTGACCCTGCCCTGCCCGGTCTGCGCCACGGTGATTGTCTTTGCCATCGCCTTTTGCCTCTCGCTTTTTCCCGACCGGTTCCCTCAGGTGGTGGGCGGGCTTTATTTCGCCTTCCTCTGCATCAGCCTGGCGACCATGGGGTTGATGCTCGGCCTGGGACGTCTGTCGCAGCAACCGTCCGAGATCCTGCTCGGCGGCGCCATGGTCCTGCTCGGTGCCTACTTCCTCATCTCCATGGCGGTTCTGCCCCAGTTCACCGATGTCGACAAGATCTACCGCCTGGCCCGCTACCATGAGCCCGGGCAATTGCAGAACCTGAGCGCCCTGCTGCCGCTCGTGGCGCTCTCCCTATTGACCTTTATTGCCGGTTTCGGCCTTACCCATAAAAAAATTCGGAGTTCCTTCTAATGGACGTCGGCGCCCTGCTCAAAACCTTTATCTATCTGGTCTCCTCTTCCCTGCTCTATCCGGTGCTCCTGGTACTGAGCCTTCTGGTGCTGGTGATCATTGTTCAATCCGGCGGTTTCTTCGCCGAATGGCTCGAGCGAGTACGGCTGCAATCCTGCCCCTCCGAGCAACTGCCGCAGCTGCTGCAGACCGGGCAGGCCAAGGCAATCATCTCCCACCGGGTCAATCGTTACCTCCAGACCCTGAACCAACTGCTCGCCACTCCGGGCGATAAGGAAATCGCGGTGGAAAACCTGCTCCAGTCGACCACCTTGGAGCTATGGAAATCCATGGATCGCCTGCGGATTCTGGTACGCACCGGCCCCTCGCTCGGCTTGCTCGGCACACTTATTCCCATGGGGACCGGACTTGCGGCGCTGGGTCAGGGCGACATGACCAAACTCAGCTCGGATCTGGTCATCGCCTTCACCACCACCGTGGTCGGCATGGCCGTGGGCACGGTGGCCTTCTGTTTCTACACCGTGCGCCGGCGCTGGCTTGAGGAGGATATCAAGAACATGGAGTTGGCCACCGAACTCCTGATGCATACGCCGACGGAGCCTTGAGATGTACTACTTTCGCTCGCGCCGAACCAATAAAAGCCGCAAGGGATTTTCCGATCCGGCCTTTCGTGACGACGACCCCATGACCGGGGTCGCCAACCTCTTCGACATCGGCCTGGTGTTCATCGTCGGCCTGCTGCTGACCTTGTTCAGCGTCTACCGCCTCCAGGATCTGTTCGATAAAAACGCCGAGATGACGATCATGAAACAACAGGCCTCCGGCGAGATGGAGATCATCGTCAAGAAGGGAACCCAGATCAAGGCCAGCCGCATCACCAAGGAGAGCGCCCAGGGCAAGGGCAACCGGCTCGGCGTTGCCTACCGCCTTGAAGACGGTTCCATGGTCTACGTGCCCGACAGCGGCGCCCAGTGAGCACGGCCTTTTCCTGCCATACTGAGCACTCACGCTCAACACCCCCTCTCAAACCTCAACCCGCATACAAGGAGTCAGCCGATGCCCGGTCTGCCCGCACCATCTCGTCCCCTTTCCCGAACAATTCGCCTTTCCTGCCTGGGTCTTTGCTGTGCCCCACTGCTGGTGCAGGCCCAGATGGCGCAGGCCCATGACAGCGGCGGCCACGGCAGTGAACCGACCACGATGGAGACCATGGTGGTCACCGCCGATCGTCTCAGCGAGTATGCGGAAAAAAATCCGGCCATGGTCGAGGTCATGGGACGCAAGGAGATCGACAACCGCAACATGCTCAGTGTGGAGGAGGCCCTGAACGGGATGGCCGGTGTGGAGGTCAAAGGAGCCATGGGTGTGGGATCGCGCATCTCCATCCGCGGCTCGGGCAAATCAGGCGGGGTGCTGGTCCTGCTCAACGGCCGCCCGCTCAACAGCAACCAGTACGGCAGCGTCGATCTGGCCGGCATTCCCATCGAGACCATTGAATCGATCACCGTGTTCAAGCCGCCGGTCCCGGTCTGGCTGGGATCCGGCGCGAGCGATGGCGCGATCAGCATCGTCACCAAGGGCATCGGCAGCAAAAAGAATGCGGAGAAAAAACACCTGACCAAACTGCGCGGTACGGTCGGCTCCTACGGAACGCTGGAAGCCAGTGGCAGCGATCAGATGCAGCTGGAATCAGGCTCTTCGGTCATGGCCTCGGCCACGGGCAAGCACCGCGACGGCAAACGCGCCAACAAGGATCTCGACAGCGGCAGTTTCCTGGTCCACTGGAACGGTGAGCTGGCCGAGAACCGCAGCCTGGAGGTCAACGGCCGCTACTTCACCTCCGAATCAGGTTCCCCCGGACCGGTGGACAACCCCACCCCCAATGCCCGCCAATCCTACGAAAAAGCCTCGTTCGACAGCCGCCTCACCGGCCTGGCCGGAGAAACCGGCGACTATGTTCTCAATCTCTATGGCGATACCACCACGGTGGAGGACAAGAGCCAGAGCGGGTTCGTTTCCACCCTGGACGACGACAAGGTGGGGATCAAGGGCGAATACAACTGGAACGATACGGCCGATGAATGGGCGGTGCGGACCAGCGCCGTCTTGGAAAACGACGATCTCGACCATACCCTCTCCGGCGAACACAACCGCATCACCGCCGGCCTTGGCCTGCAGGCGGACCGCAAGTGGCAGGACTGGACCCTGACCGGCGGCCTGCGCGGCGATCGGGTCACCGGATTCGGCTTCAACCCCGGTGTTTCCGCAGGCCTCCACCATGCGCTTGGTGCGGGTTGGAACTTCAAGGCCAATATCGGCCACAGCGTCAACATCCCCACCTTTGGCCAGCTCTATCAGCCTGCCCACGGCAGCATCGATCAGGTGCGCGGCAATCCCGACCTGGACAAGGAAAAAATCCTCGCCCTGGATGCAGGCGTCGAATACAACTGGGACAAGACCGCCCAGGTCCAGTTGACGTTTTTCCGCAGCGACACCAACGATCCCATCCTCTATCAGCGCGACCCGCTGACGCTCATCTACAGCCCGATCAACGGCGACAATGCCTGGCGCCAGGGGATCGAGATCAACGCCAAATACAACTTCAACAAACGGCTCAGCCTGCAATCAAACCTGATCCTCCAGGACTCCGAGGTCGAGGATACCGGCAACGAGCTGACCTATACCCCCAACCTCAAGGGTAAACTCACCTTACTCGCCACCCTGCCGCGGACAGAGACCCGGGTAGAGACCAGCCTGCGCTACACCGGCAAACAGTACAGTGAGATGGAAAATATCGAGGCCCAGCGGTTGGATGACTACCTGAGCGTGGACTTCAAGGCCACCCAGCCCTTCAAACTGGCCGGGATGCAGGCGGAATGGTTTTTCAATCTGGAAAACCTGTTCGACACCGACTATGAAATCCACTACGGCTACCCCGATGAGGGAGTCCGCTTTCTCACCGGACTCAATCTGAGTTTTTGACCGGGGTCACCAGGACCTTGTCGATGCGGTGATTGTCCATGTCGACCACTTCGAAGCGGTAGCCCTGTTCTTCGAAGTGGTCGGATTCGCTGGGAATGCGCCCGAGCACATGGATTATGAAACCGGCGATGGCATGGTAGGCGCGGTCGGCCTCGCCGGGCAGCTCCTCTTTCAGGCCAAGGGCGGAGCGGACCCGCTCAATGGGAACCGAGCCGGCAACCAGCCAGGAGCCGTCCTCCCGCCGGGTCATCGAGTGGAGGCCGCTCAGATTGGCCGAAGGCACCTCACCGACGATGGCGGTCAGCACGTCGGCCAGGGTCACCAGCCCTTGAATGTCGCCGTACTCGTCAACCACCAGGGCGCACTGCAGCTGTGCCCTGCGAAAATGCTCCAGCAACTGGGTGGTGGTCGCATGTTCGGGGACAAAGGACGGCTGGCGAAGATGCTTTTCGATCTCCAACGGCGCACCGGCCAGTACCGCCCGCAACAGATCGGCGGTGCGCAGCAGACCGGCAATATCATCCCAGCCGCCGCGGCAGGCAATGATGCGCGAGTGGGCACTCTGGGCAAGAAAGGAACGAAGCTCCGTCTCCGGCAGGGAAAGATCGAGAAGCTGCACCTCCTGGCGGTGGGTCATGATCGCCTCCACCGGCAGCTCATCCAATCTGAGCACGTTGGCCACCAGCACCTGCTCGCTTTCGTGGAACACCCCCGCCCTGGCCCCCTGCTCCATCAGCAACTGGATTTCCTCGTCGCTCACCCCTGCCTCCTTCTGACTCTGGGCATTGAGCAGCCGCAGCACCTGACTGGAGGAGGCCGCCAGCAACCAGACCAGGGGCTTGGCAATACGGGCGAGAATACGCATTGGCCGGGCCACCAGCGAGGCGATTTTTTCCGGATTCAATAATCCCAGGTGTTTGGGGACCAATTCACCGATCACTACGGTGAAAAAGGTCAGGCCGACCACAACGAGAACAAGGGCAAGGTGCGGTGCCGAGGACTGCAACCCGGGTAAGCCTGCCAGCAGGCGGGTCAAGGGCTCTACCAGGGCATTCTCGCCAACGGCACCGCTGAGAATACCGACCATGGTGATTCCCACCTGCACCGTGGAGAGGAAGGCGGCAGGGTTATTTTTCAACTTCAGGGCGGACGTGGCACCCCGGCGCCGTTCCCCGGCCATCTTCTGCAACCGGACCTCCCTACTGGAGAGCACGGCAATCTCCGACATGGCAAAGATGCCGTTGAGGGCTATCAAGACCGCAAGCAGTAATAAATCCATTCTCGTTCCATACTCCCTCAACCCGGCTCCCCGGGCCGATCGGCACTCCGATCATTCAACATCAGTCCCGCGCAACTCCTTCCAGCAAGCAGCAACGGCAAGGTGAGATCCTTGCGGACTACGGATGGGCGGGCTCCTCCACATCGTCAAACCCCGCGCCACCTTTCTGTTGGAGAAAACTGCGCAGCTCATCGGCGCGGGTCACATCCAGGCGAGCCAGTTCCTCGGCCGCCTTCATCGCCTGTGCATGGTCGCCGACCGCCTCGTAGGCAAGACTCAGGTTCAACCAGCCATCCGTATCCCTGGGATCGATCTGCACCACCTTTTGGTAGGCCCCCACGGCTTGCGGCAGTTGCTCCAGATCGGTATAGATGAAACCGAGGTTGCTCCAACCGTCGATATCATCAGGATTGATGCGGATGGTCTCCTGAAAGGCGGCCCGAGCCTCCGACGACGCATGCAGGCCGATACAGGCATAGCCCAAGGTATGCCAGGCCGCGGGTTCCTGCGGGAATTCGTCGGCCCATTGCCGACTCACGTCGTGCAACCGCTGCCAGTCGGCCGCCTCCTCCATCAGGGCCGCCCGCTTGATCCAGTGAATCTTGCGGTTGAGCCCGCCCGGCTCGGCGTCTGGCTGCAGACTGTCGAGCCATTCGATCGGGGCGGCGAAGTACAGGTTTTGCCCATTGTCCTCAAAGACGGTGGCAATGCCGATCAGGCGCCCATCCCGGTCGAAAAGTCCCCGCCCAAGCGTCTGCCGGGTTCCGAGTAGGGTGGTTTCGATCAGCGGCTGTGTGCCGCCCCGCAGCTGGGTCAGCACCCCCGACTCAAGGGCAGCCGCCTTGTCCCCCATCCCCACAGCCCAGATCGACTGCTGCATGCTCAATCCGCTGCTGCGGCCCCGCTCGGCGGTGGTGGCGGCAAGACCATCGGCCGCCAGCAGGCAGAGTCCTTTTTCCGCATCGGCAAACAGCAGCTTTGCCGCTATTTTTTGCGCCCCTTTGGCGACTTCCAGCCCACCTCGGCCATCCACCAGCCCGCAGGAGGTGATCACCTGCTGCGGGGCGATGACCACACCGCTGCCGACCACAATGGTTCCGGACTGCGGGTCGAGGGCACGCACCGCCACCAGGGAGGCTTCGTTCCTGGCAAGAATCTCCTGTTCCGTCAGGGCATGGGCGTGAAGGGGGGCGAAGGTGAACAGCCCGGCAATCAGGGCCGGACAAACGACGTTGTGCATCAACATGAAGGTATACCGGCATTCCCGGACCAGTACCGGGCATGCATGTTCGTTGGATTACTCTGCAGGCTGCAACAGCAATTCAGCCCAAGACATCTGTCCCGCAAGCGTCTAAGACCTCTTTTTTGTGGCCTGCGGTTTCTTTTTTCGCCGTTTTTTCTGCACCGAGAAACCGAACTTGCCGATCTTGCGCCCCATGCCGTAATAGCCGCCGTGGGCAAAAACCAGGGGCTCGGCCATGGCGATATCAAAGGCGCCGGTTGCGGGGTTGATGTACTGTTCGTCCGCCTTGACGTTCACCACCTCGGCAATGAACATGTCGTGCGTCCCCAAGCGTTTGATCTCGACCACCCGGCACTCGATGTTGATCGGCGCCTCTTCGATGATCGGCGCCCGCACGACGGTTGCCTGCCCTGGCGTCAGTTTCATCTCGGCAAATTTCTGATAACTCCGCCCGGAGCGCACACCGCACCAGTCTGTGGCAAAGGCCAGGGGCCGGGTGGTGAGGTTGATCACGAATTCCCGGGTCCGTTCCAGAATAGCATAGGAGTGGCGCTCGGGCCGCACCGAAACATAGCACATCGGCGGGTCGGAACAGATGGTCCCGGTCCAGGCAATGGTGATGATGTTGTATTCCTCGGGCGTCTCGCCCAGGCTGACCATGACCGCCGGCAGTGGATAGATCATGGTTCCGGGTTTCCAATCGATTTTTGCCATAATTTTTCGTTTTTCTTATGATTATAGACCGACGTACTGCCAGCCTATAAAGGTTATCACGCGGCCGGGGCGAGGAAGAGCGGTTCGGTCTGCAGATCCTTTTTCCAAATTTTCAGCTCAGCGCGTACAATACAGTACACTTGACAAAAATGCTTATAGAAGCCCTCTTGAATCACCCGCCACCCGTCAGGAGGCAGTCATGACAGAGCCGAAGGAGCAACATGATTTTGTCGTGCGCATGGCCCGGCAGGCCGCGCAACTCCCCGTGGATCAACACGCCCTGCCCGCCTGCGATGAAGAACCCTTTGAACGAGCCGTGCAAACGGCTCACCAGCTCAACATGCTCGATGCCGCGCTGGCCCTGCACCAGTTTCTTGCCCTGTCCGCCCTTGCACGGCAGGATACGGACCGGGCCGCCCGCCACTTCACCCAGCTGGCAAAAGTGGGTCAAGAGCTGCAACGGCCGCAGGTGGAAGCCGTTGCCAGTCATCAGCTGGCCCGAATCGCCCGGGAGCAGCACGACCCGCAACAGGCCCTCCTCTGGTTTGAGCGTGCCCTTGCGCTGCTCAGCCCGGACGAAGATGCAGCCGACATGGCCATCATCCTCCATCACCTGGGAAGCATCCATGAAGAACAGGGCGATCTGCCGCAGGCCGAGATCTGCTCCAAAAAGGCTCTGGCCCTGTTTGAACAGCTCAGCAACGACCAGGGGATCGCCGGAGCCTGCCACCAGCTGGGACAAATCGCCCAGGAACAACGCGACCTCGCCGTCGCCGCCCGCTGGCACAGACGGGCCCTTCCCCTGTTCACCAACCTGGGTAACAGCCGGGGGGCGGCCAGCTGCTGCCATCAACTGGGTCGCATTGCCCAGGAACAGCAGGACTATGCCGCGGCACAGGAATGGTACGGGCAATCACTGCAGCTCTTTGAGCAGTTGGGCAGCCTCCATGATGCTGCGCTCAACGCCCATCAACTGGGCCGAATCGCCCAGGAACAACGGGAGTTCGAGGCCGCCGAGCAGTGGTATGGCGAGGCCCTGCGAATTTTCCAACAGCAGCACGACCACCGCAGCCAGGCCAACACCTGCAGTCAGCTGGGGATTCTCGCCCAGGAGCAGTGCGATTTCACCACGGCCCGTACCTACCACGCCCAGGCGCTGCAACTCTATCGCCAGCTGGAAAGTTCCCTTGATATCGCCCACACCTGCAATCAATTGGCGCAAATTCACCAGGAGCAACGGGACTACCAGGCCGCGGAGCGATGGTATGCACAGGCACTGGTGCTCTACGAAGCGAACAACAACACTTTTGAGTCCGCCCTCACCCTGGGGCAACTGGGGTACCTCAAGCAGCTGCAGCACGAGCACGAACAGGCCGGTCACTGGTTTCTTCGCGCTATTCAAGGTTTTGCCGATCAGGAAGACAGCTATAAGATGAGTACCGCCATGGTCTTCTTCCTCAAAAATCTGCAGCAGGCCGATCCGCAGACCGCTCAACAGCTGCGCCGCCTGTGGGAAAAGGCGGACTTTGACAGCATCATCACCCTCGAGGAACTCGAGGAACAGGTCGATGCCGATGAGGCCGCCCCCTGATTTGCCGGGATACGAGGTTCACCCCACAGCTCAGGAGTTGCCGATAAGGATCCCGGTCAAAAAGACGAGTACCCCGCCCAGCACCACCTGCAGGGCCGCGGACAGGATCGGCGTTGCCATGTAGCGCGAACGGATCCAGGTGATGGCTGCAAGCTCGAGCACGACCACCGCCAGGACGACGCTGATCGCCAGCTGATAGTTGGGGATAAGAAACGGCAGGGTATGGCCGATCCCGCCCAGGGTGGTCCTCAGGCCGCAAACACCTCCACGAATCCGGGGATGCCCCCGCCCGGTCAGACTGCCGTCGAATCAAAGGGGATATGCTCACCGAACCTGCGCTTGTAAAGTTCGGTCAGCCTTTGCCGGTGGACCGTTTCCTCCGCTCCCATGGCCATCAGCACCCTGGCCGTTGCCGGGTAGGTCTCTTTCAGGCCATCGGCGAAGTCCTGATAAACCCGTTCATCGTTTTCTTCCAGGAAGATGGCCAGGGCCAGAATCTCCTGTGCACCGAGTGCTGGAAATTTCTTCATGAGACTCTCATCTTACTAAAAACATATGCCCTTATTGCCGAGCACTTTCTTGGCGGAGGGGGGGGACCATCGGCATCACTGTCTTCGATCTCACCCGTGGTTCAGGGATGCCTACCAGGGGCCCCTGCCCGCCCTCGCCTGCAGGGGATTTCACTCCCCAGAAACGACAGCCTCTCTTGCACAATCATCCGGCCTGGCCAACTGGAGGATCGCTTTGTTGGCAAGCATCAGACCAAAAATACCGGTGATGGTGGGCATACTGCCCAGCACATTGCGCGGGCAACCCCGCCACTCCTGGGTGGGGATCTCCTCTTCCTGCGGCCCTTCGTAGGTAAAATCGACAGGTTCGGATGAGAATACACAGTCGATCCCCTGTTCAATGCCGAATTTTCGCAACCGCTTCCGCACCCGTTTCGCCAGCGGACAGTTATAGGTCTTGCTGAGATCCGCGTACGCGACCTTTGTCGGGTCGGTGCGCAGGGCCGCCCCCATGGAGGACAAGATCGGAATACCGAGATAGTGGGCTTCTCGGAGCAATTGAATTTTGGGACTGAGGGCATCGATGGCGTCAATGACCAGATCAGGCCGGGGGGTGAGAATGGAATGGACATTCTCCTCATCGAGAAAGGCCTGCCTGCCCTCCACAAAACATTGCGGGTTGATCAATCGTACCCGCTCCTCGGCAACTTCGCATTTCTTGCGTCCCAGGGTCGACTCCAGGGCCAAAATCTGACGGTTGATATTGGTGGGAGATATCACATCAAAGTCGACCAGGCGCAGACGTCCGACACCGCTGCGCGCAAGCCCTTCAACCACATGTCCGCCGACCGCACCAAGGCCGACCACCACCACGTAACGGGACTGGAGCCTGACCAAAACCTCATGGCCCAATAATTTTTCTATGCGTGAAAACCGATCCATCCTACCAAACTACCTACAAAAATTCTTCAAGGCCCAGGATTTCTCACCGAGCCCCCTCGTTCAGCCAGGCGGCAATATAGCAAAAATTGAGGCGAATGTCCGCTGATGCCTGATCCTCGTCCAGCAGATTTCCTGACAGGAGTATCGAAAGGGCCGGTGACGATGCATCGACGATCCTGGCCAACTTTACGCCCTCGGCCATTGTTCCTGATGCCAACCTGCCAAGGTCCCGCGGGAGATGACTATAAATGATATCAAGCGGGTGCAGGCGGAGTTCGTGGCAGCAGCCAAGCGGAACCTGGAAGCGGGGTATGAGTGGCTGGATCTCCATTTCGCCCATGGCTATCCGGGGCTTCCCGGGTTTGGGTTTCAATCCACGCCCCCGCGTGGGGGGCGACATTACAAATCGCCATACAGCGAGGAGGGGTATCAGTTTCAATCCACGCCCCCGCGTGGGGGGCGACATCCATGGCCGCTTCCCACGGGGATTCCGCATCGTTTCAATCCACGCCCCCGCGTGGGGGGCGACCCAACCACCACGTATCCCAAAGACGGGTTCCCTCGTTTCAATCCACGCCCCCGCGTGGGGGGCGACCAACCGGGGCAAGCGGGTCGATGCCGCTCCGGTCAAGTTTCAATCCACGCCCCCGCGTGGGGGGCGACTGTTTGAGAACACGTTATTGTAAATAGTTACACTTGTTTCAATCCACGCCCCCGCGTGGGGGGCGACTGCAGCGGTCGAGGTGGCTGAGTCGGACTTTATGGTTTCAATCCACGCCCCCGCGTGGGGGGCGACTTTGGCGCGATGTCTCCAATCCCTGTGCTCGCTCAGTTTCAATCCACGCCCCCGCGTGGGGGGCGACAGCAGATAACGGCGGCATCCCTAAGGAGGATGTGGTTTCAATCCACGCCCCCGCGTGGCGGGCGACAGTTGCTCAATAGCGCCTTGATCGACCTCAAAGGTTTCAATCCACGCCCCCGCGTGGGGGGCGACGCAACGGCCATGTTATTGTTTGAGGGGGCTGTTGGTTTCAATCCACGCCCCCGCGTGGGGGGCGACCAAGCGATTCGTTTTCAGCATTACCGTACAGGGAAGTTTCAATCCACGCCCCCGCGTGGGGGGCGACCGACTCGGAACTTGACACTCGACTTGGAGTTGTTGTTTCAATCCACGCCCCCGCGTGGGGGGCGACGATCACCCGCCACACTATATACCCACCCACTACAACGTTTCAATCCACGCCCCCGCGTGGGGGGCGACTGGTTTTCCAGGCCAGATTGCCGTTTTCGCTATGGTGTTTCAATCCACGCCCCCGCGTGGGGGGCGACCTAATCAACCAGACTTGTCTCTATCCTTACTTGTGTTTCAATCCACGCCCCCGCGTGGGGGGCGACACAGCTACACCCCAACCAGCCTACACACCACACGTGTTTCAATCCACGCCCCCGCGTGGGGGGCGACCTCATACTTGAGTACTCGCCTTTAGAATTTTGGAGGTTTCAATCCACGCCCCCGCGTGGGGGGCGACACCACTAACAACGTCTAAAGAAGTAAAGAATAAAAGTTTCAATCCACGCCCCCGCGTGGGGGGCGACGACCGACAACGGATAGGCGGTCCCCACCTGGCGGGTTTCAATCCACGCCCCCGCGTGGGGGGCGACTCTGCAACAAGGGCACATGGCAGGGCGACGAGAAGTTTCAATCCACGCCCCCGCGTGGGGGGCGACGTGGCGTCGCGTCGGCTGTCTGTTGTTTTTGACGCGTTTCAATCCACGCCCCCGCGTGGGGGGCGACCTGCAGGTGGAGCAACCCTGATCATCGATGTCGAGTTTCAATCCACGCCCCCGCGTGGGGGGCGACGGTACGCAAAGCGGTTCCTGTCGATGTGCAAGACGTTTCAATCCACGCCCCCGCGTGGGGGGCGACGGGGCAGGCTCAACACCCACCCCCCACCGTTTCCGTTTCAATCCACGCCCCCGCGTGGGGGGCGACCGCAATCAACACCCGATGTGAGGCGCAAAAAAAAGTTTCAATCCACGCCCCCGCGTGGGGGGCGACTGTTGAATGGTAAAGGTTTGCTCCCATTCAAGTTTTTCACTCTTTTCCGCGATGGTGTTTTTTTAAGGGACTTTGATCCTCCATTTTTCCCGTCAATGACCACTCAACCATCGCATTTATGGGCAACGCGAACCTCCCGGTAATCAATGGCTATGGGTGGTTCGCGGAGTCGTTCAGACAATCAACGGTCCTTCCTGATCCAAACTTTTCTTGGCGCCGACATGCTCCACCCGATTTTTCCAGTTGGCGCCAAGAAAGTAAAAACGCAGACTATCTGCATCGAGATCAATCTCGTTGAGCAACGCCTGCCGCAACCGTGCCCATTGTGCAGGATCAACCATGCACTCGAACACGGAAAACTGTACGCGCTGACCATGGTTGCGGCATACCTTAGCCACCCGACGTAACCGTTTTGCCCCACCCGGCTCACTGGTCCGCACATCGTAACTCACCAGCACCATCATAACCGCCTCCTATTTCCAGATAACCGGCGGATAGCCATCCAGTTCGCCACGCAGGTACCGGGCAAAGAGCAAGGCTTGAATATGAAAAAACAAGCCCAAGCTCATCTTCTCCTCAAGAAAAGGGTGCACCATCTCCTCCTGTTTGCGCTTTTGATAGGCGACCAAGAGGGTTTTACGTGCTTCATCGCTCATGCGAACAGCACCGCCGTCGCTCACTACAAAATCATCCCTGCGCATCTGGCCTAAATTGACCAGGGAAACTGCCAACCGGTCCGCCAAGGGGCGAAACTCCTCCATTAGGTCCAACGCCAACCCCGCCCTTCCGGGACGATCACGATGCAGATACCCCACAGCCGGGTCAAGTCCAACGGCTTCCACAGCCGAGCGAATATCATTGAGCACCAGGGTATAGAGGAAGGACAGCAGACAGTTCATCCGATCCAGCGGCGGCCTGCGGCTCCGCTGGCGCATATAGAAATGTTCCTTATTCCGCACTATGAGATGGTCAATAACGCCGAAATAGACCCGGGCTGCATCACCTTCCACCCCGCGCACAGAGTCGAGGTCCAAGTTACCCTGCAGCCTGTTGATTGCTGCACCGAGCCTGTCGACAGCTTCTTGCATAGGGCTTTGATCTATCTTTTCGCTATGATCACGCAAGGCACGTAACAACACCGTCCTGCTGTTGGCGATTTTCCCGAGCACACAGGCCGTTGCCACGGCAGCGGAAAATTCCGCATCATCAGCCCGCCGGTACTGTTCACGCCGCAACAACACATTCCCAGAGGTCGGACCCTGCACCCGCGCAAGAAACCGGCCATTTTCACTGAGAAAACTCAGCCCCACCTTACGCTCGCCACAAAACCCCATTAAAAAGGGGCTGCAACCGACATTGCCAAAGCAAACAACCGACTCCAGGGTATGTACCGGCACCCGTAACACCGTTTCCCCTTCAATGCGTACGGCAACCGTCTCCCCATCCTTGGCCAGATAGGCCCCTTGGGTGGTGACAAACAGGGTGTTGAGATGTTTTTTCATGGCGTCACCATTTTACGCATATATGTGCCGACTTTTTTGTGTGTCACCACTTTGGGCAAACACAACGGGAGGAAGGAACAGCTCTCACAACTCTTTTGATAATGGGGCGCGGGTGTCGTTCCCGCTGCCAGCAGGTTGTGGAGATGTGTGGCGGTTTGTGCCGTTTTATTCCGCAGTTCAACGTCAAAGGCAACGGCCATGCGCCGCTTTTTTTGGCCGTAATACAGCGCCCCTGCAGGAACCACGCAGTCCAACATCTCTTCCAAACAAATGGCCTGGGCGCAGAGTTGCACTCGGTCGGTATCGTCCTTTTTAGGCCGCCCGCGCTTATACTCCACCGGAGTTGGACGCCACACATCTCCTTGTTCTCGATGAAACTCAACAATGTCGGCCCGACCGATTAAACCAAGCCGTAGCGAACGAATGGGCACATCGAATTCTACCCGAAGAGTCCGACGCGATTCCCTGCCACCACCATGCACCCGTTCATGAAGAATACGACCTTCAGCGGTCAGACGATTTTCCAGCCACTGCTGTTCGATATGGATCAGGGCACACTGGCGTGGACAAAAAAGGTAATGCTGCAGGGCGGAAATCATCACCAGTTCGTCTTCTTCGAACAGCATCGGTGGCAACGCCTTACTGACGTCATGTATAGGGAGAGGTTCAACCATATATGCCCCCTCCATTATTTGCGGAGCATTCACCGAGCAGATTCACAATCAAGTGGACAAGAACATCTTTCTGAGCTGGATCGGAAGCGGCAACCAGGAGGGCCAAGGCCACCAGGGACTTGTTGTCGAAGCGGCTTGTAGCCAAAAATCCGCTTTCCTGGAGGTACAAGAGAAAGAGAAAGGAACCGATGCGTTTGTTCCCGTCACTGAACGGGTGATCCTTGATCACAAAATAGAGAAGATGAGCGGCCTTTTCCTCGATACTTGGATAAAGATCCTGGCCGCCAAAGGTCTGGTGAATAGCCCCAACAATACCGGCCAAGCTTTCACCACGCTCGCGGCCAAAAAGATCCGTGGCCTCGCCTTTGGTAAACAATTCGTCACGCAGGCAGGAAATACCTCGACGTACTGCAGGTAGGTCAAAGCCCACCGACTCCCGCCGGGTGAGCCCTGCGGGTAGGCCCAACCGGTTTTCATCGTACTGCAAGAGTAAATGCCAGCTCAGCCCATAGCGCCGAACCAATTCCACGATTGCCAATCCTGTTTCATCGGTTAATCGATTTTGCTCCAGAGTGGCAGCAAGAAGATTCAACACCTCGCGCAGTTCGGCCACGCCCTGCTCTGCCAACCGTCGCTGATTGAGAGCATAGCCTTTGATCAAATAGTCCTTGAGTACCGACGATGCCCAGATACGGAACTGGGTGCCGCGTTTCGATTTAACCCGATAACCCACCGAGATAACGACGTCGAGGTTGTAGGCCGCTGTCAGGTAACTTTTCCCATCTGCGGCAGTTATCCGGGATTTCCGGACAACTGCCTCCTCAATAAGTTCACCTTCCTTGAAGATGTTACGGACATGCTCGGAGATGGTCCGTTTATCCCGCTGAAACAACGTCACCATCTGCGCCTGGGTCAGCCAGACGGTTTCGTCTTGAAACCGGACATCCAAGGTGGTGCGGCCGTCTTCGGTTTGGTAGATGACTACAGCACCGGAATCAATATCAGTATGTTTCTGCTGCTGAAACCTGGTATCCATAGATAACGCTCCGATCCTTCTGAATCGTTACAACTTTTCCTGCAAAATCACTCCATCGGGCGTTGCGTCAATATTCACCACATAATCATTGAACGAACGGGCCGGGCCGGTCGAGCCCTCCGCACGCTGAATGTCAATCAAGTCGAACAGTTTGTGCGCCGGGGCATTCCCCATCCGACTGTCATGCTTGAAGACAAAAAGCTTGCGACTGCTCATCAATCCACGGGCAGCGGACCGATCATGTTCGAACATGTTTATGACAGCCTGCCAAAACAATTCGAGATCGGATTCGCTGAAACCGGTCTGAGCAGCCAGTGGGGCTGAAATAAAACCATGACAGCAGTAAAGGGCGTATGGGATGGTAAATTTCCGCCCCATGGTGCGGTTATCGCCTTGCTGCTTCTCAGCTTCGGCTTCGGTGGCCACGGCCATACGGGTGATACTGTGCTCTAGTGGCACAATCTGCTCGACACTTCGGGCAAACGTTAATTGAACCGGCCCACGGACTTGACCAGCGTTCTTACCGGTGGACATGACGGCCCCAAAAGTTCGAACATCAAAATATTTACTACACATAAAGGATCGAGCAGCCTCGGTTTTGTCTCCCTTTTCCTTACTTTTCACCTCCCCTTGTTCATGGGCCTCATCAATAAGAGTATTGAGAATGGCTTTTTCTTTAATAAAAATATCATAAGGTGCCACTCCCCCCTTTTCCAACTGCACATAGTTACGTACCTTCCGCTTGATACAGACATCGGTGACAAGACCATGTCCGGTCTCCGGATCGATCCGGGGCAGGTTGCCGGCATCCGGATCGCCATTGGGGTTGCCATCTTGTACGTCGAACAAAAGCACAAAGTCATAACGATTCTGGACAGAACTGCTCATTACGGTATTCTCCGGAAGTGAAATCAATTAGTTTCGTTTTTAGTGAAAAAGGCCTGACGCTGGTGGTAGTATCCCACCGCAAATCGGCCCTGATCCTGAAGCGAGAGATGGGTTGGAAAATCGACAATGCCGCCCATAATTTCGCCAATCACCTTTTCCAGGTTCACGCCTCGACCACGGTTGTCCAGCTTGGCAAGATGATGGTTTTTCAATTTCATCAAATGCGGAAAAGCTGTAACCGGGGTACCAGAAGCCGCGCCGTAAAAACGGTCACGGATGGTGGCGTTAATACCGGGACTTGCCTCTTCTTGAATCTTTTCCAGCGTGGCGAATAACCGCCCAAGCCGGTAGCCGATATTGCTGTTGCCTGCATCCAAGGCCATGCCTACCTCCTGTTCTGATTGATGATAAAATCGTGCTGCCCGTGCCAGGACCGCTTTGAGAAGTGCGGCGCGGGGATAGGTTACTTCACGTTCCGCCCGGCAACGGCGGATAACCGCCGACAAAATGGTCTGCGGGTAAGGGGTACCGGCGAGAATGGCCTTCATGAAGTCACCGGCCAGATTTGGGGGGATATTCTCCGACTTTCCTTGCAGGGCGGTGGAGACGAGCAGGCGGAACAGGGAAAGATACTCGGGTTGCTTCGGCCCATGCACCATTTTGCAATCTTCAAAATGGTGCAGAATGTGCCGGGCCGTCTCCGCTACCGTTCCTGCATGCCAGAAGCGCACGGCAATGCGGGCGGCATTGGGAGCGAGTCCTAAAACATAGAATGTCGTGTAATCTTCAGAAAGCGGCGGAGCCCCTGCTTTGGGGGCTTCATAAAGAATACGGATTGCCTTGTTGGCTTGCTCAGGATTTTCTTTCGCTGGTTCACCAAAGATGTCGGCAAAGACATCTTCCAAATCGTTTTTCTTTTCGGCCCAAAAAACGGTGGAAGCGTCGCCGACAAATAGTTTCTGGCGGGATTTTTTGGATAGCATTTCATTTAACGCTGTGGTGTACGCAAAAGCTGCTTTTTTGCTGGTCGGCGCATTGTAGCTTTGCAGCTTGCCATACGAGTCAAACCCCATATTTTTCTGAAATGAAACGATCTTGGCACCGCTTTTAGCTCCAGCAATTGGTGTACGAGGATGGAGTCGAGCGATTGGGCCTGTTTCCCCGGTGACAAGGCAAAACCCCTCCAATTCTGGGAGAAAATCAGATCCTTCGTCCTCATCTTTGACGATCTGTCCCTTGGAAATAAGGGCCTTAATGCTATCGCGCTGACAAACAAGTTGGCCTTCTATTTGAAAGGTTAGATTGCAGCCAGCGAGTTTGGCACAATCATTCCAGCAGGAATGATTGAATACATCGTTAAAATTTCCGGCAGAAAGAAATCGGCAAACAGCCTCAACGGCCTTATCTTCAGGGCACTTGGCAGCAATTCTTTCCGTTTCCAACACAAATGTTTCGTGTTGTTTTTTCGACATTTCCTTATCTTTTTCGTTCTCTGATTTCGGCCATCCCAATACATAGCCGTAATGATCCCAAAGAAAATTTGCGGTTTGCCACGATTTGGAACCTGAACGTCCTCGCTCTTCGGGAACAAAATACGATTGGGCCACCATTTTTCGTCCTGACAATATGCGTGTGTCTTGGAGTCCTAGAAAGTCACCTTGCATGTTTAGGACAATGAAAAAAGGTATTTCTATCCGTTTAAAACCATACGGAGCAACACCACCTTCCGTTGCAAGACGTTCATAATACGATGCCAAAGCCTGGAGAATCATTGCCGCACCTCCCCGTCATCACGCGACGGCACCAGCAAAACCCCATTTGTAAGCTCCGCCCGGAAGAAAGAAGGTCGGCAGGATTCGGTACAGCTATGCACATGGTTTTTGTCAGCCCGATTGTCGTGCTGAATGTCGTATAGCATCCACCCGAGATCTCGGGAAACAGCTATCGGTTCTGGTAACCGGTCCCCCTGGCGGATCAAAGTGAAGTCGGCGGCAAATTCCCGGCAACCGAGGTAGGGCCGGTGAAAACACTGCCCCTTCTCTGTCCTCCGCAGAAACATTTCCTGAAATTTGGTCAGGTTGTCTTCCTCTCCAGCCTTGGTTGTCATTTCAAGGCGGGCGTGGATGATATAGCTCACCTCCCGTAAAAATAGTCCAGCCCGTTGTTGTCGTTGATCTTCAATAAACAACCCTTTAGATCGTGGCGACATAACGCTTCCAACCTCGTTCCTACGGACCGATTCCCAACGGATCGGTGCGAGGACATCAATGCGCTCCACCAACCAACGAATGGCCGGTTTCCACAGGATAGCCTCAAGTACGCCCCGCGCCGCCGAAGGTGTCATCACATCGTATGAAACCCGTTCCACTTTCATTTCCGGCCTGGTGAAGCAGGCGTTTCGCCCCCAGACTTTGAGGCGGAAAGGGGCGCTTCGCTTTCCGTTTCCGTTCATGTCTCCTCCTTCAGATCATCAGTTCATCCGGTGCGTAGATCAAAGATCGATCAGCGCAAAAGCCGAGATTATTGTCGTACAAATTGCCATGCCCCTGCACAAAGATACCTGGATGGATTTCCTTGATAGCGCCGTCGGCTAACAAGTGCCCATGAACATGCCGTGGTAGATTGACTACATAGCGTTGCACCTGTCGAAGAATCCAGCGTTCCGGGCCTTGGTGCTGCAACAATTCGATCAGTTTGCAGCCTTTTTCCCCATACAGGACAAGAACCGGCGCATAAATGCCCTCATCGATAAGCTTGAACTTCTCGGCTGCGGTGCGAAAGCTAATCCGCAACTCTGGGTCATTACCAAGTAATTCCATGATATTTTCCTTGTCAAGCAAGTCTCCACGCATCCAATAGAACATCCGGAAAAACTGCTCAAACCGTTCAGGGGCAAGAGGATCAATCTGTTGTTCCATCAAAATCTGACGACCGATCTCTGCCGCCTGCCTTAGATGACCAACCGGTATCTTACTTTCCGGCTGAAAGATATAGACCATGCCTTGCTTCATCTCTCCTTCACGGTTGCAACGACCGGCGGCCTGTGCCACGGAATCGAGTCCGGCAAGTGCCCGGTAAACCACAGGGAAATCGAAATCAACGCCTGCCTCGACAAGTTGAGTGCTAATGACTCTAGTTGGCTTTTTCTCCTTCAGATTGGCCTTAATTTCGGCAATACGTGCTGACCGGTGCGCCCCGCACATTAGAGCAGAAAGATGGAAGGTACCAGCTGGCATTTTTTCCCATAGTTCACGGGCATCGTCACGACGGTTCACAACACAAAGAACAGATTCATGCCCTTTTAGGCGTGAGGCAAGACTCTCCCAAGATAAGGGAGTCGTAAGCCCCTCCAAATTTTCGACCTTGGTGCGTTGCAACCGCTCGTATAGATTAAATGAAGGAGGAATGATTTCCCGCAGACCGGGGAGGCCAGAAAAATTGAAATCCATATTTTGGTGAGGACCGAGAGCAGGTTGAGTTGCCGTGGAAAGAACGAAAGTGACGCCGTAATTGTCCTGCAACTCCCGCATGATTTCCAAAATAGGTTTAAGAAAGTCCGCTGGCAGGAGTTGTGCTTCGTCCAGGATCACCACGCTCTGGGCGATATTGTGCAGTTTACGACATCGGCTAGTTCGGCTGGCAAATAACGACTCGAAGAACTGCACCGTGGTGGTAATGATTAGAGGAGCATCCCAATTTTCGCAGGCAAGACGGCTGCGCGCATCTTCCTTCGAGGCTTCGGAGACCTCCAGATTGCTATGATGTTCCAGAACTGCATCACCGAAGATGGCGCGGAACTGTTCCGCCGTCTGTTCAATTATGCTGGTATACGGGATAACATAGATGATTCGTCGTTTGTTTTGGAGGTTTGCGTGCCGTAACGCAAAAGCCATGGAAGAAAGGGTTTTACCACCGCCTGTGGGCACGGTGAGGGTGAACAAACCAGGGGGGTTAACCGCACTGTCCAAACAGGCTTGCAATACTTCTGTTCGGATGCTGTTGACCTTAGAAATCGGTGCACTAGCGGTTTTTTCTACTATAAACTGGTCGAATAACGGGGCCAATTCGGCAAGAGAGGGGTAGCCACTGCGTTGGTGAGCTTTTTCTGGGTCCATGAAAGCCTCGGTATCGAGGAAATCAGCATCGACAAGACTGGAAAACAACATTCGCAGCCAAAGCGAACGTGAAAATACGGTACCGTTTTTCGCTTTTTCCGTGGGAAGTGTTTGTACCGTAATTGTGGCAGGAATCCCCCCTGAAGTTGCAACTGAAAGCAATTCCTTTTGATCAAGCCGCCATGCAAGAGATGCGCGGGGTGCAGTTTCGCTTTGCCAATCCGGCAGCCCCGCGTGATGGCCCATAATACAATAGGCCAAAATACGACCAACCTTGCCAAATCGCTCAACAGCCAGTAACGCCCCAGCTGAGGAGTGGTTAACCTTCCCTGGCTTGCCCTCCAAATGGGCCTCATTGAGCTGTCGGATGTACGCCTGGAAATCGGGTGAAAATTTCCCCAAATCATGCCAAAGGCCGACAAGCCGCCCCCAGGAAGCGGCCCCAAACGCCATGGCATGCTGCTCTGCCAATCCGGCAACCTTCTCCAAATGGGCTTCAAGACTTTGATTATCCGAAGGTGGCTTTGAATGTGCGATTGGAACTAAAGTACAATGATGGCTCATTGAAAATTTACCTTTTGATTTTCTGTTGAGTTCAGCATGCCAACACCCTACCACCCTCACTCTGTCAACCGATGTCAGGTCTGGTAGAATGCCTGTACATTTTTTCAATTTCCTCTCTAACCAGCCTTTGCAGTTCCGGCGGTTCCACCACCCGCACCTCGGCGCCATAGCTGAGAATATTTCGAATCAGTTCGCGGAAATCGGCGGTGGGAAAACGCAGCAGGAGGCTGCCGTCGGGCTCCAGGCTGGTCTGCTGGCCGGGATGCCAGATCTGCTCGAGAATGCGGGGTGCGACCTGGGAAGAAAAGTGAAGGGTGACGGCGGTGGCGGCCTCGCCTTGCATGATGCCGAAGTGGCGGCGGGTTAACTCTTTGATCGGTGGTAAGTCGGTGGGGACCTGAATCGACGCTTCTGCCAGTTCCACCGTTTGCAATCGCGCCAGGGCAAAATCGCGGAGGGCCTTTCTGGCCGAGCACCAGGCGAGCAGGTGCCAACTTCCCATGTAATGTATCAGATGGAGCGGCTGAATTGATCGCTCGGTGTTGGTACCGCTGTATGGAGAACGGTAGGTGATTTGGAGGGCGCGCTCGTCAAACAAGGCACGAATCACCAGGCGAAAAAACTGTTCATCCACTAGGGCGTACTCGATGTTCTTGACCGAGATTTTCTCGCCTATACGGTCCAGGCAGGAATACCCATCATTGTGGGAAAGTCGAAGCATTCGCCCTACCAGCTGACACAGATCCTCCTTCACGGCCGTATCCGGGATGGTTGATGCCAGGCGTGCCGCCAGGGCAAGGGCAAGGAGGTTGTCCTCATCCAGCCAATGAATTGGAATCTCAAAGGTATCGTCAGTATAACGATAGCCGTTGCGGCTACGGTCAAACACAAGCGGAGCCTGTAGACGGTCACGCATGAATTCGATATCACGTTGGGCGGTTCGTTCGGATACCTCAAACTCCTCAACCAAACTTATTGCGTTGGGGTGTAGCGACCGTTTGACTTGGGAGTGAAACCAGATAAACCGCTCGAACTTCAACCGCTCGGACATGTTCTTCTCCTTTGACAGAACGCGCAACCAGGGATCGTTTGAAAACTGTACCTAGCACACGACCAATTAAGCGACAACATATAAATATCATTTATTATTTTAGGTAATTTTACCCATAAGCAAATCTCCGAAAACAACAACGTATGCACGACGAGGTCGACCGTGGCATCCATGCATTTTCTTACGGTCGATTTTTCAGCAAGTCTGATCAACAACGATGAAGCGGAGCGGAAGGGCACGGATTGAGCTGACTACAAGCTGACTTGGATCTGCGAAGCAGCAGTGAGCGACACCTTATGGATAGTCTCCCTATCCATTGTTTCTTTACTTTCTCTCTATTGCCTTTACCAAGGCTTCTATCTACTCTATTATTATTACATAATAAAATATGATTAACCTTGAACCTCGACTCAGGGTTCTGGTTTTAAGATCCCTCACATTGTTCGGGATGACACCGATGAGGCGGCTATGTCAAAGGAGCGTGGCACCACCCCGATGTCATCTCGACCGAAGGGAGAGATCTCATCTCTTCATGCTGAGTTTCGTTGGTAATCACTCAATAAAATGACATGAACTTTTCTGTGTTGACCTGTTTGGCACTGGTCTTGGTCAACAAGTGTACATGATCGTGAAGCGGAGGGAGGATGTGTCGTTTCATGGTTCAAAGCTCGAACGACGAAAAATCCATCATCTTTGCTTGATACACAATGATTTTCGTTCTCGCAAAAAGCCTTGAGAACGACGTTTTGAGCTTCGTAACATTCTGGTTTAACTATACGTAACTTTCAGTTTTTTTGACCTTTTACGAGGTCATCATGATTCAGTTGCAGGCGAGCGATCGTATCTCATTGTTTATTCCATCATCGAGGAGGGAGCATGCAGGTCCCATTACAGGTAACATTCCGCAATACCGCAACATCGGAGGCCGTAGAGGCTGAAATACACAAACGCGTGGAGAAGCTGAACCACATCCACGGGAACATCGTTAGCTGCAGAGTAGTGGTCGAGGCGCCTTTGGCCAACAAACAAAAGGGCGGGCTTTACAAAATACGTATCGATCTCACCTGCCCGGAGAGCAAGATTGAAATCAACCGCGAACCCGACCCACGCAACCAGGCCCACCAGGATGTATATGTCGCCCTGCGTGACGCCTTTGACGCCGCCCATCGCAAACTGGAACAATACACGGCGCGACGCAAAGGTGAGGTCAAACACCATGAGGAGCCCGAAAGAACTCCATGAGACGTCCCTCATCTTCGCCCACCTTTCCCTATCAGGGAAGGATTCCTCAGATCTATACCTTACAAAAGTCAGGATCTATCTCAGTCGCTGAACTAACTGGGACGAAGTTGAGCCGGGAATGAACATGTATGGGTACAAGTCAAGCTGATGGGAATCTGTTAGCGTTGAATATCCCTCGGAACACCAGCACAGGAGGTAGCCGATGAATGAATTTCTCAACCCGAAATCCATGCTCACTCCGGGGGTGGCCGGCTCACTGATGATGTTTTTGGTCAACGGAATCGGGTGCCAGTTCCCGGAGTTGCCCATGCGCTATATGGCATTGTTTATGAGCTTTCTCATCGGTTCCGTGGTCTGGTTCTCCGAGCTGGAGGGCCGTGCGCCGATGATCCAGAAAGGGATTTACTGGGTGCTCAATTCCCTGGTGATTTTCGTGGTCGGCTTCGGCACCGCCAACTTGGCTGCAGACGCAACCGCTAAAACCCCACCACAAGATCCGCATGCAATTCATTTGCTTGTCCCGACCTCCGCCTACGCGGCGACGATCACGGTGGCTGCGCCAACCGGCAACGAACCATCGCAAAGCCAGCTCAATGAGATGGCCGCCAAACTGGCCAAAGAACGCGCGGAAAACGAACAGTTGAAACGTGAATTGGAGGCCTCGAAACGGCCCCCTGCACCGCCACCGTCGAAGCCAAGCCAAGAGTCCAAGCAGCAGTTTTTCAAACGTTGGTAACGCCAACCCCATTCACAGCCGTATCTTCAAGCAGAGTGCCTGCGCACGTGGGCACTCTGCTCTTTTTTTATTGTCGTTCCCGTAAAAAGCCCCGAGAACGACGTTTCGTGCTTCGTAACAGACTGCGTTCACGATACGGAACTACCGGGCTCCCGACTTTTTACGAAACCATCGTTATTCAATTACCACCGAAACTCAGCTGAAAAGACGAGATCTCTCCCGATGGTCGAGATGACCTCCGGGTGGTGCAACGCTCCTCTGAACGTCCCGCAATTTCGATGTCCTCCCAAACAATGTGCGGGATTTTCCAATCAGATGCCTTGGCTGAAGTTCGAAGGTAAAGATATTCGTTCCCGTAAAAAGGCTCGAGAACGACGTTTCGAGCTTCGTAAGTTGCTGATTTCACAATGCGTGACATTCAGGCTTTTGACTTTCTACGAAGCCATTATATTTGTATTTGATTACCACCAAAGCTCAGCTTGAAAAGAGGAGATCTCTCCCCATGGCCGAGATGACCTCGGGGCGATCCTGCGCTCTCTAGAAAAAGCCGCCTTATCGATCTCATCCCGAGCGTCCGCGAGGGATCTCGTCTTTGTTTCCCTAGAGCTGAAGTTCAGCGGTCATCAGTCATTTTTTTATCCTCTGTGGCGGAAACTCGTATCTGGGGTCGCTGGACAGATGTTCAAAAACAACTGGCCAAAGATCTCTCCCATACGGTCGAGATGACCGAGGCGGGGCGATGCGCTGCGACTGGCGGCAATTTCTCGGAGATCACCACGAATGGAAATGACAGCATTCACGGGCGAAGGACGGCACCCCATCTCAACGATGCCGGAGGCACTGCCCCTGCTGGAATCTCCAATGCACGGGAGAAATCTCAGGAGATGTGGCTTTCGAATATTTTTTTCCAGACGCTTTTTTTTGAGAGTGTTTGGGCAATTACCTCCAGTTGTGGTATAATGCCAAAAATTTTTTCCCTTTTCTGTTGATCGACGCGGTGCGCGCATAACTCGTTTCGATTCCAACAGGTTCAGCTCTCTGCCTCCGGATACGCCTCTATATGCGTGCTGTCTGGCGGCTTGCCGATTCGGTCGCCCATGACAGCTCTCTCCCCCCCCCCAGCCCCCGTTTGCAGCGACGACTCACATCCCGCCCTGATCCTCAACGAGGTCCGCAAAACCTTTGCCGTCGAAAAACAGCAGATTACAGCCCTGCACGGGGTGAGCTGCGCCATCAAACCGAAGAGGGTGACAGGGCTGATCGGCCCGGACGGCGCCGGCAAAACCACGCTGATGCGATTGTGCAGCGGTCTGCTTGCACCGGACAACGGCAGCTTGCGCGCCCTGGACATCGATGTGGTGGCAAACCCGCATCTGGTCCAGGCCAGCGTGGGCTACATGCCGCAACGATTTGGCCTCTATGAGGATCTCTCGGTCCAGGAGAACCTCGATCTCTATGCCGATCTCCAGGGGGTTGAGGAGGAGGCGCGACCAGAACGCTACCGCCAACTGCTGGCCATGGCCGGCTTGGAAAATTTTCGCAGCCGCCTGGCAGGTCGCCTGTCCGGCGGTATGAAGCAAAAACTCGGCCTGGTCTGCACCCTGGTGCGTCCGCCCCGCCTGCTGCTGCTCGACGAGCCCACGGTCGGGGTCGACCCGGTGTCACGGCGGGAGTTATGGCAGATCGTCTACCACCTGGTCGAGGCCGAGGGCATGACCGTCCTTCTCAGCACCGCCTATCTCGACGAGGCCGAACGCTGTGCCGAAGTGGTCCTGATGCATCAGGGACGCATCCTTGGCCATCAACAACCACAGGCCTTCAGCGACCAGGTCGCCGGGCGGACCTGGATGGTGCGCGCCCCCTCCCTGCCCAAACGAACCCTGCAGCGAAGACTGAGCCGCGATCCCGCCGTGCTCGACGCCCTGATCCTCGGCAAGGCGATTCGCGTGGTCAGTCGCGAGGCTGGACCGCTGCATCTCCCTCAGATCTCCCGGGAAACAGAAGTTGCCGTCACCCAGGTTCCGCCGCGGTTCGAGGATTATTTCGTGGCCACGCTCAAGGAAGACCATGGAGCCGCCAACGGCAGCGTCCCCATCGCTCTGGCCCAGACCAACGGTCGCAACGGTGGCGAGAAGGTGATTACGGTGGACAACCTGGTCCGCCGCTTCGGCGATTTCCATGCGGTGGACCACGTCAGCTTTCACGTCCGTCACGGCGAGATCTTCGGCCTGCTCGGGGCCAACGGCGCGGGCAAGACCACGACATTCCGCATGCTCTGCGGCCTGCTGCCCATCTCCAGCGGCTCATGTACCGTGGCGGGGATGAACCTTCGCACCGCTGCCGATGCCGCCCGCGCCCGCATCGGCTACATGGCGCAGAAGTTTTCCCTCTACGGCAACCTGAGCGTGATGCAAAATCTCAAATTCTTCAGCTCCGCCTACGGGTTGCGCGGCACAAGGCGTCAGCACCAGATCGATTGGGCCCTTGACACCTTTGATTTACGCGAATTCAGGTCCAGCGAGAGCCAGTCGCTGCCGCTCGGCTACAAGCAGCGCCTGGCTTTGGCCGTGGCCCTGATGCATGAACCCGAGGTGTTGTTTCTCGACGAGCCGACCTCCGGAGTCGATCCCCTGGCGCGACGGGAATTCTGGGTCCAGATCAACTCCCTGGCCGACCAGGGGGTGACGGTGCTCGTGACCACCCACTTCATGGAAGAGGCCGAATACTGCGACCGATTGGTGATCATGGCCGAGGGAAGGGTCCTGGCCGAAGGAACGCCCGAATCGATGAAGGAAGGATTTGAGGCTGCCGACCATGAGGCCACCATGGAGGATGCCTTTATCGGTCTGCTCGAGGCGAACAGGCATCAGGGGGGAGGCAACGCATGAAACCGGGAAGATCGATGCGCCTCAAGGGCATGATCCGCAAGGAGTGGCTGCAGGTTATTCGCGACCCTTCCTCCATTGCCATCGCCTTTTTCCTGCCGATCCTGCTGCTGATCATCTTCGGCTACGGTGTCAGCCTGGACGCCAAGGATGTGCGTATCGGCCTGGTTGTCGAGCAGGCGGATGGGCCCTCGCTGAGTTTTGTCGGCGGCTTTGACCATACGCCCTACTTTCTCCCGACCACCTTTCATTCAATCCAGCAGGCCGAAGATGCGATGCGCGCGGCTGAGATAGACGGCATTGTCTGGCTGCGGCACGATTTCGGCAGCGACTACCGCAGCGACCAGTCGCCGCCGATCGGCCTGATCGTCAACGGTGTGGATGCCAATACCGCCCGCCTGATCCAAGGGTATGTTCAGGGCATCTGGGTTGCCTGGCTGGAGCAGCAGGCGGAACGAAATGGGAGCGAACTGCGCTCGCCGGTGCAGATGGAACAGCGCATCTGGTACAATCCCGAGGTGCGTTCCACCGACTTTCTTGTGCCCGGCGTCCTGGCGGTGATCATGACCCTGATCGGCGCCCTGCTGACCGCGCTGGTCATTGCCCGCGAATGGGAGCGCGGCACCATGGAGGCGCTCCTGGTCTCACGCATCTCCGCGCCGGAAATTCTGATGGGCAAGCTGATCCCCTACTTCGTCCTGGGCCTGGGCGGCCTGGTGATCAGCCTGACCATGGCCCGTTTTCTTTTTCATGTGCCCATGCGCGGCTCGCTCTGGCTCCTGTTGGGAACCTCGGCCCTGTTTCTCTGGGTAGCCCTGGGCATGGGCTTTTTTATTTCCACGGTGTTCAGATCCCAGTTCGTGGCCGCGCTGGTGGCCATGGTGGCCACCTTTCTGCCCGCCTTTATCTTATCGGGATTTATCTTCGATATCCGCTCGATGCCACCGGTCATCCAGGGGCTGACCCACCTGATCGCCGCCCGCTATTATGTCTCTATCCTGCAGACCCTGTTTCTGGTGGGCGATGTGTGGAGCGTGCTGTTGCCCAATTGCGCCGCATTGGTGGCCATGGGTTTGTTTTTTCACGGAATTGTCTATCGAAAGACACGAAAGAGGTTGGAGTGATTTTTAGGGACAGGGAGCTGGAGCTGAAGAACAAGCAGAAACACGCTCAACAAACATCAACCCAATAGGGACAAAATTCATCGACAAGGAACCCCTCCCCATGGGCGGACGACTCTGGGCATTGATCATCAAGGAATTCCTCGCGCTCTTTCGCGACAAAAAAAGCCGCATGGCCGTTATTGTGCCGCCGATTCTGCAACTGCTGATTTTCGGCTACGCCGCCACCTTTGATCTGGAACATGCCACCCTTGCCATCTTCAACGAGGACCGCGGCAGCTTTTCCCGCGAACTCGCCGCCCGTTTCGAACGCTCATCCGGCTTTGACGTGGTGGGCCACCTCCGTTCGCAGGCGGAAATCTCCTCGCTGATCGACTCGGAAGGCGCCCTGTTGGTCCTGCGCATCAGTGAGCAGTGTTCCCAACTGGTGGCCCAGGGCGAGAGCTGCCCCATCCAGGTGCTCATCGACGGCCGCAACTCCAACACCGCCATGCTGGCCCTCAACTACGTGCGCACCATCGTCACCGACTTTAACCAGGAAAAGGCGGCGATTAGGGGTTCCGGCCTGCCGGCACAGCTCAGCATGCGCGCCTGGTTCAACCCCAACCTGGAGAGCCGCTGGTTCATTGTCCCCGGCATCGTCGCCCTCCTGGCCATGATCGTCACCCTGGTGGTCACCGCCCTGTCCGTGGCCCGCGAACGTGAGGCCGGTACCTTTGACCAGTTGTTGGTGACACCGCTCCGCCCCTGGGAAATCCTCATCGGCAAGGCCATGCCGGGCTTGATTGTCGGCGTTGGGGAAGCCTCGATCATCATCGCGGTGACCGTGTACTGGTTCAAGGTCCCCCTGGTGGGATCGCTGGGCGTGCTCTATCCGGCGCTGATCATCTATGTGCTCTCGATCATCGGCGTCGGCCTGATGATCTCCTCCTTTTCAACCACACTCCAGCAGGCCCTGTTGGGCGCCTTTCTGTTCATCGTTCCGGCGGTCATCCTCTCGGGCTTCTCCACTCCGATCGCCAATATGCCAGAGTTCATGCAGGCCCTGACCTATCTCGACCCCATGCGCTACTTTCTCACCATCGTTCGCAGGGTCTTTCTCGAAGGCGCCGGGCTCGAGTATTTTGTCAACGATCTCTGGCCGATGTCGATCATCGCCCTGGTTACCCTCAGCCTCGCCACCTGGCTCTTTCGCCACCGGATGTATTGAGCCCCCCGCCCCGCTCTGCTTGACGAGATATCTATTGTTCATCTGGTGAAAACAGCTCGCCTCAGGGGCAAGCCCCCAACAAAACGGTGCAGATATTGCTTACCATTCATGAACTGCATCCCCCCATTGGCATGCCGGGTGATCCAAACCATGACCCCAAGGAGCATCTATGCTGAGACAATTTTCCTTTGGCCTGAGTTTTAAAATTCTCACCGTGCTGGTTTTTTATATCAGCGCCATTTCGATGATGGCCTTTGTCAGCCATGACGACCTGGTGACCACCGAGAAAAAAATCGGCATTCTCGAATTTTCCTATGGAATTCACAACATAGTGTTGGAAGCACGCCGGTTTGAAAAAAATTACTTTCTCTACGGTCACAAGGAATCCCTGGGGGAAAACAAGCGGATGCTCAAGGAGGCGATGGACCTGGGCCAGCGTATTCTTCAATCCGACAAGAACCTGGCGGTGAACCCCAAACTCAAGGAACTCGACCGGGAAATCAAGACCTATCTCCAGACCATCAACGAGCTGGAGGCCATGGCCAATACCGACGATCTTTCCACCACAAAAATCGCCGACACCATTCGCCAGCAGGGAAAAACCATTTCTGAAATCAGCGAACAGGTCGTCATTTTTGAAAAAAATCAGATTCACCTCATGATCTCGCTCCTCCGTGGGCAGCTGATTTCCTGGTCCTCGATGGCGATCTGCATCGGCATCGTACTGGCAATACTGATCGTCTACTTCATCTTCAAACCACTCTCGGTGATCAAAAAGGCCACGGTGGATATCGCCGAGGGAAAATTTCGCAAGATCGAGGTGATCAACACCCGCGACGAGATTCAGCAGGTCATGGAGGCCTTCAATATCATGGTCTCCGAGCTTGAGCGGCGCCAGGATCAGCTCATCCAGGCGGAAAAGCTCTCCTCGCTCGGCACCCTGACCGCCGGAGTGGCCCATCAGCTCAACAACCCGCTCAACAACATCTCCACCTCCTGCCAGATCGCCATCGACGAATTCGACGGCGGCGACGGCCCCTTCCTCAAAAAAATGCTCAACAACATCGACCAGGAAACCCTGCGGGCACGCGATGTTGTCAAGAGCCTGCTCGAGTTCTCCCGCGCCCAGGAATTTTGCCTACGGGAAACCCAGCTCTCCGATGTGGTGAAGAAGGCGGTGCTGCTGGCCAAAAGCCAGGTCGGCCCCAACATCAACGTGTCCATCGACATCCCTCAAGACCTGGTTTTTTATATCGATGTGCAACGGATGCAGGAGGTTTTCATCAACCTGATCATCAATGCCGCCCAGGCCATCGAACGTCAGGGGGAAATTGCCATCACTGCGGCCATGGATTTTGACAGCAAGGGCGTGGTGATTGAAGTCCGCGATACAGGCTCTGGAATTTCCGATGAAAATCAAGCGAAAATATTTGATCCCTTCTTCACCACCAAAGAGGAAGGCCAGGGCACAGGTCTTGGCCTTTCAGTAGTTTACGGCATAATTCAGAAGCATGAGGGCACAATTACCGTGCAAAGCGTCCCTGGTCAGGGTACATCCTTCTTTATTCATTTACCGGTTCCCGGCGAGAAGGATCACTCCTAGAGCAAGGGCATGAACGAACTGAAAATTCTTATCGTGGACGACGAACCCATCGCCCGCGATAACCTGGAACACATCATCAAAAAAGACGGCTACCAGACCCGGGTGGCCAAAGACGGTGAAGAGGCTATCAGCATCCTCGGGCAGGAGGAGATCAACCTGGTCCTGACCGACCTGTGCATGAAGGGTAAGGACGGCATGGCCGTGCTGGCCGAGGCCAAGCAGCTGTGGCCCGATGTCGAGGTGGTGGTGATCACCGGCCACGCCACGGTGGACACGGCGGTCGAAGCCATGCGCCACGGTGCCTACGACTACGTGGCCAAGCCGTTCAAGATCAGCGAACTGCGAGCCATTGTCGAAAAGGCGCTTGAAAAAAACCAACTGCGAAAGCAGATCAAGGCGTTACGCGAGCAGGTCGACACCCAGCAGGGAACGCGGCGCATTGTCGGCCAGAGCCCCAAAATTCAGGCCCTGCGCGAGACCATTCACCAGGTTTCCCAGCTCGACTGCAACGTGCTCATTCAGGGGGAGACCGGCACCGGCAAGGAGTTGATCGCCCGTACCATCCATGAGTTGAGTCCGCGCGCAAAAAAGCGCTTCGTGGCCTTCAACTGCGGGGTGTTCACCGAAGAGTTGATCGCCAGCGAACTCTTCGGGTATGAACGGGGCGCCTTTACCGGGGCCAACAAGGCGAAAAAAGGGCTGCTGGAAATGGCCGAGGGCGGCACGGTCTTCTTCGACGAGGTCGGCGAATTGCCGCTGCTAATGCAGGTCAAACTGCTGCGGGTGCTCCAGGAACGAACCGTGATGCGGGTCGGAGGCACCCAGGAAATTGCGGTGGATTTCCGGGTGCTGGCAGCGACCAACAAAGACCTCAAACGGGAAACCGAAACCGGGGCCTTTCGTTCGGATCTCTTCTACCGCCTCGATGTCCTCACCATTGGTGCCCCGTCCCTGGCTGAACGCTGTGAAGACATTCCCCTCCTGACCCACCATTTCCTCGCCAAATACGTCCCCCCCGGAAGAAACGTTCCCAGGCTCTCTCCCGATGCGGAACGACGACTGATGTCGTACGAGTACCCCGGCAACATTCGCGAGCTTGAAAATATTGCCCAACGCATTCTCATTGCCTGTGAGGGCGATGTGGTCGAACCGCAGCATATTGCCAGTGTTTTCGGCGATACCGAGTGGTTGACCATCCGCGATAATCGCCAGGAGTGGCCGACCCTGGCCGAGCATGAAAAACAGTATATATTGGAAGTGCTCGACGAGGTTGAGGGCAACAAGTCCGCTGCTGTCAAGATTCTCGGCATCGACCGGGTTTCCCTCTGGCGCAAGATCAAACGTTACGGCCTGGAGAATCCGGACGTATAAGGAAGGACGTGGGGGACACCAGAGGTCGGCCCCACCTTGCCCTCCTTGCCCGTCTGTCATTCCGAACGTCCGGAGGAATCTCGTCGTGGTTTGCTCGTTCCTACGCTCCTGCATGGGATCATCTCAATGACGCTCCCCTGAGTCGTCAAGTCGTACCAGCGGCGCTCTGCTTGCCCACCATTTTTTTCGTTCTCGTAAAAAGGCCCGAGAACGACGTTTCGAGCTTCGTAAGTACCTGATTTAACGATGCGCAACATTCAAGATTTTGACTTTTTACGAAGCCATCATTTTTCACCAACGAAGAAAAAAACTCACCTGTTGCCCCACCCGCCATTCATGCCTTTACAAAAATATGTTCAATGATCTCATGGACATTGGACACAAGAACCAACTGCAATCCCTCGGTCACATCCCCATCCAGGGCCTCCACCACCTCGCGATTGGCAAACGGCAGCAGCACGGTCTGCACCCCTGCCCGTTTGGCGGCCAGCACCTTTTCCCGAATACCGCTCACCGGCAAAATCCGCCCGGTCAAGGTCATTTCACCGGTTAGAGCCACATCCCGCCTGGCCGGTTGATTGGTCAAGAGAGAGAGCAGGGAGGCGAAAATGGTCACTCCGGCGGAAGGGCCATCTTTGGAAACCGCACCCGAGGGAAAATGAATATGAATGTCGGTGTTGCTGAAAAAATCATCGGCAATCCCAAAAAGGTGCGTATTGCTCCGAAGATAGCTCAGAACCGTCTGCGCAGATTCCCGGAGCACTTCCCCCAGGGATCCGGTGAGCAGCAAGGTACCGGTCCCGGTCATGACCGCCGATTCGACGTTGATGATTTCCCCGCCGGTCTCGGCCCAGACCATTCCAGTGGCAATGCCGACCTGTGGGTCGGCCTCGGCCGCATCGCGGTAGAATTTGCGCGGTCCGAGCAGTTTCCGCACCGCAGGTCCGTCGATCACCACCGGTTGGTCGCGCTTGTCTCCCGACTTGAGATACATCATCGCGATTTTCCGGCACACATCGGCGATCTGCCGCTCCAGGTTGCGCAGCCCCGACTCCCGGGTATAATCACTGATCACCCGCATCAGGGCCTCGTCGGAAAAGTTGACCGCCGAACGCGACAACCCCGCCACCTTCAATTGCCTAGGTACGATGTACTGTTGGCCGATTTCCAGTTTTTCCTTCTCGGTGTACCCGGAAAATTCAATGCATTCCATGCGATCCAACAGCGGCCCGGGCAATTTGGACAGGTCGTTGGCCGTGGCGATGAACATGATCCTCGAGAGATCAAAGGCCAGTTCCAGATAGTGATCGGTGAAATGGACATTCTGTTCCGGGTCGAGAATCTCGAGCAGAGCTGAGGCGGGATCGCCGCGAAAATCCTGGCCGATCTTGTCGATCTCATCGAGCATGAACACCGGATTGTTGACCTCGGCCCGTCTGAGTTCGTTGATGATCCGCCCCGGCAAGGCCCCTACATAGGTGCGCCGATGCCCGCGGAGTTCGGCCTCGTCGCGCAGTCCGGCAAGCGACACTCGGATGAACTTGCGCTGCAGGGCCTCGGCTATGGCCTTGCCCACCGAGGTCTTCCCCGTACCGGGAGGGCCGGTGAAGCAGAGGATCGGCCCCTTGCCCATCTGCACAAACAACTTTTTCTCCAGAACCTCGTGCACGGTCCTGCGCAATTCATCGAGGTTGACCGGCTTGCCCAGGTAGTGGGCGGCGCCCTGCTTCAGGGCATCGACGGCGGAACTGACGGTGGCGAACCCGGTCACCATGATCACCGGAATCTCGGGATTGGTCCGGTTGATCTGCTGCAGCAGTTCAATGCCGTCCATCTGTTCCATCTTCAGATCGGTGACCACCAGGTCGATGTCCTCCCGGGCCATGACCTCCAGCGCCTCGGCCCCGTTGGCGGCGCAATGGCAGGTGTACCCCTCCTTGCGCAACACATGATCCATATTGGTGCGGGCGATCTCCTCGTCGTCCACCAGAAGAATGGTCTGCTGGGCCTTGCTGCACAGGGTTTTGGCAGCAAGAAATTCAAGGATCCGCTCCTTGACCTGTTTCAGGCCGTAATGGCGGGTGTTGAGCACGGCCTGCGCGCGGCTGATATCGAGCTTGCACAGGGTCGATTTGTTCCAGGGCAGGGCAAGAACAAGCTCCACATAGTTGAACCCCACCGAGTATTCAGCAACCGCAGGATCAGTTTTTTCAAGTTTTTCCAGCTCATTATTTAAGGTGTTGAGCACCTGCAGCGGCAGTTGGGCTTCGTCGATCTTTTTGCGGAGCACCTCCAGCGGGGAATGAGCGGGCTCCTGCGTCGTCTGCGAGGGACGTTCTTCGACCGGTTCGTGTCTTCGTTTAAAGAACATGGCGGTTTCCTTTCTCTTCGAGGTACGTCGATCCGTTAATTTTAAGGGGCACTGATTCGTTAGTGGCATTTTGCAAAATCAATACCGATGGCATCGCAAAAAGTCAAATACCTGGAAATCACGTCATGTGAAATCAGTTGGTTACGAAGCTCGAAACGTCGTTTTCGGGGCTTTATACGAGAACGACAATACCGCCTCTGCAAAGCATATCTACTCAGTTTGACCAGGATTTTTTCTATTTTGCCGTTGGTTTCGCCCTGGAGAGCTCTGGGCAACATGCCCTGCGGCAGGTGATGTTACCCTGTGTAACGCCCCCGCTGGACACTGTTGCAGAATGCAACGATAAAATCGGCCAATCCCTGCTAGCTTCAATCAATTGTTGCGATATGCAACAACAAAAAAATGAGCGCTCAATCATAATTTTTAAAAAATTTCTATAAAGACAATCAGTTAACTCAACAACGATCAATTGGCACGGATCTCGCTTCACTAGGGCTACATGCATCAAAAAAAAACAATAAACGGAAAACATTCTATGCACAACGCTCCACCCCTTTCGACAGTCCCCGAACAACTTCGCGCTCAAGGTGCAAGCGCACTGGGAACAGGCCAAAAGGAGCGACCGTTTATTCTCGCCGTAACCCGCAACGGCCACATGTCCGAGCATGTGATGGACTATGCCCTCAACGTTGCCCATCGCCTGCACTACAACATCCTCGCCGTTCATGTCGACACCCTGCCCCTCTTTGGTGATCGGGGAAAGCGGAGCAAACTCTTTGCCACCGCCATGCGGGAGAGCGAGCGGATCTTTCAGGCCAAAGCCAAGTCCCAGGGCGTTGTTCTCGAGCATCATGCCGAACTTGGCAAGATAACCGAGGCCATCGATCGGTTGTGCCACGCCAAAAAACGTATCGAATTTGTGGTTATCGACAAAGGAATCCGTCTGGCCGCAGTGGCCAAGGGATCTCCGGTGCCCGTCTTTCCGGTCATCACGACCAAATCAGGTCAAAGCTGCAAGACCATTTTTCATACCACCCAAGGAAAAGGAGTATTCGCTATGTCCACTATCAGCAAGGCACGTCACATTAAAAACTGTTTCATCTTTGGAGCACTCACTGTCGGCCTCTACGCAGCGGTGTTCACCCACGCAGACTTTGTCATGAAGTATTGGGCAAAGGGTGGCATCTACGCACTGCTGCCAGTGGCAACCGTGTTCGCGGTCTCCTATCTCCATGGCAACTTCACCAGCTCTTTCTGGTCAGCTCTTGGCATCGAGGCCTCGAAGAAGACCGCCGTAAAACGGAGTGAGGCAGATCGCAAAGTTACGGCACCGCGCCCCGACACCCGTCCCCGGGCCCAGGTCAACGCCTAATTATTGGACAATTAGCAGTGGCCGTCCTTGTTGGCGGCCAGCCAACCTCATCCTTTCATGAGACTGAATTAAGGAGCGAACAATGCACGGAGCAGTGACTGAAGCAATTCAATTTATCGATCTCAACGCGTACAACATCCTCTTTCTTTTTATCGTCGGCTTTATCGGCGGCCTGGTTTCCGGGTTCATTGGTTCCGGCGGTGCCTTTGTGCTCACCCCGGGCATGATGAGTCTGGGCGTTCCCGGCACCGTGGCCGTTGCCAGTAACATGTGCCACAAATTCCCCAAAGCCCTGGTCGGCTCGATCAAGCGCTTCAAATACGGCCAGGTTGATATCAAACTCGGCGTCATTATGGGTGTTTTTGCCGAGATCGGCGTGCAGGTGGGCATCCAGATTCAAAAAATTATCCTCGAGAAATGGGGGCAGGCCGGTTCCAACCTCTATGTCAGCTTTGTCTTCGTCTGCGTGCTTGTCATCGTCGGTTCCTTTGTTATGCGCGATGCGATGAAGATGAAAAATGAGCCTGAAGACAAACCTGCTGCCGGCCCCACCCTGGCCAAACGTCTGCAGAAGATCGAGCTTTGGCCGATGCTGACCATGAAGACTGCGAACCTGCGCATTTCCATGTGGTTCCTCATTCCCGTAGCCATCGCCACCGGTATGCTGGCTGCAACCATCGCCGTCGGCGGTTTTATCGGTGTTCCCGGTCTGATGTATATTGTCGGCGCTTCCGCCATCGTCGCCTCTGCCACCGAGTTGGTTATCGCCTTTGTCATGGGCCTGGGCGGCACCCTGATCTGGGCCTACTACGGAATGGTTGACATTCGTCTGGTTATGCTTATATTGGCCGGCTCGCTCTTCGGCGTTCAGCTTGGTGCCATCGGGACCACTTACGTCAAGGAGTACATGATCAAGTATGTTATGGCCACCATCATGCTGATCGTTGCCGTCAGCCGCTTCTTCGCCATGCCCAAGTACTTGAATCAATTGCAGGTCACCTCCTGGAATGACTCTCTGGTAAAATCTCTGACCCAGGCCAGCTTCCTCATCATGTGCTGCGCGCTCTGCATCGGTGCAGGTATCATCCTCACCAACCTGTTCAAGGCGCGCCGGATGGAGAATGCTGTTGCCAGTAACTCCTGATCACACGTAAATGAGGTACGGTATGCCCGAGGCTGTCTCGACCATTCTGGTTGCTGTTGATCCGAGCGATGCGAGCAAAGGGGCCTTTCACCAGGCCCTGCGCATGGCTCAGTTCCTCAAGGCTGAAGTACTCGCCGTGTCGGTGACGCCCCGCTACGAGGGCAATATGAACCGGTGGAAAATCAAGGCCGCGGACGAGCAACTCAGCCAACCTTTCGAACAGTGCCTGGCGGATCTGAAACGACTGGCAGGAGAACAGGGACAGAAAGTTCGCACCATTCATATCATCGGCGATCCGGTCGAAGAGATTGTTCGAACAGCGGAAACGGAGAATGCAGGGTTGATTTTCATGGGGTATCCCAAGCGCTCCCGGATCGAGCGTGCGATTCTCGGGCAAACCACCACCAAGGTTATCGGCTACAGCCCCTGTGATGTGCTCATGGTTCCCGAGGGAGCGGAAATTGCCTTCTCACGGATCCTGGTAGGCATCGACGGCTCGCGCTACAGCATGGAAGCGGGCCAGCGGGCCCTGGAACTGGCCCTGGCCTTTGGTGGCGAAGTCCACGCCCTGACCGTACTTGATATCCCCATGGAACGCAGTTTTCTCTATGGGGTCCTTGAGTCGGCGCGGCGGGATAGTTTTCCGCCGCTTGAAACCTTAATCGGCCAGGGGGAGCGTTTTGGAGTCAAGGTCTTCAAGGACATCCTCCATGGATCGCCCTCTGAAACCATTGTCCAGTACGGCGAGAAGCACGATATCGACCTCATCGTGCTGGGCACCTATGGCCGCAGCGCCATGGCCAAAATCCTGCTCGGCTCCGTTGTCGAGCGGGTGGCAATGATTTCGGCACGCCCGACCCTGGTGGTCAAACGGTTGGGGAAAAACGGCGTTCGCGATCTCATTTGACAAGGGTCAACTGCGCCCTTTCTGGTGACGACGAGTACATCAGAACGGATCAAGCAGAAATTAACACACCTTTATCGTTTCCGTAAAAAAATTCGGGGATGATGGACCGCGCTTCGTAAGCCACTGTTTTGTGATGTGTGGCAGCTCCGTTTTCAGGTTCATTACGAGGCTATCACTATTCTCTTTTGCTCCATAGGAGGATCGCATGGAACTGAGCCAGGTATTCACAGGATTAGTGGTCTTGGTTTGTGCTCTCCATCTGGCCGGCATGGCTGGCCGTAAGGTGCGCACCTTTTCAGCACAACGCACGCTCGATGATGCTGCTCGCCAGCCGCAACAACGCAGCGACTGGTATTGTTTTTTCTCCTGTTCCGATCTTACCGGTTCCGGAACCGCGACGAAAAAGGCAAGCAGAGAAACCCTCCAGAGACCGCAGGCAGTGCATGCAACCCGTCAAAACAAGCGTCAATCCCGGGCAAGCGTGAGCTATTGAGCCCGATCTTTGAGGCAGAGGCAACCACCATCATATCCACTGTAAACCACAACACAGGAAGACAACGTGAAAGTACACATGGGAATTTTTCAGGAACAGGAGCAGATCGACAACTATCTTGAATCCAAAGGAATCGAGCACGACGACATTATGGTTGCCGGCCCGTTTTCCAGCCGTCTGCAGGCGGTTGAATGGATGGATTTCATGGAAAAACGGATCGGCCAGGGCAGAATAGAACGCCATGCAGTCGGCCTGATGAATCAGCAGCCCTGGTACGGTCTCACCTTTGAACCCAAAGCGTCTGCCTCGCTGCGGAGCAGAATCGTTTCGGAAGCACCGCAGATGGCTGCGGCAATGCAGTAACCCCCGAAAAGAACGTGTCGGATCGCCGTTTTGTCGGCGTTTATGCCGTCTGATAAAATCCTCGGTTAAAGACTGGAGTTTGCAACTCCCGCACACCAAGCCGTACCGGAACCTTTCGGTACGCAGGGGCATGCGGGACACAAAGTTTCAGTCCTTAGTTGGGGATTTTTCTTTTCTTCTCCGCCGCCGCTTTGGCGCCTCGCCCTTCTCCCCAGAGGATGCAGCTGGCGCAGTTGCCTCCGCCCCCTCTTCGCCTGCACCCTGTGATTTTTTCACTGATCGGGAGCTTTTTCGCCGTTTGCCCCGCTTACTCCGGCTCGGCCGGGAATACTCGTTGACGAACAGCTCATCGTCGGCCCATTCGGTGGGGATGGGGTGGCCGATATAGGCCTCGATGGCCTCCAGGTTGAGCGCCCCCTCCTCGTCGGCAAGGGAGATGGCCTTGCCCTCGGCACCGGCGCGGGCGGTTCGACCGATCCGGTGCACGTAATCCTCGGGGTCCTCGGGCAGGTCGTAGTTGATCACGTGGCTCACACCCTCGATATGCAAGCCCCGTGAGGCCACATCGGTGGCGATGAGAAAGGGCAAATCGCCCTGCTTGAACTCGCGCATGATCTTCAACCGTTTGGCCTGGGCCACATCACCGGAAATAATGCGGCAGGCAAAGCCGTTGGCCTCCATCAACCCCTGGAGCCGCTCCCCCTGGCGCTTGGTGTTGACGAAGATCATGGTCCGCTGGGTGGCTTCCCGCTGCAACAATCCAAGAAGCAGAGAGAATTTCTCGGTGCTGCCGACATGGTAGAGCAGTTCCTCCACCCGCTCGGCGGTGACCGTATCCCCGCCGACACTGACCTTTTGCGGCATGTTCATGAACTCGTAGGCCAGTTCCATCACCCGATGGTTGAGGGTGGCGGAGAACATCAGGTTTTGCCGCTGATCAAAGGGGGGCAGGCGCCGGAGAAGAAAGCGAAGGTCGCCGATAAACCCCAGGTCAAACATGCGGTCCGCCTCGTCGATCACCAGCATTTCCACCTGGGAAAGGCTGTAGACCTTTTGCTTGAGGTAATCGATCAGCCGGCCGGGAGTGCCGATAAGGATATCCACCCCCTGTTTGAGGCCATCGCGCTGTTTGTTGTAGTCAACGCCGCCGTACACGGCCTGGATGGTAAATCCGCAATGGAGTCCCAGTTGCTGTGCATCCTGCTCGATCTGAACGACCAACTCGCGGGTCGGGGCGAGGATCAGGGCCCGCGGCTGCCGCGATTCCATGTCTGGGGTGGTTTGCAGTAATTTGCAAAAGAGGGTGAGGAGAAAGGCAGCGGTCTTGCCTGTGCCTGTCTGGCCTTTCCCGGCCACATCCTGGCCGGAGAGAGCCAACGGCAGAGTCAGCTCCTGGATGGGGGTGCATTCAACGAAGCCTGCTTCGGCAATACCCTTGCCGAGGGGTTCTGGCAGTGCCAGGTCTGTAAATCGCATTCAGTTTCCTTGGTCTTCTCCCTGTCTGGAGGCGGCAACCCTGAGGTCCAGTCGATGGCGCCCCCGAGATGGGCGGCGTCAAGATCGCCCCGCTGTGGAGATATGTTGAGATGGACCACCAATCAACCAATCCGGCGGTACCAACAGGGTCAATCCACGGCGAAGTTCAGCAGGATCGACTCCCGGGATGGGGTAAATTGGCGGTAGATGGCTTTGGACTTATCGAGCATGATCTTGGATGCCCGGACCGAATCGCTCTCCTTGTATTTATCGGAGAGGTAAATGATTTCACGGATACCGGCCTGAATGATGACCTTGGTGCATTCGTTGCATGGAAACAGGGCCACATAGAGCCGGCAGTCCCGCAGGTCATAGGTGATCGAGTTCAGGACCGCATTGAGTTCGGCGTGGCAAACATAGGGGTACTTGGTATCGAGAAAATGTCCTTCCCGGTCCCAGGGCAACTCGTCGTCCGAGCAGCCCCAGGGAAAGCCGTTGTAGCCCACTCCGACAATCTTGTTCTGGCTGTTGGCCACGCAGGCACCGACCTGGGTGTTGGGGTCTTTGGAGCGATGGCCGGAAAGGATGGCCACCGCCATGAAGTATTCGTCCCAGGAAAGATAACCGGTTCGTTTACTGACCATTGCCTGCACCCTTGTTCTCTGCCTGCTGGGCCTTGAACTGGCGACGGCGTTCCCGCCAGTCCGGGGTGAGGCCGGCGGTCTTCTCGACAAACTTTTTGATTGCCTGAAAATACAACTGGCCAACGGTGGCGATGAGCGAGTTGTGATCTGCACCGGGGACGATCTGGAATTCCTTGTTCCTGGCACCGGACTCGGCCTGCAGGGTTTCCGCCTGCCAGAGCGGAATCAACTGATCATACTGTCCATGGAGGATGAAAGTCGGCTTGGTGACCTCACGAATCTTTCCAGCGTTATTAAAACACTCCTCCTCGCTGAGTCCCATGGCCTCAAGATCCACGCCAAGCATCTTGGCCAGCGGCAGGGTACGGGCAAAGCCGGATTCGATAATCATGCCGCAGATGAAATCACTGTGATTCAAGGCCACATCAATGGCGCTGGCACTGCCAAGAGACCGGCCCATAACAAAAATTGCCCCGGTATACCCCTGCTCTTTGAGCCAGTTGCAGGCATGGAGAAAAACTGCGTTGCTGTCGGGCAAAAAGGTGCTGGTCAACGGACTGCCGGTGCTCCAGCCGTAGCCGCGATATTCCGCCACAAGAAAATTGAGCCCTTCCTGGACGTAACAGGGGCCGACTTCGTCGTAATCGGGAATAATCTCGCCGTTGCCATGAAAAAAAATCAGGGTCGGCCGCTCCTGGGAGTGGTGGAACATTCTGCAGGCAATATGCACCTCCTCCTCCACGGGCACGGAAAAATCGATCGCCCCCTCGGGCGGAGCATTGCGAGCGACATTGATGGGATGAAAAAGAAGCTGGGTGATTTCGGGGCGATCCATGGGCATAGTCAATGAATTATCGGGCAATGTTACTGGTAACAGGATGATCTCTGGGAGACGATTTCAATCCGGGCAAACGTCATGCTGGTGACTTCTGGAAAAACTGCCATAAAAAGCGGCACGCAGCGATTCGTGACTGTGCACCAAACCAGATAAACGCACAGATTGCACCAAAAAGAGAGGCACGAACAGGACAAGGCACGGTTTTCCTCACACGGTTTCCCCAAGCACTACTCATCATCCTCATCAGCCGGCGGTTTCTCGGGTTGCAGCCGCTGCCGATCACACTGGGCCTGGGTACAGCCGGTTTTGCAGTAGTAACCGAATCCCGAATCCCAGGTTATGCCTCCACGGGGACAATGGGCGATATAATCGGCATACTGGATGAGCCGGTTGACTATCGACTTAGGTACGGAATGCTCCATCTTGCAGGCGGCTTTATTGGCCTCCACCGGATCGACACCGAGAACCGTCACCATGAAATTGGCCAAGGCCTCATGTCGGGTGACGATGTCCTCGGCCTTGGCCAGACCGGCTTCGGTGAGGGTGATCAAATCGTAAGGGGCATAGTTGATCAGGCCAAGCGACGAGAGCATGCGCAGTGCGTTGGTCACCGACGATGCACGTACATCCAGCCGTTTGGCGATATCCTTGGCCCGGGCAACTTTCTTTTCGCGGGCGATGTGATACACGGCCTCCAGATAGTCTTCCTGGCTGGCACTTAATCGAGTTTCAGGGGACATGAATTCAATTTCTGTAGTGGTGTTCCTCAAAGGGGCCGGCATACGGGGGGAACGATCTCCGTCACCTGCTGGTTTTGTGACACGTCGATTCGACAATCCGATTCGTGCAAACCAAAGCCGAACATGTGCGTTTGTTGAAGATTTCTTACCGCAACTGCGCACTTTTGGCTACCCTGAAACGACCGCACGACGTCCCCAGCGCCTTCTTTCCGAAGGCTTATCTTTGTAAAAACAAACATTTTTTTAACCGACACCATGCTTTTCTTCTGCCAGCACTTGCATTCTCGCGAAAAAAAATCTAATTTTGACACCATCGTAACAATCGTTCTCGCAATAAGCCGCAAGGACGATGTGTTGAGCTTCGTACCAGGCTGCTTTCACAATACCCGATTTTCGCGTTGCCGACTTTTTGCGAGGCTGAAACAAGAGTTCTCATAAAAAAATCCGGCCCGCACAATCAATTGATTTCAAAGCAGGGCCCCTTCAGGGTGTCTGCCCCAAGCGTCCCCCTCCTGGCCGTCCTTTGTTGAACGGCATATTCTCTTTTCAATGGATTATGGGGGGCGGTTGAGAGTTAAACAGTTTCATGGCAAAACAAATTCCCTGGTTGTATGCAACGGTTTCGTTGGCCTGGCTGACGTTGCCGCTGGTCTGCCCGCCCGCGCTCCGGGCCGAAGGAACTGTTGCCCCCTCAGGTCAACCCCGTTTTGACGCGATCGCTGTCACCGCGGCCCCCCCCTTACCGAGCCCTTCATCACCCGCAACCGCGGCTACACATGCCAAAAAATCCCGCAAGCACCTCCGGCAGAACAAAAGGAAAACAAATCGCTTTGTTCGTCTCGGCCGCCGCATCCTTGACGATACCTTTATCTGCCAGGATGAATTTGAGTTTACCGGCACTACGCTCGATCCCAAGCTCAATGGTTGCCTGGCCGTCGACAATCGCTTCAAATGGGCCTTTGCTGGCGGAGAGCCACCTCCCATCGGTTTGACCGAACATCCCTTTGTCGATCCGGAGGATGCATTTGGAGCACCGCAACTGCTCATCCAGCCGCTTCACGTCCATCTGGGCAAATACAACCCCCTGTTCAAGCAATTCTTCACGCCCCTGAGTCAGGCCATCTACATGAGTGTGGGGGATATTCCCCTGGCCGCCGACACTTGGCTGCTGGAACAGGATTGGTTGGACGACAGGAGAAGCGGCACTGCTTTTGAACGTCTGTTTTCCACAGATCCTGGGCTTGAGTCGGCCCCGATCAGCTACCGGTACGACATGGATCGAAGCACCGCGGTCATCGCCGGAGTGGGCTGGATTTACGATATCGCCGACACCACCGGCATGGCACAGGCCTTTGCCCAGGCGGGATACGACACCTCGGAGACACTCGGTGCGGTGAACCTGATCCTGGGGTACAGTATCAATGCCATTACCCTCACCGGCGGCTATATCCATGCCGTCGAGAGCCGTGAGGGCCTGGCCAACTATTCGCAAAACGGCCAGGAGAACGATCCAACCGCCTGGAGCAGCCAACTGGCCTACAGCACCCGATTTCTCAACCGCCCCGCGGTCTTTGCCGTGGGTTACCAGAAATCTTCGGAAACCCTCAGTCACTACCTCCCCGAAGAGCGCTATTCAACCAGGGCCTCATTCTTTCTCCAAAACAGCACCACCCTCTCCCTGGAGTATTATCAGGACAGAATGTTCACCACCGGCGACGGGATCCTTGATGAAGATGCCTACGGCATCACCACCCGACTCGGTTTCCACTTTTGACCCGTCCCCCAAAAGCCAGCGAAATTTTTACAAAACCGACAATGGTGCGCGCTTTGTAAAAAATGCAATGAGAGGGCACCGCCCGCTGGGGTGCAGGTCAACCAGACTACTGCACCCGTACCGCCCACCCGCCATCGGCAGTCCCGTCGGCAATCAACGTGACCAGCTGTTGTTGAATCATCTTCGAGGCGGCAGGAATGATCTCTCCGTCTTCAGTATAGGCCAGGACCTCCAAAGGGCGTGATCCTTCAGCTTCTTTTTGAATCGCTATGTCGGCATAGACCTCAACCTTCGGGTAGTTCGCCTCCATGAAATTCATGATGATCTGTCCCTTGAGGTCGGCGAGGTTATCCGCGCTCTGCTCCAGATCGTAATCTTCCTTGGTCAACAACCCCTCGCTCATAATGAGATCTGTGACAATTATCTTGTGAATTTCCATCTTCTCCTCCTTGCCTGGACAGTATTCTCGAAAAAGACTTCCAACTGCGTAGCGCTGTCTATACCACAGGGACGGTACCGGGCCAAGGAGAAGGCCCTGTTGTCTCCGACAAATATTTCCCCCCTTCTGCTGACACCGCCCTCAATGCCCACCCGGGCAGCACACATCACAACACAATTTAACCTAATTTTAGTCTATTAGAACAAAGATCGTCTTGAACGAAATCGGTCCTCAACCGTAGTATAGACCCATCTTGAACTGAGACCTGATCGTCACCATTCCCCTGCCACCTTCCTGGGGCCACGCGACGGCAAGCAAAAGATAAAGGGCGACCTCGCCCCGCATCTTCCTTCACCTGGCTGTTGTCGGTTTCAGATTCAAGATGGAATACGCCCCGTTGACGGAGGGCAACCAGCACTGCAAGGAGGCAGACATTTTATGAGGCAGAGAACATTGCAGACAGCCAATCACCAGAACAACAGATCACAGACCACCTTTCTTCTCGGCATTGGCCTAGTCATACTCTTGGCAGGCCCCACAACGGGTGCAGCCCACCCCATGGGCGCTGGCTTCGGTCCGGAACGGGCCATGCGTTGCGGCTCGGACCAGGGGCCGGGACCTCTGCCGTCACTGCCGGACAAACGCCCCCCAATGCCTGAACCGGCGAAAAACCCGTTGCGAAGCGTGATGGAGCTTCCCGGGGATGCGCAGGAGGTCGCCCTCAAGACGCCGCCCATCTACACCAGCAACGGCCTGTTTTACCTCAAACTCGGCGATCGCTACCAGGTCCTCCCGCCTCCTCCGGGGGCACTCATCGCCCAACTCCCCAAGGGAGCGACTACCCTTACCGTGGGAACAGAGACTTTTTTCAGCTCTGAGGGTGTGTTTTATCAAAAGGCTGGCCAGGACATTACAGGATACGAGGTCGTCCCCTCGCCGGTCAGCCCCCTGCCCCTGCCGCCTCCGCCACCCCCCAAACCCGCCATGGCCGCCATTGAGCCGCCGGATATGGTGACCATTCAGGTGCATTCAAGCGCTGACCAGACCACTCCCGTGGTCCTCAAGCGAAACGGTCGTCAGTGGATCGGCCCCAAGGGCGAGGTGTATGACCGCCTGCCGACCGAACAGGAGCTCCTCCCCTAAGACTTGCGGGTATCCCCAAAAAAACAACAACGGGACCTGCGCCCAGCGCACAGGTCCCGTTGTTGTTCGTTGCTTCCCAAGACGTTTACTTCGCCAGCATCTGCTTGAGGTAATCGATCCACTGCTCAAAACCGTCGCCGGTGGTTGAGGACAACTCAATGATCGGCACACCGGGCTTGAGCGTCTCGCTCTCCTTTCTGGCCTCTTCCAGCGAAAAATCAAAATGGGGCAAGAGGTCCGTCTTGGTGATCAGCACCAGGTCTGCACCGCGGAAAGTGGCCGGGTACTTCGCCGGCTTGTCGGAGCCCTCGGGCACGGAGAGCAGAATCACCCGCCGGTGTTCGCCCAGGTCGAAGGTGGACGGACACACCAAATTGCCCACGTTCTCGATGAAGATCAGATCGTAGCCCTGGCCCTTGGCAAAATGCTCGAGCACATGGAGGCCGCCATGGACCATGGGCGCATCGAGGTGGCAGGCGCCGCCGGTGGTCAACTGGACCGCGGGAATGCCCTTGGAGCGGATGCGGTCGGCGTCGCGCTCGGTCTCGATATCCCCCTCGATGACGCCGATCTTGACCGTGTCCTTGAGCACTTCTATGGTCCGTTCGAGCAGGGTGGTCTTACCCGAGCCGGGGCTGGAAATCATGTTGATGGCCAGGGCGCCCATGGACTCGATATGATGCCGGTTGGAATGGGCCTGTTTCTGGTTGGCCTCCAACAGGCTCCGGTTGACCTCGACCACCTTGGTGTCGTGCTGGTGGTGTTCGTGCAGTTGACAGCCGCAGGTATCACACATGGTTCTACTCCATTTCTACTTGATTCAATATGAGTTCGGTTCCCCCCTTGGGAGAGAGCCGGTTGAGACAGCACCAGGGGCACTTCTTCGGATAACCGCCGCCAAGGACCATCTCCTCCGATTCTCCCGCTTGAGCAAAGGGAATCACCGACACCTTGTTGCAGTCCAGGCAGACATAGACCGGATCCGGTGTTTCCACATCCAGGACCGCATCCTTGGTCTGGGGCGTGGATTCCTTGAGAATGTTGAAGCCAAACTCAAAGGAGTCGCGGACGATCCCGGAGAACGGACCAATGGTGACCGATACCCGGGTAACGCGCTCTGCCTGGTGTTCCCGGGCCAATCCCAGCAACTGGTCAAGCAGGCTTTGCGCAAGTGAGAGTTCATGCATGGCAGTGGTGTTCTCCGTGGAAGGAAGCTTAACAGATACGCGGCAGGGGATGGCCGGTGAGCGGTTCGAGCAGACGCGAACCGCCGATGCGCGTGGTCAGGCTGAGCCGGCCCTCGCTGCGCTCGCCAACCCAGCCCACAAGGGCGGCATCCCGCCCCTCGGGCAGCCGCCTGAGCAGCTGCAGCGTCTCCTCGGCCACGTCGCGATCGCAGATGACGATCATCTTGCCCTCGTTGGCCAGGTAGAGCGGGTCCAGGCCGATCATCTCGCAGGCGGTGTTGACAGCAGGCCGAATGGGCAGCCGCTCCTCCTCAAGAACGATATCCACCCCCGAGGAGCGGGCAATTTCACAGAGGGTGGTGGCCAGACCGCCGCGGGTCGGATCGCGCAAGACGTGGACGTCACCCATATCTTCTTCCAAAATGGCCGCCACCAGGCGGTGCAGGGGTTGGGTGTCGCTTTTGATATCGCCGTCAATGGCGATGCCCGCCTGGGCGCTCATGATGGTGATGCCGTGGTCGGCAAGGGTACCGGAGACGATGACCGCATCGCCCGGCATTGCCTTCTTACCGGAGATGTCGTGGCGATGCGAGGCAATCCCCACCCCGGTGGTGTTGACGAAGATCTTGTCCACCTTGCCCCTGGGCACGACCTTGGTGTCACCGGTGACGATGGCCACCCCCGCCTCTTCGGAACACTGCGCCACCGAGGCGATCACCCGTTCCAGGTCGGCGAAGGGAAACCCTTCCTCGATAATCAGGGCCAGACTCAGGGCTATGGGCCGGGCACCGCGCATGGCCAGATCGTTGATGGTGCCGTGCACGGCCAGTTTGCCGATATCCCCGCCCGCAAAGAAGAGTGGATCCACCACGTAGCTGTCGGTGGAAAAGGCAATGCGACCGGCATATTCGCCAAGCATGGCGCAGTCTTCCAGATCATGCAGCTGCGGCGAACGAAAATACCTGAGAAACAGGCCACTGATCAGGTTCTGGCTGGCGAGTCCGCCGCTGCCGTGGTCAAGGCTGATAATCGAGTCTGGGTTCATAGGATCCTTATCTGGGTTTGGACGATGAAACCGCCTGCTGTGTTCGTCGTTTCTGGCCGCTGTAGCGGTAGTAGGCGGCGCAGGTACCTTCGTTGGAGACCATACAGGGGCCGACCGGCTTGAGCGGCGTGCAGGCGGTGCCGTAGAGCGGGCAGTCCGGCGGCAGGAGCCGGCCTTTGAGAATATCGCCGCAGCGGCAGCCCTTGGGTTCCTCGGCAGGGGCCACCGCAAGATCGAGCCGGGTCATGGCGTCAAAGCGCTGATACTGCTCTCGCAACACAAGGCCGCTGCCGGGAATGATGCCCAGTCCGCGCCAGGGGCTGTCCGCAGGTTGAAACACCTGGTCGATCAACCTTTGCGCATTGCAGTTTCCCTCGGCAGTGACGGCCCTGGTATAGCAGTTGTCCACCCGGGGTTCGTTCGCATTGATCTGGCGCATCAGGCTCAACAGCCCGGCGAGGATATCGGCCGGTTCAAAACCGGCGACGGCGCAGGCCAGTTTGTGCTTCTGGGCAAAGGGCAGATAGGCGTTCGCGCCGATGATGGCGCTGACATGGCCGGGGCAAAGCAGGCCGTCGATCTGCAGCTCGGGATCGGCCATGAGTGCCTCGAGGGCGTTGGGCATGGTCTTGCAGGCGGCGATAATCACGAAATTATCGATCCCCAAACGTTCGGCCTGGACAATGGTGGCGGCAATGGTCGGCACCGTGGTCTCGAAACCGATCGCCGGAAAAAGGACGATCCGCTCCGGTTCCTTTTTCGCCAGCACCAGGGCGTCCATGGGCGAGTAGACGATCTCCACCCGTGCCCCCTGGGCCCTGGCAGTGGCCAGGGAGCCGTGACTGCCCGGCACGCGGATGAGATCACCAAAGGTGGCGATGGTCACCTCCGGGCGCTCGGCCGCCGCCAAGAAGGCATCGATATGATCCGCCGGGGTGACGCAGACCGGACAGCCCGGTCCGGAGAGCAGGGTGATCCCCTCGGGCAGCAGGCTGCGGATGCCATGGCGAAAGATCGACATGGTGTGCGTTCCGCAGACCTCCATGATCCGCAAAGGCTTGACCATGGTGCGGGTGATCTCCTCCACCAGCGGCGCGGTCACCGCCTTGGAGCGGAACTCATCGGCACACTTCATTCAGGTGCTCCGGGCAGGCGGCCTTCCCGTTCCAGGGCCTCGGCCATCTGCCGCATCAGGCTGAGATTGATCTCCGCCTCCTCCTCGGAAAGGGTGCGGATGGCAAAACCGGCATGAATAATCACATAGTCCCCGACCTCCGGCACCCGATCGGCCATCTCGAGACGGATCTCCTTGCGGACACCGTCGCTCTCGACCAGGGCGACCTGGGGATCGAGCAGCTCATCGCTGCCGCCGCGCAGTTCCACCACCTGCATGGGAATGGCTAAACACATGAAAAACCTCCTATATAGGCCTGCCCCAGGGCTAGGCCACCATCATTCATCGGCACCAGTTCCCCGGCATGCACGGTAAAACCGTGTTCCCGCAGAGACGTACAGAGCCGTTCAAACAACAATTTATTCTGCATGCAGCCGCCGGCAAGCACCACCTGGTCGATCCCATGGGTTGACCGCAGCTGCACAAGGGCCGCCGTAAGCGATGCTGCCAGCCAGAGATGAAAGGCGCGTGCCATGACCGCAACAGGCACCTTGTGCCGGATATCGGCAAGCAGCCCTGCCACCATTGCATCCACTCCGATACAGAGCTGGCCGTCAACGTCGCTGAAGGCAAGCGGATAGCGATCACCGGCGAGAGCATCGTCTGCCAGGCCGGCCTGCTGCTCCAGCAGCATGGCCGCCTGCCCCTCGTACTGACTGACCAGGCAGAGGCCCAGCAGGGCCGAGATTCCATCAAAGAGCCGGCCGCAGCTCGAAGTGGGCGGACAGTTCATCTTCTTGACAAGCATCTGGGCCAGCAGTTGCTGGCGGGCCTGTTCGACGCCGCGCAGGGATGGCGGCTGGTTGTCCGCTTGAAAGGCCGCAGGTCCCAGGCAAGTATACAACAGGCTCATGGCCATGCGCCAGGGTTCAACCGCCGCCCGGTCGCCTCCGGGCAGATCGAGGGTGGCGAGGTAGCCCAATCGGGTGTACCCGGTCCGATCAGCGAGGTACAGTTCCCCGCCAAAGACCGAACCATCGGGGCCGAGTCCGGTGCCGTCGAGCACCAGGCCGAGCACGGGGCCGTTGACCCGCCCCTCGGCGAGCACCGCTCCGATATGGGCGTGGTGGTGCTGCACGCTGCACCACTCCCCGCCCCGCCCGCGGGCATGGCGGGTGCTTAGATAGTCGGGGTGGAGATCGCAGGCAGCCTTGTCCGGAACCAGCTCGAGCACGGCTTGAAGATGATCGATACTCTCCCGGTAAAAATCAAAATTCTCCGTGTTGACCAACTCGCCGATATGCTGACTGAGATAGGCCTCGCGGCTGCGGACGATGCAAAAGGAATTTTTCATCTCGCCGCCGCAGCCAATAATCTCCTCGGTGGGCTGAGTCAGCTGTATCGGCACCGGCGAATAGCCGCGGGCCCTGCGCAACAGGCGGACCTTGCCGTCCATGACACGAGCCACGGAGTCATCGACCCGGGTAACGATATCCCTGTTATGAAAAAGAAAAAAATCGGCCAGGCCCTGCAGGCGGCAAAGCGCCTCCTCGTTGCCGGTGCAGATCGGCTCGCCCCCCCTGTTGCCGCTGGTCATCACCAGGACCTCGGGGCCATCGGGGTCACCCAGGAGAAGAACATGCAGCGGCGTGTAGGGCAGCATCAGACCGATCACATCGAGCCCCGGGGCAACCGACCGGGCAATCGAGGATTCGGAGAGCCGATCAACCAGGACAATCGGATGTTCGGCCGACTGCAGCAACTCCGCCTCTGCCGGGGAGATACGGCAAAAGCGGCGGGCACATTCAAGATCCCTGACCATGATCGCCAGCGGTTTGGCCGGCCGGTGCTTGCGCTCGCGCAAACGTTGCACCGCGGCCTCGTTGCAACCGTCAACAGCCAGATGAAAACCGCCCAACCCCTTGATGGCCACCACCCTGCCCTCGGCCAGCGCGCGGGCAGCATTGGCAAGGCAGTCGCCGTCGATGACCGCCCCCTTGGCGTCATGCCAACTCAGCTGCGGTCCACAGACCGGACAGGCGTTTGGTTGCGCATGAAAGCGTCTGTCTAGGGGATCGTCATACTCCCTCCTACAGTCCTCACACATGGCAAAGACCCGCATCGAGGTATTGGGACGGTCATAGGGGATACGTTCAACGATGGAAAAACGGGGACCGCAGTTGGTGCAGTTGGTAAAGGGGTAACGGTGGCGGCGGTTGGCTGGATCGAGGATTTCCGCCATGCAGTCGGTGCAGATGCTCATGTCCGGGGCGATCTGGGTCGAGGGACGAGGGCTGGTTCGACTGGGGAGAATGGTAAAGCTGTCGCCTTCCAGGACTGTGTCCACGGTCTCCACCGCCAACTCGACGATGCGGGCCGCCGGTGGCACCTCCCGGGGGAGCCTGCGGGCAAAGGACTGCACCTCTGATTCCGGACCAGCCACAAGAATCTCGACCCCATCGCCGTCGTTGATGACCGTTCCGACCAGATTCAGTGCATGGGCCAAACGGTAGACAAAGGGACGGAAGCCCACGCCTTGCACAATACCACGCACACTGATCCGCAGGGTCACGGTTTCAAGGATTGTTGAATGCATGGTCCGGCTCAAGCAGTTCTCATACAGGTTAGGAGGGGAGCACCAGTTGAATAATGGATACTTGCCGATCTGCGGGCCACTCTAGCAGCAAGTTGCCATTTACACCACATTTTTTCAACGCTGTACAATCGGCTCAATTGGCACAAACAAGACAACCTGGTAATCTCGCAACAACTCTTGTTAAATATCCGCGTTGGCCTGCCGTAAAATTTCCCGGTAACGCTTGGAATTGACCACCTTCTGCTTTTCCAGGTCCTCGATTTCCTCACGACTGAGATGGATCAGGCCGCAGACCGGACAGGAGAGGTCCATATCGTCGTGGGCGGCCCGCTGTTTGAGCTCATCGGCGGTCATATGACCGACAAATCCACAGGCGCAGTTGGGCGCTTCCACCCGGACGACTTTACGGGAATGCTCATCATTGTTGGTATTCATAGGCAAAAATCAAGACGAAAAATCACGCCCCTCTTATTGGTGAAGGATGCGAATGGGGTGACCGCAATGGTCGATCAGGTTCAGGGTCAATGGAAGCCCGCCATCCAGGCGGTGCGTTGCACAGGAAATTCACGGGTCATAGGCCCGCATCGCCATTTCGATTCGGTTGAGCAGGGCATCATCCGCCGCCCCGTCGCTGATCAGCGCGGCCGCCGCCCGGTGGACGCTCAAATTCATCGGGGCGATGTTGTGGGTGGTGCCGACGATCAGATTGGCCCTGGTGATACAGCCGTTTTCGTCGGTACTAAAATCATGGATCAGGGTGCCGCGCGGGGCCTCGACGTGGCCGATGCCCCGCCCCGCTCCCGGTTGAACCGCACTGCGCACACGGGGGTCGACGATCCCCCTTTCCCCGAGCAGTTCGACGCTGCGCTCGCAGGCATAGACCAACTCGATCAGCCGCGCCCAGTGATAGAGCATGGTGGCCTGGGCCGGACGTCCGAAATGGCGGCGAAACTCCTCCAGTTCGGCCTGGGCCCTGGGGGTTGCCATGGATTCGCAGACATTCAACCGCGCCAGGGTGTTGACCCGGTACACGCCGCTGGGATTGTCGGGATTGAGGGAAAACCCCTCGCCCCAGCACTTGGCATAGACCATTTTCGCCGAGGACCAGGGTTCGACGTGCTCGGCCAGGTACTGTTCATAGTCTTGGGCGGGAAAGTCGACAAACTCGCCGCCAGCCTCCATCAAGCGCAGGTTACCCTCATAGAGCCGCAGTCGTCCCTTGGCGTCCACCGTGCCGAGAAACCCGGTGGTAATCGCTCCGAGCCCGTCAAATTCGTTGACCAGGCGGCCAAAGGCCTGTTTTTTGGCAAACTCCAGCGCGTAACAGGCAAAATCGAGCAGGTTGCGCGCATCGACCAACAGGGCCTGCCGCTCCTCCTCGAACATGGGCTTGGAAAAACCGCCCACAACCGCCGCGACCGGATGAATCGCCTTGCCGGAAAATCGGGCAAGCATCTGCTGCGCCAACTGCCGCATGGCCACCACCTGCCTGGCCAACTCGGGCTCCTTGCGCACCAACCCCATGATGTTGCGCACCGAGAGATCGGTCTGGGGGTCAAGGACAAAATCCGGGGCGGCAAGGAAGAAAAAGTGGAGGATCTTGTCGTGGATGTGGGCCAGGACCTGGCAGAGCTCGCGCAAAAGAGTGCCGCTTGCGCTCGGCTGCACCCCGAAGCAACCGTCAACGGCCTTGACCGCAGCCAGATGGTGCATCCAGGGGCAGATGCCGCAGATGCGGGTGACGATCCGGGGAATTTCCTCGGCCGGACGCCCGATGACAAACTGCTCAAAGCCGCGCAGCGCCGAGATGGCGACCCGGGTGTCGCGCACCCGGCCGGATTCGTCCAGATGCACATCGATGCGGGCGTGCCCCTCTATGCGGGTCACCGGATGAATTGAAATAACCTCAGACATCGTCCTTCCTTGTCCAATTTGATGTCGTTCTCGTAAAAAGGCCCGAGAACGACGTTTCGAGCTTCGCAAGTTGCTGATTTCACGATGCGTGACATTCAGGTTTTTGACTTTTTACGAAGCCATCAATTTTCGCTGCATTCAACCACGCTTGCGCAGCGGTTTGAGCATTCCATGGGCCCCGCTGAATCGGAGCAGGGATTTTCGGTCGACCATTGTCCGGTAGTCGATACCGTTGCTGGCCAGGGCACTGAGCATATCCAACAATGGGTTGCTGTCCCTGCGCACCGGTCCATAACAACCGCGGCAGGGCACCCGTGCCTGCAAGCAGAGCGGCGCCCCCTTGCCTCCGCAGCCCCCGGCGGTGACCGGCCCCTGACAGAGAATGCCCTGTTCAAGCAGGCAAGTCATTTCGGCGAGCGGTGCCTGGGGATCGCCCTCGATGTTGGCGAGAAAGCGGGCCACGCCCCCCTGCCCCTTGGCGCCTCGCCTGGTGGGACAGGTCTCGCACACGCTTTTGCCGCTCGCAGGCAGCCCGCGATTTTCCACCAGCCCGCTCAGCACCTCGACAATGATCCCTGCCGCCGGGGGGCATCCCGGCACCAGGCAGTCGACCTTGACCTTTTCATCCACGCTGTACACCCGGTCAAGCGATGGCGAGATCTCCGCCGGAACCAGGGCCAACTCGTCTGAGCCGTAGGCATAGACCGTCCGCAGCATATCCCCTGCAGGCCACTCGTTGCGCATCGCAGGAATCCCGCCATGGGTGGCGCAGGTCCCCAGGGCCACGAGCACACGACAGCTTTTGCGCATCGCCAGGGCGAGCTCCAGCTGCTCCTCCGAGGCCACCCCCCCTGAGACCACGCCGATATCGGCCTCGGGCAGCCCGAAGGGCTCCGTACCCTGGCCCGACCGGTACTTGTGGTCCATGATCAGCGGGAAATGGACCACCTCCACCCGGGCAAGCAGGTCGATGAGCGAGGCCCCCGAATCGATCAGGGAAATCTCGCAGCCGCAGCAGGCGTGAAGCCATTCGAAGCTGAGCCGCGGCCGAGTCAAGACTTGCCAGCCCCTGTGGATGTGATTTCGGCCTGCTCGCCGCGAAGGATGGCCAGACGGCCGCAAAAGGCGCGGAAGGCCTCGGCCAGCCGTTCCGGTTCCGCCGAGGAGACCCAGGTGATCTGGAACCGCTCACTCTCAAACCCCAGATCCTCCAGGGTATCGGCGATCACCTCCGCCCGCGCCAGTGCCAGCTCGTTACCGTTGATGTAGTGGCACTCGCCCAGATGACAGCCGATGATCATCACCCCTTCAGCCCCCCTGTTGAGTGCGTGCAGGACCATCTCCGGATGGACCATGCCCGAACACATCACGCGAATGATGCGCACCGATCCGGGATACTGCAGTCGCGAGATGCCGGCGAGATCCGCTGCCGCATAGGAACACCAGTTGCAGCAGAAGGCGATAATTTTCGGGGTATTGCTCATATCTTCTCCTCCACCGGACTGCTCTCCTCAAGCGCGGCGTCGATCTGGGCCTCGAGCTGGGCATAGGTGAACCCGGCCACATCCACCCCCCGTTTGGGACAGGTGCCCTGACAGATGCCGCACCCCTTGCACAGCACCGGATCGATGTTGACAGTCTTCAGGGGCGTGCCGTCCTCAGCCGTGTACTCCACCAGGGTGATGGCCTGGTAGGGACAGACCTCGATGCAGAGTCCGCAACCGTCGCAGTTGACCGGATCGACCAGGGCGGTGTTGGGTTCGAGATTGATCTCCTGGCGGGCCAGGAGACGGCCTGCCTTGGCCGCGGCGGCAAGCGCCTGCGAGATCGATTCCTCGAGCGGCTTGGGATAGTGGGCCAGGCCGGCGACAAAGACGCCGTCGACATTGAACTCCACCGGCCGCAACTTGACATGGGCCTCCTGGAAAAAACCGTCGCCGTTGAGTGGGATCTTGAACAGATTGGCCAGGTTCATCGCATCCGGGCTGGCCAGGGTGGCGGCGGCGAGGATGACCACATCCGCCTTGATCTCCAGGGGCCGATGGAGCACATGGTCCCAGACCTCGACCAAGACCCCGTTGTCCGCCTTTTTGATCTGGGGCGGCCCGTGCATTTCGTAGTTGATAAAGACGATCCCAAGCTCTCTCGCCTGATTGTAGATGCGCTCACGCTGGCCGTAGGTGCGAATCTCGCGGTAGAGGATGTAGATCTGGCGCGAGGGGGCCTCCTTCTTCAGCTTGATCGCGCTCTGAATCGAGTGGGTGCAGCAGGATTTGGAACAGTAGGGCCGCTCCTGGTTGCGCGAGCCCACGCACTGGATGAACACAAAGGACTTGCCGTTGGCCACCCGGGTCTCGTTGTGCATGTGCAGTTTGTCGAACTCGATCGAGGCCACCACCTTGGGAATCTTGCCGTATTCGAATTCCTCGGGGATGTAGCGTTTAGCGCCGGTGGTGATGATCACCGCCCCGTGGTTGATCACCCGTTTGCGGCTGGAGCCGGTGCGAATGGTACTGGAGAAATTGCCCACATGGCCGTCCACCGCGAGCACGGTGCTGGTGTAGGCGACCTCGATCAGGGGATGCTGCTGGACCCGTTCCTTGAGGTCCTTCAGAAACCGGGGCACATGCTCGCCGTTCCAGGTCTGAAAGAGATGAAGCGCGTTGCCGCCCAACTGGGTGGTCTTCTCCACCAGGTGCACCTGAAAGCCCTGATCCGCCAGGTTGAGGGCCGCGGTCATGCCGGCGACACCGCCGCCGATGATCAGCACCGAAGGCGCTATCTGAATTTTGAGCGGCTTGCGGGCTACCTGAGTCTGGACCTTGACCACTGCCATTCGCACCAGGTCCTTGGCCTTTTCCGTGGCCACCTCGGGTTCCTGATTATGGACCCAGGAATTCTGGTTGCGGATATTGGCCATCTCGATCAGGTATTCGTTGATCCCGGCCGATTTGAGCGTCTTACGAAACAGCGGTTCGTGGGTCCGCGGCGTGCAGGCCGCAACCACGATGCGGTTGAGTCGCTTGTCCTGGATCTCCTGGACGATGCGATCCTGGGTATCCTGGGCGCAGGTGAAGAGGTTGCGCGCCACATGGACCACGTTGGGCAGGGTGGCGGCATAGGCGGCCACATCCTCCACATCGACCACTCCGGCGATATTGGTCCCGCAGTGGCAGACAAAGACCCCGATACGCGGCGCTTCACTGCTGACATCCTGTTCAACCGGCGGCAGCAGGGAGCGGGTCTGGGTGTGACGGACCGAGGTCAGCAACGCGGAAACACTGGCTGCCGCCGCCGAACCGCCGGTCACCGATTGGGGGATATCGCGCGGACCGTTAAAGGCCCCACAGGTAAAGACGCCCCGCTTGGAGGTGTGCACCGGCATGAAGGCGGAAATCGAGGCAAAGCGGTCCGGGGTCATGTGAATGCCGATCCGCTCTGCAAGACGCACCATGGAATTCGGTGTCTCCAGCCCCACCGAGAGCACCACCAGATCCACCACCTCCTCGACCTGCTTGCCCTGGCCGTTGATGTAGTGCAGGCGCAGATCGCCCTTGGTCCCCTTGGGTTCGACGCCATGGATGCGCGAACGGATGAAACGCACCCCGTACTCGTTTTTCGCCCGTTCAAAGTAGCGGTCGAACTCCTTGCCCGGGGTCCGCATATCCATGTAAAAGATGGAGACCTCAAGCTCCGGATTGGTCTCCTTGATGGTCATGGCCTCCTTGATGGCATACATGCAGCAGACCGTGGAGCAGTACTCGTTGTTGCAGCGGTTCTTGTCGCGGCTGCCGATGCACTGCAAAAAGGCCACCTTCCGCACCGGTTTGCGGTCCGAAGGACGGGTGAGCAGACCGTCGGTGGGGCCGTCGGGCGAAAGATAACGCTCGAACTGGAGCGAG